>CANJXI010000054.1 GCA_947478785.1 Caulobacteraceae bacterium
CCCAACCCGGCGATCATGGCCCGCCACAGCGTGCTTTCGGCGGTGGGCGAGCAGCGAAAGGATTTGGAAGGCCGGCTGGGCGCGAGCGACCGGATCCGCCTCGACCAGTATTTCACCGCGCTCCGCCAGACCGAACAGCAACTGGCGCTGCAACTGGAGAAGCCCGCGCCGCTGGAAGCCTGCGTGATTCCGCGCATGCCTACCGACACCACGCCGGTCAACAACCAGATCGAGCACGTCATCGAGAACCACAAGACCATGGCGCGCCTTCTGGCCATGGCGCTGGCGTGCAACCAGACGCGGGTCTTCAACCTGAGCTTCAACACCGGCGCGTCGTCGCTCACCCGGGCCGGCAGCACGATCTCGCACCACCAGCTGACCCACGAGGAGCCGGTGGATCCCAAGCTCGGCTACCAACCGGACTCCACCTGGTTCGTGGAACGCTGCATGGAGGCCTTCGGCACGTTCGTGGACACGCTGGGACAGTTCAAGGAAGGCGACGGCACGCTGCTGGACAACACGCTGGTGTTCGCCCATTCCGAGACCAACTTCGCCAAGAACCATACCGTCGAAGGATTGCCGATGATGCTGGCCGGCCGCGCCGGCGGGAAGGTCAAGACGGGGATGCATATCGCCGGCGGCGGAACGCCGGCGTCCCGCGTGGGGCTCACCCTTCAGCAGATCATGGGGGTTCCGGTCGACACCTGGGGCGACGGCGGCCTGCGCACGTCCAGGTCGATCACGGAGATCATGGCCTAGGTCTTTGGGCCAGCCCTCGCCGTGGACGCCGAGGGCTCGGTGGACGCGGCGATCCCTCCAGTCGCAACAGGCCGCGGCGTCGCGCCGATGACGTTGCGCCCGATCCGTAGGAATTCGGCCAGTTCGCCCGGCGCCAGGTCGGCGATGCGCGGGCGCAGATAGCCGTTCAGCACCATGACCATCTCGCGATGAACGGCTTCGCCGTCCGGCGTCAGGCTCAGTTGCACGACCCGGCGGTCCGACTGCAGGGGTTCGCGGCTGAGCAGACCCGCCCCGACGAGCTTGTCGGTCTCGAAGGTGACGGTGCTCGGCAAGACGTCCAGCAACTCGATCAGGTGGCTCGGACGGTTCGCACCTCGCCGGACCATCGCCAGGATCAGGAGACGACGCTCGGTGAGCCCCTTTTCACGCCACAGGCGCTTGAGCAATCGGCCGGAGGTGCGCTGCCAGGTGTCGTAGATCCGCATGAACGCCTCGACCTCGGGATCGAACCATGCGTCGGTCGGACTGTCCGGTTTCGCGCTCTTGGGCATGTACAACGAACCTATCAGCACGCCTTAAGGCGGCATTCCACGCCCGTTCTCTGAGGTATGCTCCTGGAGATCAAGTCGGGGCTGCTCCATACCGCAGATGTTTCGATATATGAACTTAAAATGCATGCTATGATTTGGCGTGCGACCTTGAGCGCGCAACGATCGAGGGAGGATGGCGTGCGGTTGAATCTCACGATGCGGGCGGTGGTCCTGGCGGCGGGACTGTTCGCGGCGATACCGGCCATCAGCCAGGCCGCCACAGGCGGTCTTCCGCCCGGCTTGGCGATCCACAAGAGCGACGAGGGGCTGGTTCTCTCCAAAACCGATGGCGCGCCGCTCTATCGCCTTGATCTCGACCGCCTGGCCAAGCGCCTGCGCGGCTATGCCGACATCATGGCGCGCTGCGCCGACACCTGCCCGCAATACTGGCGCCCCGTGGTGGCGCCGGCCGGCTTCCAGCCCGAGGGCGACTGGAGCCTCGTACAGCGTGGCGGCGAGCCCATCCTCGCCTATAAGGGCGACCCGCTCTACACCTTCGCCGGAAAATCCTTCGATGAGATCGCGGCGAGATCCGTGGTGCCTTCGTTCATGACCGGATATGCCGGCGAGCCGACCGTCCTGGCCGACGGCGTGCCGGCCGCCACCCTCTACTGGCATCTGGCGCTCTACCAGCCGCCCGCGCCGAAGGTCACGGCGCCCGCCGGCGTCGCAACGCAATGGTCGAAGGTGGCCTATGTGTTCGCCGACGCGGCCAAACACGACCTCTACGTCGCGCGTTCCGGCCGGGTCTGCGCCGGCGTTTGCGATGGCTTGAAACCGCTGGCCGCCCCGCTGGTCGCCGATGCGGTCGGCGACTGGCGGCCGTTGCAGGATAAGAGCGGCGCGCGTTATTGGGCCTATCGCGGACGGATCGTCTACCAGGTCGCGGACGCCAAGGCCGCCGAACCTGGTCCCGAATGGCAGGCCCTCGAGATCCGTTAAGCCGGGATCGCGAGAGCGGCGCAGAAACCCATTGCCCTGCGACTGCCCGCGCGAGCATTCATTTCCCTGCTGACGCAGGGGTGATTTTCCGGCAGCCCATAGCGCCGACAGGAGGCCCGCGGCGGCCACTGCAGGATGGAGAGGCGCTCAATGCTCCGTCGAGACGCAGAAGCCCGCAATTCCCTAGTGACCGAATATCCGCGAGAAGGATGCCTTGAAGATCTGGGCAAGGCCGCTCGAAGGGGCCGAAAAGGCCTGGAGCAGGCTGAGAGTACGCCCGGCGGCGCCTTCAAATTCAAAGGTCACTTCGTCAAATGAGCAGCCCTGAATCGAAGGAAGGACGCCACCGGCATACACCAAGCGCGCCTTCTCGAAGGTGCAATCCTCAAATGTTGCGCCGTCGAGGGCCACCCTCCCGGTAAGGCTTGCGCCCTTGTAGCAGCGTGGGGTTTTTGCCGGCCTGCGATCTGTCCGAAAATCTTGGAGAAACTGGCCCAACTGAGCGCCTTTCATTTGCTCAATCAAATGCCGCTAGGCGACACTTCGATCCGTGACCGCGTCCCTTTCAACGCGGATGATCTTCCGCCCGCACCGCCCCTTAGCGGGCAGGCGGACAACCTCGACAACGGATTTGCCACCCGCTTATGGATCGTGGGACTGCCGTCGGCATATTCGCAGGCTCAACAGGAGGTCATTGGGTCGTGACTGAGCAAGACGCCAAACAAGCCGATTCCAACGACGAGGAATTTTTGCGAGAGGCGATCGAGGCTGCTGACGTCACTTGCCTCCGCGCGGCGATATACCAGCTCACGGGCGACCCCGATCTTCTGGCCATGGAGACCGATTCGAACGCCTTGGCGGCGATGGACAGGGCGGCGCCCCCGGGCCTCGCCCGCGAAGAAGACCATGCCTTGGTGCGCAAGAAGGCCGTCGAGGTCCTCAAGACGCTGCGCGCCGGAGCGCTCAAACCCCCACCGCCGCCTTCGCCCGATGCGTTCAAGCCCCTGATCGAGCTCTTCCTGGCGGAAGACGTCCCGCCACACCTCTTGCGCTTCTGGTGGGAAGAGTTCGGCGCCGATCCGCTTCCGCGCGGGTTCGAGATCGACAATGCGCTCGGCGCCGACCTCCAGGAATATAATGTGGTGGTGATCGGCGCCGGTATGAACGGCGTTACGGCCGCCATCGCGCTGAAAGCGGCAGGCCTGCCGTTCAAGGTCCTCGAGCAGGACCCTGATCTGGGCGGAACCTGGCATCGCAATCGGTATCCGGGCGCACGTGTGGATTTGGCCAGCCTGTCCTATTGCTACACACACGAGCCCTTTTATCCCTGGAAGCATTACTTCGCCGAGCAGCCCGAGCTGGTCGATTACTTCCGGCACTGCGTCTCGAAGCACGATGTCGCGGGAAACTTCCAGTTCAACACCAGGGTCACCGGTTTGAAATGGGATGCCGCGGCGAAGCTGTGGGAGATCGAGGCGACAGGCCCGAACGGCGTCGAATGTTTCAAGGCGCGCTTCGTCATCAGCGCGATCGGTCTCTTCGGAAGGGCCCTGTGGCCAAAGATCGAAGGATCCGAGAGCTTCCAGGGCAAGACGATGCATAGCGCGGAGTGGGACGCGGACTACGACTTTTCCGGAAAGCGGGTGGCGGTGATCGGCACCGGCTCAAGCGGCGTGCAACTCGTGGCGCCCCTCGCCGAAAAGGCGATGGAACTATCCATTTTCCAGCGTACGCCGACCTGGATCGCCAATGTGCCGAGCTACAGGGCGCCCGTCTCGCAGGCGCAGCGTTGGCTGGTGGACAACCTACCCTACTATCGGAACTGGCTCCGCATCGCGGCCGTGTTCGGCATCGGGGATGTCTATTCCGCGGCGCTTGATATCGATCCAGCGTGGAAGGATCCGCACTCCGTCAACGCCGCAAACCACAAGCTGCGGACCAACCTGCTGAACTACGTGGAGAGCAAGATCGGGCATCGCCCGGATCTGATGGCGAAGTGTGTGCCGGACTACCCGCCGCTGTCGAAGCGCCTCCCCAAGGACAACGGTTGGTACGACGCCGTCCTGCAGGATCACGTGTCTCTCGTCACGACGCCTATCGAACGCATCACGCCCGACGGCGTGCTTACGGCCGATGGAGAGGAACGCCTGTTCGACCTGATCGTCGTGGCGACGGGCTTCAATGCGACGGACTTCCTTCTGACCATCGACGTCCAGGGCGATGGCGTTTCGCTCAAGGAGTTCTGGAGCGTCGATGGCGCTCGCGCCCACCTGGGCATCACCATCCCGCATTTTCCGAATCTGTTCTGCCTTTATGGACCCAACACCAACGGTCGGGCGATCGGCCCCTCCGCTTGGGGCGAAATGCAGGTGCGATATGCGATCAAGTGCATGAACGCCCTGATCGGGTCCGGAAAGCATGCGGTCGACGTCAAGATCGAGCCCTATGTGGCCTATAACCGCAAGCTCGACGCCCGGCTGTCGCGGATGCTCTACGGAGCCGGCGGGCAGAAGTCCTACTTTATGAACGAGCACGGCCGATTGGCGACACAGGGCGGGTTCTTCAATCGAGAGTACTGCGACTGGACTTACGAGCCGGATTTCAGCGAGTTCGATATTTCCTAGTAAGGAGGAAAGTTTTGACCAGACTACTGAAAGCCCTGGCAAGACTGCTCTTCGCTGGCGGCATGGCCGCGTGCGTGCTTGGCGCAGGCGCCAGGCCGGCGTTAGCGCAACCCGATCAAATGCCTACGTTCAAGTACGATCCGGAATGGCCGAAGGCGTTGCCGAACGGTTGGACCACCGGCGTCATCGGAGCGATCCAGGTCACCAAGGACGACCATGTGTGGGTCGCGCAACGTCCGAGTTCGGTCAACGGCCTTATCGAAAACTACGCCCTGGAGGGACTGGGGGACTGCTGCGCGCCGGCTCCGCCCGTGATTGAGTTCGATCAGGACGGCAATGTGGTGCAGGCTTGGGGCGCGATCCACGCCATTGTCCGCGACGCCAAGTCCCTGGCGGCCAATCCTTACCAGCCGGGACCCGGCAAGGACCTGCTGGTCGGCAAGCAGGTTTCCGGCCCCTATCCAGACGGCGTGTGGCCGCTGTCGGAACATGCGATATTCGTCGACTATAAGAATAACGTCTGGCTGACGAGCCAGCAGAATCCCTCACAGGTCGTCAAGTTCACCCATGACGGCAAGTTCATAAAGCAATTCGGCCAAGGCAAGGAGGCCACATCGAGCCTCGACATCAACAACTTCGCGGGACCGACCAGCGTTTATGTCGATCCGGAGACGAATGAAGCCTACATCAGCGACGGCTACCGTAATCGTCGTATCATCGTCATCGACGCCGATACCGGCGCCTTCATGCGCATGTGGGGGGCCTACGGCAAGCCGCCCAAGGATCCGCAACAGATCGACGCCTTCGGCAGTGATCGTTCCGATGAAAACTTCTCCGTCGCGCATTGCGTCGTCGCCGCCAATGACGGACTTCTCTACGTATGCGACCGCGCGAACAGCCGGATTCAGGTGTTCAAGAAGGACGGGACCTATGTCCGGCAGGTCATTGTCGGGGAGACCAACAGGCCGATAACCAAGAGCCACCTTGGGAATGCCTGGTTCGTCGCCTTCTCGCCCGATAAGGAACAGCGCTTTCTGTATCTGGCGGACGGCACGAACAAGAAGATCTGGATCTTGCGGCGAGCTGACCTGAAGGTTCTGGGCTCCTTCGGGACGGGCGGCCGGCAGGGGGGGCAGTTCCAGACGATCCACTGCCTGGCTGTGGACTCCAAGGGAAATATCTACGCCGGTGAGACACTCAGCGGAAACCGGATCCAGCGCTTCCGTTTCGTCGGGATGAAGCCGGCGTCGGCTGGCGGCAACTGACTTGCTGCCTCGCGCTCGGGGGCGCTGTCAGCGGTGGAAGAAAGCCCCCTGAACGCCAGCGGCGGTGTCCGGGCAAGATCTCGTGCTAGAATTCAGCCGGTCACTCGGACGAACAGACTCTCGAAGCCGATGCGGAGGCGTGATGCGTTACACCCTACTGATCAAGGGCGGCACGGTCGTTGATGGGACGGGCGGGCCCGCCTACCCAGGCGATGTCCGTGTCGACGGGGGCCGCATCGTCGAGATCGGCGCCGATCTGACCGCGGCGACCGGGGAGCGCGTCATCGATGCGACGGGCTGCTACGTCACCCCGGGCTTCATCGAGACCCACAACCACTGGGACGGCGCCCTTTGGTGGTCGCCGATGATGGAGCCGGCTCCCGGCTATGGCGTCACCACCTCGATCAACGGCAACTGCGGATTCTCCATGGCGCCGGCCCGGCGGGAGACCCGCGCCGACATCATCGACATCTTCAATTTCTTCGAAGACATCCCCGAAGCGCCGATGGAAAAGATCGTCGCCTGGGACTGGCGCACCTGGAGCGAGTACAGGGCCTCCTTCGAGCGCAACGTGAAGACGCCGGTGAACTTCGCGGCGTTCTGCGGCCACATCGCGCTCCGGCTCTTCGTCATGGGCGAGGAAGCCTGGACGCGCGTCGCGACGCCCGGTGAGGTCGAGCAGATGTGTTCGCTGCTGGACGATGCGCTTCGCGCCGGCGCCATGGGACTGTCCACCAACCAGCTGGACTACGACAAGAACGAACGTCCGTTGCCGTCCCAGCGCGCCGATGACGCCGAATACGCCGCGCTCCTCGCCGTCCTGGCGCGGTATCCCGCCGCCACCTTCCAGGTGATCGTGGACCACTTCTTCCGCATGACCGGCCCGGTGCAGGTCGAGCGGATGGGTCGCCTGTCAAAGGCCGCCGGCGTGCGGATGCAGTGGCTGGGCCTGCCGGCGCTCAAATACCAGGCTGAGATCCGCAAGCCCGCGCAGGTCCTGCACGACAAGTTCAAGGCCGAGGGCCTCGATTTCTGGACGTCCTACCATCACGTTTCGCCGACTTCGGTGATCAATTTCAACCGCTCGCTGGTGTTCTCGCAGAACGGCAACTCCGTCTGGCAGGAAGTGATCAACGTCCCCACCTGGGAGGAAAAGAGCGCTCTGCTTTCAGACCCTTCGTGGCGGGATCGGGCGCGTGAGTCCTGGAACAACCAGTTCGCCCACTCGGCGCTCAACGACCCGACGTCGCTGACCTTGCGGGAGAGCGAAAGCGGCTACGGACCGATCGGGATCACCCTCGCCGAATACATGGCCCAGACCGGCGTCAGCCATGCCTCCGACGCCCTGGCGCAGTGGGTGCTGAACAATGGCGCGGAATCTGTCGTTCACAAGCGCTCGCTCGAGGTCGACGAACCCGTGGTGTTGCAGTTGATCAGGGATCCGCGCTCGATCGGTCAGGTCTCCGACGCTGGCGCCCACGGCAAGATGTTCTGCGGCGTGGGCGACAACGCGCTTCTGCTGACCGATTATGTGCGTGATCGCGGCCTGATCACGATCGAGGAAGCGATCCATGTACTGACCGGCAAGATCGCCGGCTTCTTCAACCTGGCCGGCCGTGGCCTGATCCAGGTCGGCATGATCGCCGACATCGCCGTGTTCAATCTCGCGGAGATCGAACGTCGTCCCGAAGAGAAGCTGTGGGACGTGTGGGACGGCGAAGGCGGCCGGACCTATCGATACACGCGCGCGCCGGCGCCGATGCGCCTCACGCTGGTCAACGGCGTCCCGACCTTTGATCACGGCGCATTCGCCGGCCGCTTCGCCGGCGCGTTCATCGGCCCGGAAACGCCCGGGGAGCGAGTTGCGATCGCGGCCGAGTAGATGTGAACGAGGCCGGCCTGTCCGAGACGACCAGAATGGCGGCGGCGTTTGGATGGGCGGCCACCGCGCGCACCACCGACATAGCCCGCCGCGCGGAAATCATGCCTTAGCCGAGGCCTGAACCGGTCAGGTCCCGAGCGCGCTCATTCCTTCGCCTTGAGTTCCTGGGCATATTTCTCGGTCATGTGCGCCACGGCGTCGAGCTGGGTCTGCGCGTGGCCTTCGCGGGTCTCACTTGCTCGGGCCTTCGCCTCCGACGTCGATTGCGCGTGTGTCAGGACCGGGCCCTGGAAGTGGGGCATGACGTGTTGGGCGACCAGTTCGTAAGACCGCCGGGTGGCCTCGGGATTCGCCCACTCGTGCGCCAGCAGCAGCATCGCGCCGAACCCGCCCGACTGGTCCGCGAGCCGCTGGACCTGGCCGCGGGCGTCATCCGGGGTCCCGATCGCGCCGATCCCCGCCGCGTTGATGTAGTCGATCATTTCCCTGACGTTCCGCCCCTCGACCGCCATCTGCGGGAACGCCGCCACCTTCTGGAAATATTCGAACCACGGCACGATTCCGTGCTCGACGTCGCGATAGGCCTGCTCGCGGGTCTCGGCGATATGCATCAGGCCAACGAGCCGCCAGCTGGCGCGGTCCGGCGGCGGCCTTCCGAAGTGCGCGGCCCGTTCCTCCACCACGCCCCAATGGTGGGCAAGCGCATCGAACCCGTCCTGTGTGAGCGTGGCCCCGATGGACAGCAGCCCCGCGCCGAAGCGCCCGGCCAGGCGCGGTCCGGTCGGGGAAGCCACCGCTGCGACGGCGATTTCGAAACACGGCTCGCTGTAGGGCCTGAGTTGTAGCCGGGCTTCGACGAGGTTGTGGGTCCGCGTCTTCTCGGTCACCACCTCGCCCGCCAAGAGCCGCGTGATGATGTCGAGATTCACCTCCAGCAGTTCGCGGGTGTCGGTTGGGTTGAGGCCGATCATCGCCGAGTCGGTCGGCAGCGAACCGGGACCGACACCGAGCATTGTGCGGCCGCGGGTGAGATGGTCGAGCAACACCATCCGGTCCGCCACCCACAGCGGGTTATGATAGCTTACCGAGGTCACCCCGGTGCCGAGCTTGATGCGTTTCGTGCGTTCCGCAGCGGCAGCCATGAAGATTTCCGGCGAGGCGATGATCTCGCTGCCGGCCGAATGGTGTTCGCCGATCCACGCCTCGTCGTAACCGAGGTCGTCAAGATGCTCGACGAGCCTCAGATCCCGCTGCAACGCCAACGTCGGGTTTTCACCCGCAGGATGGAAAGGCGCCAGGAAGGTCCCGAACCGTAGCCTGCTCATCCCTGCTCCTTGTGCTGCCGGACCAATTTTCGGGCAATCCAATCCGAGTCGTTGAGTTGGAATACACGGCCGGCCTGTGCGCCTCCGCCGGTTGGCAAAGGCGGCGAGGCGCTAAGCCCGCTTTCCCCACCAATCGCGTACGAACCGCCGGCATTCGGCGGCAAGCTCCAGGTCCTCAGGCGTTCCGCCGCCGAAGCCGCCGTGCGGCATTCCTTCGCCGATGTGCAACTCCACCGGCACGCCGACACGTCGCAAGGCGCGATGCATGCGAACCGCGTTGGAAAGGAACATGTCGCGGGTGCCCGCCTGCAGGTATGTGGGCGGGAATCCCTTCGAAAAGTCCCCGAACAAGGGCGAAAGATAGGGATCGGAAAGATCGTGACCAGCCGCGTAGAGCAGGTTCGTTTCCATCAGCGGCATGGGCAACATGACGTCGACCAGTTGGTTCGTCTGGAAGGTGTCGCCCGATTCCGTGAGGTCCAGCTCCGGCGTGTTCAGCACCACGGCGGCGGGAAGCGGAAGGCCCTCATCGCGCACGCGAAGAGCGAGCGCCGCCGTCAGATTCCCCCCGGCGGACCCCCCGCCCACGATGATGTTCTGCGCAGGATATCGCTTGAGAAGCGCGCGGTAGACCGCGACGCAATCGTCGAGGGCGGCGGGATAGCGATGCTGGGGCGGCATCCGGTAGTCGATCGAGTAGCAGCGAACGCCATGCTTGTCGGCCTCCAGTCGCGCGGCGATGCGACAGGGTTCGCCGCCGCCGTGAATCAATCCGCCGCCATGGATATTGATGTAGGCGCGATCGTCGGAGGCCAGATCCGGGGGCGTCCCGACATGGACCACGGCTCCGCCCAGCTCGGTGGTCTCCACCGTCGATCTCGCCGTCGCCGCCGCGCGCCCGGATCCCCGCGCGATCGTGGCCTCGACAGCCGCCCGGGCCTCGGCCCATCCCTTGAGGTCGTCCGGCGCCGGTAGCCGCCGATGAACACCGAGCGGCAGGCCATCCGGGCCAACGACGCTGGCCATGAACTGTCTGGCCTGCGGACTGACGGATTTCGGATACGGCACGACGCGGCTCTGGAGGCGCACGCCGTCTGGCGCGCCTTCTGAAGCCATCGCGCTCGCCGCTGTGCCGATCGCTCCCGCCGCGGCGGCCGCCCCGGCCAGCATGCCAACTTCACGCCGCGTCTTGGTCATCGGTCGCCTCCCCTGTTTCGTGCACTCGCCCCGCCGGTTCAGGACTGCGAACGGCGCTGCGTTGCAGGTTTTCGAGGCGGGTTAGGCCCTAACCTCCGGCTTTCGAGAGCGGTGCGCAAGCGGCCACGCCCCTCGATCCACTCAAGACCCCGCAACGCTCCGGATCAGGTGGCCCGTAATTGCCGACGACGGGTCGAGGCTGTCGGACCAGGTCAACGGGCCGGATCTAGGCCGGTGAGGACCATCGCCCCGCGGCCCTGCGCGACCTCATGGCCACATGCCCGGCCGAGCTCATCGAGGCTTGGGTCCGCGAATTGTTCGCGCCCCGTGGCGAGCAAAGGGGTTTCGCGGGTCGCAGCCAGCAGGGCTTCGAACGCCGAAAGCTCACGCTCGTCCAGGGCGCGCGCGAGGCCCTCTTTCCCGCCGATTTCATCGGCTCGCCAGACGGCGGGGCCGACAGTGCGGCGACGATGAGGTTCCATCGCTTACCTCCCGGGCCGATTGATGAAATCCGCTCCCTTAGGGACAATTGCCAAGGGGTTGTAATCGGGGTCAATGTCCAAACGACGGTCCGCCGACATCAAAGGCATCTTCGTGGACATTGCGATCGCCGATTTCGGGACTGAAGAAGAGGCCATGCAGGCCTATTTCCGGGAGGGCGAGCAACGCGCGCGCGCGCTCGGAAATCGCGGGCCGATCCGCCTCACCGCGGGCGGCCGCCTCGCCCCTGAGATCCTCGACGCCTATGTGCGCACCGGCTTCTACATCTTCGAGGGCGTCCTGCGCCCCGAGGAGCTGATCGAACTCAGGGCCGAGTTCCATGGCCTGTTCGAACGGTTGCCGGCCTGTCCGGGTTCGAGCCTAGACGCCAAGGGACGCCCGGCGCTGGGCGTGGACCTCTCCGAGTCCATAGTCAGGTGGACCAAACCGCTCGGTGATCCGTATGGCGGCACGTCGAAGGTCGGTGGCCGGGCGCCCGTGAAGATGATCGAGCCCACGCCGGCCTCGGATCTGCCGGCCGAGGTCCCCTATCTGATCCTGGGTCCGCTGCAATTCTCCGACGCGGCTCTGCGCCTCTATGGCCATCCCAGCCTGCTGGCGGTCGCCGCGAGCGTCAATGGCGACGATTTCGCCCCCTTCAACGAGGTGTTCATCGTCAAGAAGCCCGGCGAGGGCGGATCCTTCGCCTGGCACCAGGACGGCACGACCCATTGGAACAGTCCCGACTGGACGCCGCTGACCCACGGCTTCAACTTCATGGCGCAGCTCTATGACTGCACCGCGGCCAACGGCCTTTGGTACATTCCGGGGTCCCACGCCTGGGGCAAGGCCGACATCAAGGCCAGGGTCGAGCTGGCCGGCGGGAACAGACTGCCCGACGCCGTGCCGCTGGTCTGCAAGGCGGGGGATGTGGCGATCCACAATCGCCAACTCGTCCACGCGTCTTTTCCGAACACCAGCCCGGACTGGCGCGTGACGCTCAATCTCGGGTTCCATCAACGCAGGTCCCTGCTCGGCGTCACGACGCGCGGCATGGACGGTTCACTGCAATGCTACGATGAGGACCGGGTACGCCAGCGCTCGGACGTCATCGGCCACGCCATCGAGGCGCGCCGCCAGCGCTTTCCCGACGAAACGCCGTTCAGGTACGGCCCGCACGTCGCGGCGGGGAAAGCGTTCCGGTGGAGCGACGAGGCCCGGGCCAAGATCAGGGACTATCATCTCCGCGACATGTTGATCTGAGAGAAACGGCGGAGCGGAGCCTTGACGACCATCACCACCGTGCTTGAAGGCTTGGCCTTTCCGGAGTGCCCAAGATGGCGCGACGGCAGCCTGTGGTTCTCCGACTGCCACGATGGGAAGGTCATTCGGATCGAGCCGGGCGGCCGGGCGCTCGATCAGTTCGAGGTTCCGGGAGGTCCAGCCGGGCTGGGCTGGCTTCCGGGCGGCGACATGCTGATCGTCTCCATGGGCGAGCTGTGCATTTATCGCAGAGGCCCCGATGGCGCGCTGAGCCGGCACGCGGACCTGTCGGGCCATCACCGCTTCCACGCCAACGACATGGTGGTGGACGGCGTCGGCAACGCCTACGTGGGCGAAGTGGGCTTCCGCGGCGGCGAGGAGGACCCGAGGACCACGGTCGTGCTGCTGGTGCGTCCTGATGGAACGGTCCAGGTTGCGGCGGAGGACATGCTGACCCCCAATGGATCGGTCGTGACGCCCGACGGCCGCACCCTCGTCGTCGCAGAATCCCTGCGCAAGACCCTCATCGCATTCACGATCGGCGCGGACGGAACCCTGACGGACAGGCGCCTGTTCGCCCAGCTGGGCGCCGACCAGGTTCCCGACGGAATCTGCCTGGATGCTGAGGGATGCATCTGGGTCACCTCGCCCCGCGCCAGCGCGGTGATGCGGGTCAGTCCGACAGGCAAGGTCATGGAAGAGCTGCCGACGGAAGCCCGCCGGCCCTACGCCTGCATGTTGGGGGGCGCCGACGGCCGCGACCTGTTCATCTGCCTTGCGGGCAGTCATGACCCGGAGGAGACCCGGCGCGCCCGCAACGGCGTGATCGGCGTCGTGCGTGTCGCCACCCCGGGCGCTGGCTACCCGTGAGCCCGCGGTCGCGGCCCGCGTCGCCCGCCGCGCACCAATTGCCCCGGCAGGGCGCCCGTATCTTCGTCGTCACGCCGGATGATCGTCCCGCTGACGATCGTGGCGGCGTATCCCCGCGTTTCTTGCAGGAGCCGCTTGCCGCCCGCGGGGAGGTCATGCACGACCCTCGGCGCCGACAGGCGCAGGCGCTCGAAGTCGATGACGTTGAGATCGGCCTTGTAGCCGCGCGCCAGGACCCCGCGATCGCCGAGGCGCGCGGCGGCGGCGGGCTCTGACGTGAGCATCCGGATCGCCTCGCCCAGGCCCAGCCGCTCGCCCACCCGGTCCCGCGCCCAATAGGTGAGCAGGAAGGTCGGATAGGACGCATCGCAGATCATCCCGTAGTGGGCGCCGGCGTCGGCAAGCCCGATGACCGTATTCGGGTCCCGCAACATCTCCGGCACGAAGTCCAGGGAGCTGTCCTGGTATTCCGTATACTGCAAGAAGAGCATCGACTTGCCATCGTCCTCCAGCAGGAGATCGTAGGCGAGCGACAGCGGGTCCACACCCCTTGCCTTGGCGATCGCGGCGATGCTCTTTTCGGCCGTCGGTTCATAGTCCGGAGGATCGCCCAGCAGGAACATGCGATCGAATCTGCGGCCCATCGCGTAGAACGGCTGGCCGATATCGATCAGTTCCTCGGCCATCAGCCTGGCCCGGAAGTCGGGCTCCCGCAGCCGCGCGAGCTTGTCCTTCAGCGGAAGGTGCGCGATCGCCCGATAACTGGGGCAAAGGCAAAACGGATGGATCGTGAGGTCAAAGTTCACGAAGACCCCGAAACGCCGCGGATAGACCTGCACCTTGATCTGGCCGCCCGCGGCGTTCATCCGCGCCACCTCGTCGAGCATCGCGCGCCAATTGGCCTGGCCCAGTGAAAACATCCCGCTGGAGCCGGCCGTGGTCGTCACGCGATCGAACATCGCCAGGTCGTCTTGCGGACTGCGGTCCGCCCTGTTCGCCAGGGCCGACGCCTGCCACAGACCACCGCCCGCCTCCTTCAATGCCTGGGCGATCGCATGCAATTCCGCCTCCGCCACGTCGAAGGTCGGAACCAGCTCGCCGTCCCGCGTGCGATGGGTGAACAATTGCGAGCTGCTGACACCGATAGCGCCGGCGGCGATCGCCTCGCGGGTCAGCCTGCACAGCTGTGAGACGTCCTCGGCGGTGGCCCGCTCGCGCTCGGCGCCCCGCTGTCCCATGACGTAGAGCCGGAGCGGCATGTGGGGGAGCATGGCGGCCAGGTCGATGTCGTGCGGACGCCGCGCCACCGCGTCCAGATATTGAGGATAGGACTCCCAGTCCCACGCCAGGCCTTCGGCCATCACCGCGCCGGGAATGTCCTCCACGCCTTCCGTCACGGCGAGCAGCAGCTCCCTGTCTTCGGCGCGGCAGGGCGCGAAGCCGACGCCGCAATTGCCCATTACCGCAGTGGTGACGCCGTTCTGCGACGACGGCGCCATCCGGTCCGACCAGATCGCCTGGCCGTCGTAGTGGGTATGGATGTCGACAAATCCCGGGGTGACGATCATGCCGCGAGCGTCGATTTCCTCGGCGCCGGTCTCGGACACGAGGCCGACCTTGACGATGACCCCGTCGACTATTCCGAGGTCTGCCTCACGAGGGTCGGGCGAACGGCCGTCGAATACCGCACCGCCCCGAATCACCAGGTCCACGCACTTCTCCGTTCGCCCCCGCGAGCCAGTCTCTAGCCGGAATTTCCGCTGTCAGCCAATCCGATGTCCCGACCCGGAATCCCGGCTCACCGGTATCGCGCCCCTTAAACCACACGCCCAAAAAGAGAGAGCGGCGAAGCCGTCTGGCCTCGCCGCTCTCCGCCGAAGTGCAGCCCTGGGGTCAGCGATCTGCCGACCCGGGATTTCGCCTCGTCAGCACGCCCTAGAATTCGAGATTGAGATCAATGCCGTAGGTGCGGGCGGCCTGATAGCTCACCGAAACGAAACCGAGAGAGGCGACGGCGTCTTCAAATCCGACGGACTTGGAGTCCGTGAGGTTCCTGCCCCAGATCGCGACCTCCGCCTCCGTGCCGCCAAACGTCTTGATATGCTGGAGGGCGATCCTTCCGTTGACGGTCCAGGTGGCCTTGGAGAATTCCACCAACCTGAACTCCGGCGGCGGGTTGGGATTGCCAGTCCGCTCCTTGGAACGCCAGTTCGCGTCCATTCGGAAGCTTAGCCGCGCATCGTCGAAGACGGGCTCCGTCGTGTATTCGCCCCTGAGCTGGGTCGTCCACTTGGGCCGCAAGGTGGGCTTGGTGCTCCCGGAGGCGATGGCGATCGGGGTCAGTTTGGTGAACTTGAAGTCGGTGTAGCCGAGCCCCCCGCTCAAGGTCAGGCCCTGCATCGGCAAGGCGTTGACCTCGAGTTCAAAGCCCTTGGCCTTGCTGGAGCCGTAGTCGGTGACCAGGGTCCCGAGTTCCGGGTGGCCGACGTTGAAGCCGGCCGCGGCCTGCTGCACGTGCGCATATTTCACGTCGAAGACGGCGAGGTTGGCGCGCAGCCGACGATCCAGGAAGTCGGCCTTCACGCCCGCCTCCCACGAATGCGCCGTCTCCGGATCGAACGCCACCGGCCCCACCGCGCCGCCGGAAACGAAGGCTGCGGCGTATTTGCCATAAAGGAGGATGTCCGAATTGGGCTTGTAGTTGACGCCCAGCTCGTAGGCGGGCTTCGCCTTCTTGTAGGTGAAGCTGATCGGCGGCGCGCCTGAGTAGAACACGCCCGACTTGTTATCCTCGGTGATGCGATAACCACCGACCACGTCCACCTGCGGAGTCACGTGGACTTCAGCCTGCACATAGGCGGCCTTCGAACGCTGGTAGTTGTAGGGAAGCTGCGCCGTGCCCTGCGGAATAACGCCGCCTGCCAGTACGGTGAGGCCGTAGAAGCTCGGATAACCAATGGGGCCGCCGGACCTGGCGGCCTCATGGAAGTAGAGGAGTCCGGTGGTCACGGTCAGCCACTTGCTGTCGTAGTTGAGCTGTATTTCCTCGCTATACTGCTTGGCGACCGTCTCGAACTCTGTCTCGAGGACCGTGATCGGCTGGCCCACGGGTCCCAGGAACGCCAGCGTGTTGACCAGCCCGCCCAACCCGCTGAACTGGTAGGTCGAGTAGTTGTAGGTGTAACGGTAGGCTAGGATGTTCTTCAGCGAGAAATGCTCGTCGATCTTGAGGTTCGCCGTAATGCTGTGGCCATAGGCCTTGGTGACCCCCGGCGTCGTGAAGTTGTTGTTCACCGCATCGGGGCGCGACGCTGAAAAGTGGGTGATGTAGGGCGTCGGTTGGGTGGCGATGAGGGTCGCCGCCAGGCTGCCCGCAACAACGCCGGCCGCGGCGACACCCTCGGGCACATAGGTGTTCTTGTTGTAATCGAACTTGTACGAGAGGTTGAAGTCGTCCGACGGCGCGAACTTCACCGCCGCAAACCAGGTGTCGGAGTCCTTGCCGCCCAGGGTTTTCGGCGAGACCAGTCGCGGATAGCGGGTCAGCGGCCCATTGCGGATCTGCACGAAACCCGCGCCGCGGTTCTTGATATCCCCGTCACGCTCGTCGTGCACATAGCTGACTGACGCGCTGAGCGGGCCCCAGGCCGGAAGGTCGATGCGGGTCTTGGACCGGAACTCGTTATAGTTGCCGACGGTGAGTTCCTGGCGCACGCCGAACTTGCCGGGGGGATCGCGGGTAATGATGCTGATGGCGCCGCCCGTGGCGTTGCGCCCGAACAGCGTGCCCTGCGGCCCCCGCAGCACTTCGATCCGATCGATATCGGGCAGATCGAAGCTCGAGCCGCGCGTGGCGGCGAGATAGACGCCGTCGATATAGAGGGAGACCTCCTTGTCGGCGCCCGGCACAACGCCGTAGCTCACCAGGCCGCGCATCACGAACGAGGGGATCGCGCTGCCTGAGGCCGTGACGTTCACGATGAGGTTCGGGGCCAGAGCGTTGAGATCCATCACCGCGCTGACGCGGTTGGCCCTCAGGGACTCCGCGCTAAGGGCGGAGACCGAGATCGGCACGTCCTGCAGGTTCTGCGCGCGCTTCTGAGCCGTCACCACCACTTCGGAAAGCGTGGTGTTGTCCACAGCGGCGGCCTCGGCAAACGAAGCCGTGCCCCAGCCGGCGGCGCCGACCAGCGCCGTGCTGCCGATCAGCGCGGCTCGAATACCACGCCCAGTCTTGGTCTGCATGTTCGTTTCCCCTCTAGAATTCGCGGATTCTTTCCGTCGTAGGTTAGATCGATTGGTATCACGACCGTTTAAGCTTCTTTCCGTCGTAGGTTAGATCGATTGGTATCACGACCGTTTAAGCTCACCAAGGCGCCGGCTTCTTGGCGTTCTGCCTCAGTGATCCAAACCGATTCACCTCCGCTACCGATCAAGTAGGGCCCAACACACGGCTTGATGCAACTGGCATCTAGCATGATGACGCGGCCCAAAGGACGATTTTCGATCCGCCGCGCAATGAGAAGAACCGAAGCAGGCGCACTTGCGCGTCATGTGCGGATTGCACATCGTTCGGCCCTGATAATGGCGCGCGGTCAAAGCCCGCGCTCAAGGGAAGAAACCTGGCGATGATTGCTCAAGGGAGGGATCAGTCCGGAGCGACTCCGTCGCAACGTCCGCTCCCACGCGCGTCGAGCCCCGCCGAGGCGAAACGCCACTTGCGCATGAATGGCTTGGCTTTGATCGAGGGCGCGCTCAGCCCAATCGAGGTCGCCGGGATCAGCCAGGCCCTGGCTGAGGTCATCGAGGCGGACCGCGCGGCCGGCGTCCGCCTGCAAGGGTTCGCGGCCGACCGCGACGCCCTGAACATGCGGGTGGTGATGCTGGCGGCCAAGCACGCGAAGTTCCGGGAACTGGCTGAGAACCCAATCGCGCTGGCGCTGGCGGACGAGATGCTTGGCGAGCGCATGCAATTGTCGAGCTTCAGCGCCAACATCACGGCGCCAGGTTCGGCCAAAATGGCCATGCACTGCGACCAGGGCTATATCCCCTCGCCCTGGCCGCCGTTCGCCATTGGCGTCAACGTCGGCTATGCGCTCGACGATTTCACGGTCGAGAACGGCGCCACGCTCTTCGTCCCGGGCTCCCACCGGGAGCTTCATGGCCCCGATCCGGATGGCGACTATCCGCAAGCCCAGCCGATCGTGTGCCCTGCCGGATCAATGTTCGTGATGGACGATCGCATGTGGCACCAGACGGGCGCCAATGTGACGAGCGACCAGACCCGCATCGGCCTCTTCGCCAAATACACGCGCTCGTACATCAACCCTCAGGAAAACTGGCGCATCTGCATGTCGCCGGACTTGCAGGCCGGGCTTTCGCCGTCCGAGCGTAGGCTTTTCGGCTTGGAGGGGCACCCCGCCCGGCAGATCCTCGACGTCCACCGCGGGATCTGACCCGCGCCTGCTACCGGCGGGATGGCGCAGGCTCTTTGAAACCAGGAACCGTGGGGGCTTTATGGAAATCGTCGCACTTCCACAGGGGTTTGGCGCCGAAGTCCTGGGTTTCGATACGGCTTGTGGTCGAGCCGAGACGGAGGTCGCGCAACTTCGCAACGCCTTCGACAACCACGGGCTGCTGCTCTTCCGGAATTGCGGACGGCTTGCTCCGGAACGCCAGACAGAAATCGCCGGCTGGTTCGGCACCCCCGGCGCCGACACGGGCTCCGGCGAACAGGCTTGGACCTTCATGGACAATGCCGACGAACAGGGTCGCGCGCTTCTGCCATTCCATAGCGATATCACCTACATGCCCCATCCGCTCGAGGGCATTTCGCTGCATGTTCTCCAATTGCCAGAATGCGGCACGAGCACGACGTTCATCAGCACCCTGGCGGCCTGGAATAGCCTGGATTCCGAGATGCGCAGGCGCCTCGGCCGGCTGAAAGCGCGGCACTATCTCAACAGCCGCGAAAGCCTCTCGCTGCGGCGCGATCTTGAATATTGGCACCCCATAGCGCTGCGGCACCCGCGCACCGGGCGGCGGCTGCTGTTCGTGACCGAATATCACGTCGATCGCATCGAAGGGCTGTCGGAAGCGGAAGGGGCGGCAATTCTCGGAGAGCTTTTCGCGCACCTATACGCGCCGCTACGTCGCTATGAGCACGTTTGGCGGCATGGCGACCTGGTGGTTTGGGATAATCTGGTGATCCAACACGCTCGGACCCGTGTCGCATCACCAAGCGAGGGGCCGCGGGTGCTTCAGCGAGTGTCCTTCGGCGAGCATAGTTTTGCGGAACAGTTCGCCAACCTGGCGAATGAAGCAGCGACCGATTCCGCGACGGCTGCCCCGCTTTGCGGCACATGAGGCGAGCTGACTTGGCTTCCCACCTCGAATGCAAATCGCCAAAGGAGCGAGCGGGTGGTGGCGCAGCGGCCCCCGCTAGAATCGCTGAGCGCCATCGAGCCGTATGGTCGTTCCGTTCAGGAAATCATTGTCGACGATCTGGCCAGCGAGAAGGGCGTACTCGTCTGGGTCCCCCATACGTTTGGGATTGGGAATCAGGGGGCCGAATTGCGCCGTGGCCTGCTCGAGCGTCATCGCCCCATAAGCGAACGTGAAGAAAGTGCCTGGCGCGATGGCCATCGCGCGGATTCCAAGCGGCGCCAGATCTCGGGCGAGCGTGAGCGTCATTCCGATGATGCCGCCCTTGGCCGCCGAATAGGCGACCTGGCCGGTCTGGCCCTCGTAGCCGGCGATTGACGCGGTGTTGATGATCACGCCGCGCTGGTTGTCCTTGAGCGGTTCGCTGTTGGCCATCGCCTCGGCCGCCTGGCTGGTCACCGCGAAGGCGCTGTTCAGGTAGACGTTCGTCATGTGCGCGAAGTGGGCCAAGGGTATTCGCCTGCCCTCCTTGTTAACGACCCTCTGTGGCCCCTTTGAGCCGGGCGGCGGCGGACCGCCATGCACCACCACCGCGGCGCGGAGCGGGCCTAGCCCCAACGCTGTCTGCACGGCGTGTTGGATCGAGTCTTCGTCCAGGATGTCGGTGCGCACGTAGACCGAACCGTTCCCGATTTCGCGCGCGAGCGCCTCACCCCGCTCGTCGTTGACGTCGGCGATGACAACCTTCGCGCCACGTTGAGCCAGCCGCCGGGCGGTGGCGCTGCCGAATCCGCCGGCGCCGCCCGTCACGAGCGCCGAGGCTTGCGTGAGATCAACCATTCAGTTCTCCTCTGCCGGCCTCGGCGGCCGAGTTCCCTACATCGGGGCTGGTCGCACCTGCGATACCCAGCTCTCGATCTTACCCTCAGAGAGATTCCAATCCAGGGCGCGCTCCTGGCGTGAGCCCCGATCGCGGAGCCAGCCCACGGCTTGACTGGACGGGGCGGACCATATGGTTTCGGTCGTGGGGTCGCCCGCCCATTTTCCACGAAGGCCGACCCAGGCAAGACTAAAGGATACGCCATGGAACATCGGCTAATCGCGATGAAAATCGGGGTGAACGACCTGCAGGCGGCGACTGATTTCTACGTATCTGTCCTCGATATGCAGCCCGGTGGCCATTACGACGACTATTGCGAGTGGGCGTTGTTGTCCCCATCGAGCCCTATAACAAGCCTGATCATCTACGACACCGTACGGGGCAAGCTAGCCCACCGGCCGATGGGAACGTCCTGGCTGGTTTTCGCCGTTGATGACGTTCGCGTCGTTTCTGATCGGTTCCGAGCAGCCGGCGTCAAACACGTGGGGGAGCCAATCCCGGCCCCGGACTTCGGCGTCACCTACGTCATTACCGAAGACCCCTTCGGCAACATCATCGAGCTGACCGAACCTCTAGGCTGACGGCGATAGCCAGAAGCGGAAGTCCGGGCCAGAGTTGACCTGAAACTGAGCCTTGCCTCTGTTTCCTCCTCCGTCACTTGATCTCGATCCGCCGATGACGACCGCCGGGAAAGCGCTGAACCTCTGCCCGCTTGGCCAGTCCCGCGTCGACGTCCCGGAGAGACGGCTCGCCGTGACCTGATGAGAGGGAGGGCGGCTTCCGCCACCCTCCCGATCTCGTCAGAAATTATAGCCGAGGGTCGCGCCATAGGTCCTGGGCGAGGCCCAGGTGCCGTAGTCGCCGAACGCCCCACCGTTCAGGGACAGGTGGTAGTCCTTGTCGAACAGGTTGTTCACGTACACGCCGGCCTTGTAGTGCTTCGACGCGTCAGTCCAGGTGAGCGAGGCGTTCACCAGGGAGTAGGAGGGCTGGCGATAGCGCTGCTTCTTCTGCAGCGCGGGCGTGGCGAGCGGCCCGTAGAGCGACGGATTGTTCGTCACGTAGGAGGACGTGTACTTCACGTTGCCCGAGGCGGTCAGGCTGCCGCCCAGCACGTCCTGGAATTCGTAGTCGGCGCCCAGCACCGCGGTGAGCGTCGGGGCGCGGGCCATCTGCTGGCCGCTCCAGTCCTGGATCTGGCCGGTCACGTTGAGGCCCGTCGTGCTGTTCAGGCCGTTGCCGGTCGCGTTCGCGAACTTGGTGTAGCGGGCGTGGGTGTAGGCCGCGCCGACGTCGATGTTGAAGTGCTCAACCGGGGTCCAGGTCGCCTGGGCCTCGACACCGTAGACCTCGGCCTTGGGGGCGTTGGCGACGACGTTGATCGGCGAGGCCGGGGCGAGCGGGTTGGGAACGGTGATCCCGACCTGGATGTCCTTGTAGTCGTAGTAATAGGCCGCCGTGCTGAACTGCAGGTTGGACATCGCGGTCTTGTAACCGACTTCGTAGGCAGTGATCTTCTCCGGCCGGATCGGCAGGAAGAGAATCTGGCCCAGGGACGGGATGGTCTGGACGAGGCCCGTGCGGAAGCCGCGGGTCACCGAAGCGTAGACATTTGTGCGCGGCGCCAATTCGTAGCGCACCGAAAGGCGCGGGCTGAAGTCACTGAAGCTGTCGTGCGCCAGGGCGAAATCGACGGGCGTCGACGAGTAGGTTTGCGACGGGAAGAGGATCGTTGCGCTGCGATTCTTCTTCTTCTCGTTCGAATAGCGGCCGCCGACGTTCACCGTAAGCTGGTCGTTGACGTGATAGGTGGCGTCCACGAACAGCGCGTAGGCGTCGGTGACGCTGGTGCTGACGGTCCGGGTCCGCAAAGTGTTGGCCGAAAAGGAATCGGAGAAGCGGGCCTTCACCCGGTTGCCCCAGTAGGTCGCCCCAACCACCAGATCCAGGTTCTTGATGGCGTCAATGCTGTAGTCGATGCCTTCCTGGAAGTTGTCCTCGGCGTATCGGACATTGGAGAAGCTCAGGTCCAGCACGCTGCCGTCGAAATCGAAGACGGTGGTGATCGGCCGGTGCGAGGCGCCGGTATAGGAGGTGAGCGTGCCGATCGGCGTTTTGTAGGCGAGCGTCAGGGTCGCCTCGTGGACGATGTTGACCTGCTCGGTGCTGTGGTTGGTGGCGTAGGTGCGGGGCTGGTAGAGACGTCCCACTGGCGCGGGCAAGGCCGGCGAGCGATAGCGCTCGATGTTGAACAACAGGCCGCGACCGTCCTTAAGCTCGATGTAGTTGTAGGCCACCGTGGCCGTCAGGTCGTCGGTCACATCGGCCTGCAGCTTGGCGCGGACCGAATAGGAGTGCGTCGGCGCGGCGTCCCCGATTTCGACGCCCAGCCCGTTCAGCAGTTTGTAGTATCCATCGGACTTGCGGGCGTAGCCGGCGATGCTGAAGCGGACGCGGTCGGTGATCGGGCCGCTGAGATAGGCGCTCAACTTGCGATCGTTGAAGTTGCCGTAGCTGCCCTCGATCTTGCCCGTCAGCGTCTTCGACGGCGCAAGCGTGGTGATGAGGAAGGCGCCGCCGGTGGCGTTCCGGCCGTAGAGCGTGCCCTGCGGGCCCTTGAGGACCTGGATGCTCTGCAGGTTCGCCAGGTCGGCGTTGATGGTGCTGGTGTCGTCTTGATAGAAGCCATCAATATAGAGGGCGACGTTGTTCTCGAAGCCGACGCCGGTGGTCAGCGACGAGACGCCACGGACCGACGGCTGGGTGAAGGCGCCGCTGAAGTTCACCTGCACGCCGACCACGGCCTGGCTGATGTCCTGGAGGTTCTTGACGCCGCGGCTGTCCATGGCCGCGGGCGATAGGGCCGTCACCGACATCGGAACGTCTTCAAGACGCTCGGCGCGCTTGTTGGCCGTGACGATGACCTCCTGCACCTCGGTGGCCGCGGCCGCGGCCGCCTGCGCGGCGGCTCCGCAGCCCAAAGTAATTGCCGCAGTCCCGCAGAAAAGCAGGCGTCGCATCGGATTGGTCATTGTCGTGTTTCCCCCGTAAGTACTTGTATTGGTTGATCTGACCCTAGCGCCATAACTTCAATGTGTCCAAAGGGAAATGCCCCCCTAGAAGCAGGTGCGATGCGCTTTTGGAGCGATGAAAAGGACCCGGAAACGTATCAACGCGATGCGTCGTGTCGGATAGCTCGTTCGCCCTCGGTTCGAGCTAGGTCCAAGGGCGCCCGGCGCCCTCCGCGGCTGTCAAAGGCGCGTGAATGGCCGCCCCCGACAACTGGCCCGATTGGCGGGGCTTTCGCTCGTCCACGTAACGTGTTCGGGCACGTCTTCGCGGCAGGCGCCGCGGAATAGGTAAATCCATCAAATCCCTCAGATTGCGGCGGGTGGGCCGGACACCGAGCGCGCGACGTCACGGTCGACGGCGCGCGGGTTGGCGTTCATGTGGCGGACGAAGGTGTTGCCCATCTCCTGCGCATGACCAAATTGCGGTCCTCGTCGCTGCGACTGCCTAGCCGCTCCCGCCGCACCAGTTCGGCACAGATCGACCCCGATGTGTGGATTAATGGCCAGAGTGCGATAGGCTCATGAGAACCGGCTCGGGACGGCCGTTCCGCCGCCAAGACCCAAGAAATCTGCAAATTTCACGCGGACCGAACAATGGATATCTCCCCTTCCCGGCGCAACCTGGTGCAGTTGTCGCTGATGGCCGGCCTCCTGGCGTCGCCAATCAGGGCGCGTGCAGAGCCTCTCCCCAAGATACCTCCGGGGCCCAATCCAATGTTTCCGGAGGGGTTCCTAAAGCTTGTGGGCTTTTTCGGAGAGGACAGCGGACCCGATGAGAAGGTCTGGTACGAAGGCGTGCATGCGCCGGACTTCGTCTCGTTCGCCGCGCCCTATATGGCCCGATATGCGCGCAACTGGGTTGAAGACGTACACGCCGGTGGGGCGCCGTCCTTCAAGGTCATCACTGAAATTCAGTACAAGAGCGAGGCTGCGAAGGCCAAGGTCCGGGACTTGATGAACTCACCCGCAGCCGATGCCTTGTTCGAGCACGGCGCGGCGCGGGCCGCCGAAGTCCGGGCCAAGGTTGCGCCGCCTCCTCGGACATCGAGTCCGGCGAATATGGTTCCTGTCGAGCCTCGCCGTTTTGCGGCGCGCGGCTTGGCCGGCGCCGGGTCGCCTGTTCGGCGACGGATCATGCTCCTGAGCCGTACGAAGGACGCCGGACTGGACGACTTTGAGGCCGCCGTCACCGCCATGGGCCGCGAGATCGCGAGTCTGGCGCCGGGTATCGATGTGTCGCTGGATTTCTGTCGCCCGTCCGGCCGGGCGGGCCCGGCGGATGCGCTGGTCTACGTGGAAAATTCCAGAGCCGTCGCTCTACCGACATCGCACGGGGCCCTTGTCCAGGTCATGAGCGTCCTGGGCGTTGAAACCCACACGAGCATTGGATGATAGGCGGTTGGTGGCTCCGGTTACGCTGTCGGTGCTCCGTCACCAGGTAGTGGACATTGCACCGACGGAGCAATGCGCGGCGCTCCGTGGTGGGCCCCGACTCAAATCCGCAGCACCCCGCCAGCCTCCCCGATACCCGACACAGTGCCCCCATCGACCAGGATATCCGTGCCGCTGATGTAGCTTGCGGCTGGTGAGCTGAGAAAGGCCACGACCGAGGCGATTTCGTCGGCCCTGCCCACCCGCCCGAGCGGCGTGACCGCGATCATCTTGTCCATCTCGGGCCCGGCCTTTTGCTCGAGCCGCCCCATGTCGGTGTCGATGATGCCAGGGGAAAGCGAGACGATGCGCGCGCCGGCCTTGCCGAACGCTGGGGACATCTTCTGGGCATAGAGCTGCACCGCACGTTTCGAAACCGGATAGGCCGTGCGTGGATTGCGCAGCAGGAACTTCACGAGGGGAGAGCTTCGGCCCTTCAGCACCTTCCTGACCGCCCGGTCGATCACCGGCCAGGCGAACAGCTGGCCGGAGTTCGAGGCGATCAGGACGACGACACCGTCCTCGGCCATGTTCGGCAGGAGCGCTTCGACAAGCCGTTTGGCAGCGGTGAAATTGATATCGAAGATGCGCTTGCCGTCCGCCATGGAGGGCGACACGCCCGCGGCGTGCGCCAGGGCTCCGACCTTGCGGTGACCGAGGGCCGCGACGATCCGCGCCGGATATCCCTCATCCGAGACGTCGCCTGGGACGATTGCGACGGGCGTGGCGCTGCGCAGGGATTCGGCCAGCCGCTTGAGCGGTTCTTCGTGGAGGTCGCTGATGATGAGCGGCCGGCCCTCCTTGGCGAAGGCCCGTACGATGGCGCTGCCCATCCCTCCGGCGGCGCCCGTCACCACGGCTACGTCCTTTTGGTGATCACTCATTGGAAGCGCTCCCCAGCGCGAACGAGGTGTTCCAGTACAAGTCTGGCCATGGCCTCAGCGCCGTCCGCGGTCGGGTGGAAGGGCGCGCCCTCGGCAGGCGCCAACCCATTGGTCCATGGCGCTTCAGCGCAGGCGTCGTGGCCGACCGAGTCTTTCGACATGTCGATCAGGATGGCGCCGGACGCCTCGGCCGCGGCGCGGGTCGCTTCGGCAAGGCGAGCCGCGACATCGCGCATGAGGGCCGCCTCATCGTCGTCGAGCCCCACCTTCGAACAGCAGCCGGCCCGCGGCAGGATCGCCGGATAGGCGACCACCACCGTGCGCGCGCCTGGAGCGCGTCGCCCCACGTCTGCAAGGATGGCGCTGATGTCGTCCTGCAGCCTTGCGAAATCGCGCGCTGGCCCGCGCCGAGGTCCTTTCCAGAACCTCCGGAGCAATAGGCCTGCCAGGCCGCCACGCCGTCGAAAGGCGAGCATTGTCAGATCGCCAATGTAGCCGACATCGTTACCGCCGATCGTCAGGGTCACAAGCTTGGCGCCCGGCCCGACCGCCTCGATCTGCGGAGGTTGAAGAAATTGCCGGTCCCGCAACACATGCCGCGTAGAGGCGCCCGAACAGGTCACATCAACAAGGGAGAGACCGGCAAGGCGCGCCAACCGTGGCGGGTAGCCATTGACGCTCCTCTGACAGCCGCAGGGACTGCCCGGCGCCCTGGGACCTAGTCCTATGCCGGCGGCGAACGAGCTGCCCAACGCGACGTATTGAGCCGACGAGGGTGGCCTCGCAGTCGATCGCGCCATCAGCCCCGCGCCAGGACAGTCTCGACGAAGAGCCGGATTTCGCGGTCGATTTCCAAACCCTCGGGTGCGCCGGGAAAGCCCGTGTGGGGACCCGCCTCGGTGACGTGCAAGGCGGCCGGCACGCCCGCCGCGCGCAGCGCGCGGTGCATCCGGACCGTGTTCGAAAGATAGAGGTCGCGCGTTCCGGTCGTCAGGATGGTCGGTGGGAAGCCCTGGCTGAAATCGCCGAACAAGGGCGAGAGGTAGGGGTGCCTAAGGTCGTGCCCGTTCGCGTAGAGCAGATTGACCGGCATGAGGCTGCGCAGGCCCGGATCAACGCCTTTGTTGGTATGGAAGCTGTCCCCGGATTCCGTAAGATCGATCTCCGGCGTGCCCAGGATCAAGCCCGCCGGCAAGGGGAGGCCCTCGTCGCGAGCGCGCAGCATGAGGGCGGCCGCCAGGTTGCCTCCCGCTGACCCGCCGCTGACCAGGATCTGTTCGGGCGGACGCTCCCGCAGGAGCGCCCGATAGGCGGACATGCAGTCATCCAAGGCGGCCGGATATGGGTGGTCCGGCGGCATTCGGTAGTCGACGGACCAGACGCGCCGTTGCAACCGAGCGGCCGAAGCCGCGCCCATGATGCGGCATAACTCGCCGCCGCACATGAGGAGCCCGCCGCCATGTATGTCGAGGACAACGGCGCGACTGCCCTCCCCCAGCCCCGCTGGCGTGATGTCGAATACACGGGCGCCGTCGGCATCGCGCTCGTCGACCTGCGCCGTGGTCGCGATACCCATCTGGCGAAGAAGCGGAATGACGGCCTGGTCCGCGGCGGCGACATAAGCCCGCCACCCGGCCTTGTCCTCGAGCGCCGGATAGGTCGCCGATCCGCCCTGTGGCGTCAGATAGGCGCGTGCGATGTCACTGAGGAACTCCGGGACCGGGATGTCCCGCGCCGGTAGATGCAGCACAGTCTTGTTTTCGCTTGGCACGTTCGACTCCTGTCCGCTTCGCGGCTCATACCCACCTACGCCGCGCCGACCTTGGCGCGGCGCGTCTCCAGGCCGGCCAGGTCGCCGGCCGCGCGCCAGTCCTCGAGGATCTTCAGGTAGTCCGACGTCGGGCCGAAGAAGGGTATGCCCTTCATCATCGCGGGGTTGACCGTCGCGCCCCCGCCGCCCTCGCCGTTGAAATAGCCGGGCGTGCAGGTGGAAACGAACATCGCTTGCGTGCCCATGTTGGCCAGGATGGTCTGGAACCAGGCGTCCTGCGCCTCGGCGGTGGGTTCGATCTCCTGGATGCCGTCTTTCAGGCAGCGCGCGATCAGCCAGGCGGCGTGATGGCCCAGTTCGGTCATCAGGTGGGAGAAGTTGATCGCGATGCCCGTCTGCAGCAGGTGGAGCTGCAGCAGGTTGGGGAAGCCCCGCGCCGTCATGCCGTGCAGGGTGCCCGGCCCGGCGGTGGACCAGGCCTCGGTGAGGCTGACCCCGCCGTGGCCATGGATCTCGAAGCCCAGCCGGTTCTGCGAGGTCCCGGCGTTGAAGCCTGAGGCGTAGATGATGCAGTCCACCGGATAGCTGACGCCGTTCACCACGATCGCGTCCTCGGTGATCCGGTCGACACCCTTGCCGCCGGTGTCGACCAGCTTGACGTTCGGGCGGTTGAAGGCCGGCAGGTATTCGTCGTGGAAGCAGGGCCGCTTGCACATCCGGTTGTACCAGGGCTTGAGCGCCGCGGCGGTCTCGGGATCGGTGACGATCGCATCGACCCGGGCGCGGATCTCCTCCATCTCGGCGAGATCGAGCTGCTGCTCCTCGTCGGTGGTGATGCCGAAGGCCTTGGGGTTGCGGCCGAAGATCTGCGTCCAGCCGTCCTCGACCATGTCGCGCTCGGTCGGCTGGCCGGAGACCAGGCGGGTGAAATTCTCCACCCGCGCCTTCTGCCAGCCGGGTTCCAGCGATTTCGCCCACTCGGGATCGGTCGGCTGGTTGCCGCGGACGCCGATGCCGGACGGGGTGCGCTGGATGACCAGGAGTTGCTTGGCCGCCTCGGCCAACTGGGGAACGATCTGCACCGAGGTCGCGCCCGTGCCGATCAGCGCGATCCGCTTGTCGGCCAGCTTGTCCATCGGCGCGCTGGGACCGCCGCCGGTATAGCCGTAGTCCCAGCGGGCGGTGTGGAAGCTCTTGCCCTTGAAGGTCTCCATGCCCGGAATGCCGGGCAGCTTGGGCTTGTGCAGGATACCGCCGGCGACCACCAGGAAGCGGGCCCGGATCCGGTCGCCCCGATCGGTGGTGACTTCCCAGCGGCTGATCTCCTCGATCCAGCGGGCGTCCCGCACCACGGTCTGGAAGAGCGCCTTGGGATAGAGGCCGTACTGCGCGCCGATCCGCTGGAAGTGCGCGAGGATCTCCGGCGCCATGGCGTACTTCTCGGTGGGCACGTAGCCCGTCTCCTCGAGGAACGGCATGTAGATGTAGGATTCCACGTCGCATTGCGCGCCGGGATAGCGGTTCCAGTACCAGGTGCCGCCGAAGTCGCCCGCCCGGTCGATGACCCGGAAATCGGTGACGCCCTGCCG
>CANJXI010000055.1 GCA_947478785.1 Caulobacteraceae bacterium
ATAGCTCATCGCCTTGCCGCCGCTGGCCTTCGCCAGAACCATCGTGATCGCCGCCGTCAGCGTCGTCTTGCCGTGGTCAACGTGACCGATCGTGCCGACGTTCAGGTGCGGCTTGTTACGTTCGAATTTTTCCTTGGCCATCGGGATCCTGCGGACTTGTTCGGGTGAAGTGGTGGGTACCGGTCGACGTCTAACTTGGAGCGGGTAGCGGGAATCGAACCCGCATATTCAGCTTGGAAGGCTGCTGCTCTACCACTGAGCTATACCCGCGTGCGCCCGTTCCGGGCTGCGCTTGTCTCTCCTCATCGGCGCCGAGCGTGGTGGGGGAAGTAGGACTCGAACCTACGAAGGCGTACGCCAGGGGATTTACAGTCCCCCCCCTTTGCCGCTCGGGACATTCCCCCTCGCGCTCGGAGCCAGACTGGCGCCCTCTAACAAAATGCTTCCGCCCCAGGATGCGAGGGGCATAAGAGCGCCAACTCACGGTCCTCAAGGCGGAAACCCGTCGAGGGCCCCAATTTGGAGCGCGTCTTATAGTGGCCTCGTCCCCCGAACGCAACGACGCCCGGAGAGGCCGCAAACCGCGGGCCCACGGACACTTTTCCAGGCGTCCGGAGCCGGTCGCCGACGACTGGCTCTGGGGCTGGCACGCGGTGGAGGCGGCGCTGGCCAATCCCCGCCGTGCTGACCCTGAACTGATCGTCGCCACCCCCGAGCGGATCAAGCAGATCGAGGCGAAATTCGGCCGCCAGGCGGCGATGCAGCAGGCCGACAACCAGCAGATCGCCCAACGCCTCCCGCAGGGCGCTGTGCACCAGGGCGTGGCCATGCGCGGCGCCGTGCTGGAAGAGGCCGACCTCGCGGACTTCGCCGGCGGACCGGGCGCGGTGATCCTCATGCTCGACCAGGTGACCGATCCCCAGAATGTCGGAGCGATTCTCCGCTCGGCGGCGGCGTTCGGGGCCGTGGGCGTGGTGCTGCAGGACCGCCATGCGCCCCGCTTCACCGGCGCCCTGGCCAAGGCCGCGGCCGGCGCCCTCGACAAGATCGCGGTGGCCCGGGTGGTGAACCTGTCGCGGGCGCTCGACGAACTGACCGACGCGGGCTGGCGGGCGGTGGGGCTCACCGGCGATTCGGACCGGGACCTCGGCGACGTGCTGGACGGCGCGCCGGTGGTGCTGGTGCTGGGCTCGGAAGGCGAAGGCCTGCGCCGCCTGGTGGCCGAGCACTGCGACGAGCTTGCCCGCATCCCCATGCCCGGCGGCTTCGAGAGCCTGAACGTCTCCGCCGCCGCCGCCGTCGCCCTGTACGAGGCCGCCCGCCCGCGCCCCTGAGCGGCTTGCAGCCGACCGCCGCCTGCCGCATTGAGGGGTGATGGACCTTCCTTCAGTTCACCTCACCGCCGGCGCGCTGACCGCCTTCTTCCAGGTGGTGATGATCGATCTGGCGCTGGCGGGCGACAACGCCGTCGCCGTGGGCGTCGCCGCCGCCGGCCTGCCGCCGGCCCAGCGCAGGAAGGCCATCGTCCTCGGCATGGCCGGCGCCGTGGTGATGCTGATCAGCTTCGCCCTGATCACCACCCAGCTGCTGAAGGTCGTGGGCCTGCTGCTGGCCGGCGGCCTGCTGCTGCTGTGGGTCTGCTGGAAGATGTGGCGCGAGCTGCGCGAGCAGGGCCGCGAGGACAGCGCCGAGGGCGAGGCCGCCCTCGAGGAAGCCACCGGCGTGGTCATCGGCGGCGCGCCCAAGGCCGCGCCCCGCGCCAAGACCCTGCGGCAGGCCGTCATCCAGATTCTGCTGGCCGACCTGGCCATGTCGCTCGACAACGTGCTGGCCGTCGCCGGCGCGGCCCGCGACCACAAGGAGGTCCTGGTCGTGGGCCTACTGCTCTCGATCACGCTCACCGCCGTGGCCGCCAGCTGGATCGCCAAGCTGCTGCACCGCTTCCGCTGGATCGGCTACGTCGGCCTGGCGATCGTCGTCTATGTGTCGCTGCACATGATCTGGGAAGGCTCGCGCACGGTCGCCATCGACGTCGGCCGCACCGCCCAGTTCAACGCCCTAACCCCCGCCCCGCTGGACATCAAACCCGACGAGATCGCCAAGCGGCATCCATCGGCGCCCTAGTCTGTCGGTTCTTCCAACGAGGGGTCGAATTCGCGCCCGGCATAGAGCACCCGCAATACGGTGATGTCGGTGGACCGCACACGATAGACAATTGTGACTCGGCGCTCGAACCCCAGCACACGAATGCCGGGCCCGTAGTCATCTCTGGGTGCGCCGCGATACGGGAAATCCGGCAGCTGGCGAAGCGCCGCCTCGATACGCGTCAAATAGCCGGCGGCAATCCTCGCGCCCACCTGCCCGACGATGAAATCAAACAGCGTATTGAGGTCTTCCTCCGCGAGCGGCCGCAGAAGGAGCCTAATCGCCTGCTTCCTCGCTCTTGAGCAGCGCCGCGCTTCTGGTCCTCAGCCGGGCGAACACGTCATCCACCGGAATGTCGGGCCTTGGATCGTCCAGGGCGTCCTGGACCTTCCTGCGCATCCAATCGTCGAGGGCGGCTTCTTCGCGTTCCAGCGCCCGCAGACCCGCCCGTACGACTTCACTCGCCGATGCGTAGTGACCGACCCGAACGCGCTCGTCGACGAATTGTCTCAATTCTCCGAGCGTGACGGTGACGGGCTGGCTGCTGCGCGCCATGGGTGACGACTCCTCTGATGTCGCCAATATATGACAGTGTCATGCGCACACAAGGCTCAGGCGCCTTGCCGCCCCTTGAACCGTGTCGCCACCAGGTAGAGTTCCGAGGAATCCGCCCGGCTGGCCTTGGGCTTGACGTTCTTCACCTCGGCGAAGTGGCGGTTGAGGTGGGCGATCACCTCGGCGGTCTCACCGCCCTGGAAGGCCTTGGCGACGAACGTCCCGCCGGGCTTGAGCACGGCGATGGCGAAGTCCACGGCCGCCTCCACCAGGCCCACGATCCGCAGGTGGTCGGTCTGGCGGTGGCCGACGGTGTTCGGCGCCATGTCGGAAAGCACGACGTCGGGTGCCCCGCCCAAGAGCGCGATGAGCTCGGGCCCGCAGGCCGGGTCGGTGAAGTCCATCTGCAGGATGTGGGCCGGCGGCAGCGGATCGACGGGCAAGAGGTCGACGCCCACGATGTTGGTCACCCCGCGCTCGATGGCCACCTGCGTCCAGCCGCCGGGGGCCAGCCCCAGGTCCACCACCCGCGCCCCACGGTGCAGCAGGTGGTATTTGTCGTCGATCTCGCCCAGCTTGTAGGCCGCGCGGCTGCGATAGCCGTGGGCGCGGGCCTTGGCCGCGAAGGGGTCGTTGATCTGGCGGTTCAGCCAGGCCTGCTGCGAGGGCGTGCGCTTCCAGGCGGTCTTCAGGCGCGCGGGCTTGGCCCGGCCCTCGTCGGTGCCGCCGGTCGGCGGCCTGACCATGCGCTTGCGCGGGGGCTCGTCGCTCATGCGGAGGCCGCCGCGGCCGGGCGGTTGCCGCGCCGCCGCCGCCGCTTGCGCCGGCCGGTCTGGCGCTCGCTCATCAGCGACAGCAATATGCCCTCGCGCAGGCCTCGGTCGGCCACCCGCACGCGGTTGCAGGGCCAGAGTTCCTGCACGGCCTGCAGGATGGCCGCCCCGGCCAGCACCAGGTCCGCGCGGTCGGGGCCGATGCAGGGCTGGTCGGCGCGAGCCCTGGCGCTGACCGCCAGCAGGCGGTCGGCCGCGGCCTCGCACTCGGCACGGGTCATCCAGATGCCGTCCACCTTGCTGCGGTCGTAGCGCCGCAGGTTCAGGTGCAGGCCGGCCAGGCTGGTGATCGCGCCGGAGGTGCCGATCAGGTGCGCGCGATCGGCGTCGAACACCTCGCGCAGGCCGTCCGCCCGCCGGAACGCGCCGATGGCGTCCTTCACGCAGTCCACCATCTCGCGGAACCAGGGCGCGGTGGCGCTTTCGCCCTCCGGGAACTTCTCGGCCAGGGTCACCACGCCGATCGGGATGGAGAGCCACGCCCTCAAGGGTGGCGTCCCGGTGGGCGGGGCGCCCTTGAGGTCCACCCAGGAAAGCTCGGTCGAGCCGCCGCCCACATCCACCACCAGGGCCGCGTCGGCCGTGCGGTCGATCAGGTTGAGGCATCCGGCCACCGAGAGCCTAGCCTCCTCCTGCGGGGTGATGATCTGCAGCTTGAGCCCGGTCTCCTCGGCCACGCGGTCGATGAACGCCGCGCCGTTCTCGGCCATCCGGCAGGCTTGCGTCGCGATGGCGCGCAGGCGGATCACCCGGCGGCGGCGGACCTTCTCGGCGCTGACCTTGAGCGCCGCCATGGCCCGGCCCATGGCCGCCTCGGAAAGCCGGCCGGACTGCGAGAGGCCCTCGCCCAGCCGCACGATCCGCGAATAGGCCTCGACCACCCGGAAGCCGCCGTTGCCGGCGGGGGTGGCGATCAGCAGGCGGCAATTGTTGGTGCCCAGGTCGAGCGCCCCGTAGCAGGGGACCTCGCTGGAATCTCTGTCCCGGTCACGCATATCGGCGCCGGGCGCGCTCGGCGCCTCGTTCATGGACCAACTGTCCTTCGCAGGCGCGGCCGAAACGGCGCGCCTCACTTCATGCACAGTCTAGCAAGCCCACTCGCCTCTCGGAAGGCATGGCCTTGAATCAGGCGTCCGCGTCGTTACGTTCACCTTCCGGTCAGGTGAAAGGGTGTAGATTCGGCCACATGAACACGCGACTCGCAAAATATGCGATCGGCCAGGTCGTGCGGCACCGCGTCTATCCCTTCCGGGGGGTGATCTTCGACGTGGATCCCACCTTCTCGAACACCGAGGAATACTGGCTGTCGATCCCGGAACATGTCCGGCCGCCCAAGGACCAGCCGTTCTACCACCTGCTGGCCGAGAACGACGACAGCGCCTACGTGGCCTACGTCTCCGAGCAGAACCTGCTGCCGGACGACACCGGCCAGCCGGTCGGCCACCCGCAGGCCCAGCTGCTGTTCGAATCCTTCGGCGAGGGCCAGTACAAGCTTCGCCCCCGGGTCAGCCACTAGAGCGCGTCAGGGTGAAGTGGATACCGGTTCACCCGTCCGACGCGCTCTAAAGCCAAGAAGATAGACCCTTCTTATCCCGATCAGATGGAAACCATCTGATCGGGGAAGGGTCCAACCGGCAAGGATTTGCCGGCCTCGGGCCCGGCGGAGCGCATCTGCGAACGGAACTTCCGCGCGAACGGGGCCATTGTGCCGCCATGAGCGCTGACGCCGTCTCCACCGCCCCGCCGCCCGGCGCCCGGGCCGACTGGACCATCGACCAGGGGTGGGACGGCTACACGCCCGCCGAACACCAGGTCTGGATCACCCTCTACGAGCGCCAGGCGAGCATGCTGGCCGGCCGCGCCTGCGGCCAGTTCCTGAACGGGCTGGAGGCGCTGGACCTGCACCGCGCCGGCATTCCCGATGTCCATCGGCTGAACCGCGAGCTTGACCGGCTCACCGGCTGGACCGTGGTGGCGGTCCCAGGCCTGGTCCCGGACGGGATATTCTTCGAGCACCTGGCCAACCGGCGCTTTCCGGTCGGACGATTCATCCGCGACGCCTCGGAACTGGACTACCTCCAGGAGCCGGACATCTTCCACGACGTCTTCGGCCACGTGCCGATGCTGACCGACCCGACCTTCGCGGACTACATGCAGGCCTATGGCCGCGGCGGCCAGCGGGCCATGGAGCGGGGCCAGCTGCACCACCTGGCGCGCCTCTACTGGTACACGGTGGAGTTCGGCCTGCTGCAGACCGCCCAGGGCCTCAGGATCTACGGCGCCGGCATCGTCTCCTCGCGCGCCGAGTCCCACTTCGCGCTCGAGGACCCCTCCCCCAACCGCCTCGGCTTTTCCCTGGAGCGGATCATGCGCACGCCCTATCGGATCGACGACTTCCAGCAGGTCTATTTCGTGGCGCCCTCGCTGCAGGCGCTGCTGGACGCCACCCTGCAAGACTTCGCCCCGATCTATGAGCGGCTCTCCCGAGCGCCCGACATCGCCATCGCGGCCATCGAGCCTGGCGACACGGTGATCACGCGCGGCGACCAGTCGTATGCGAAGGCCGGCGGCCGCGCGGCTCAGTAATCCCGCCGCCAGCGGATCGCCAGGCGCCCGTCGCCCTGGCTGACCAGCCGCGACAGGATCGAGAGGTTCTTGCGGATCCGCCACTCCACCGTCGCCGAGGGACCTTCGCGGCCCCCGCCGGTGAGTTCCAGATAGACGTCGTCGGTGATGTACTTGCCGCCGGAGACGGTGACGCCGGACGCATCGCCGCCGCCCAGCGCCAGCCGGTCGAGGCGGGCGAACGCCCGCAGATTGCCCACCACGTCGAAGCCCCCGCCGCCGGCCAGCGATGACAGCGCCGAGGCGAGCTGGGCCGCCTCCAGCGCCGACAGCTGCGAGGCCGAGCGGCCGAACAGCACCTGCGACAGCACCTCGTCGCTGGGCAGGCTGGGCGTCGAGGTCAGCGTGATCTCGGGCTTGGCCGCCGTGCCCTTGATCCGCACGGTGGCGGCCAGCGTCGGATCGTCCCGGGTCGCCGTCAGGTCCAGCCGCAGGTCCGTCGGCCGGTTGGAGAGGTAGACGATGCTCTGCGGATCGAACTCGAAGCGCTTGCCGGCGAAGTCGTAGTCGCCGCGCACGACGCGGGCCGTGCCGGTCAGGTTCGTCCGGCCGGTCGTACCGCCTACGTGAGCGTCCAGGGAAAGCTCCACGTCCAGCCCGCGCCCGCGCAGGAAAACCCGCCGGGGGGCCTTCAGCGAAACATCCAGCGCCCAGCCGTCGTCGCGGCGCTGCGGCCGCAGCGCGGGCGCCAGTTCCGGCGGCCGGTTCCTTTCGATGACATCCATCGCCACCACGCCCGACGGGATCGGCAGGTCCGGCGCCACGTCGGCCCGGTCGATGGTCAGCGCGCCGGCCAGCCTGACCTTGCCGTCGGCGCCTCGGTCTATGGTCGCCTGGCCGCTGGCCGAGGCCACCGCCTGTTCATTGTCGATCAGCCGGAACGACTTCAGGTCCAGGCGGAATGTCGAGGCGCCGTCCTGCAACAGGCTGATGCGTCCGGACCCGGCCGCCGAACCGCCGTGGCCGTCGACGCCGCTGGCCTGGGTGACGTTGATGGTGTTCTGGGCGAAGGCCGCGCTCAGCGCGACCTGGCGCAGCGACAGCCCCGTGGCGCCGTCGTCGAAGCGGCCGTCCGCCACCGTGATCTGGCCGCTCAGCCCCGGGTCGGCCAGCGTGCCCGAGATCGCCCCCTCGGTCTTCACCCGCCCGGCCAGGCTGCGTTCGCCGCCGATCAGGAGGTCCCAGAGCGGGCGCACCTCGCCCTCGGCGGCGAAGCGGCCGCGCAGGGGCCGCTGGCGGGCGATGGCCACCCGGAACGGCGCCGCGGAGGCCTCGGCCGGCAGCACGACGGAGGCGCTGGACTTCAGCCCCTGGCCATTGCTGGCGGCGAGATCGAGGGTCAGCGTGTCACCCGTCAGGCGGCCGTTGACGACCCCGTCGATCCCCGACGCCGCCGGCGCGCCGCGCCCCCGGGCGCCGGTGAGCTTGGCGTCCAGCGTTCCGTCGAGCGTTCCACCCCGGCCCTGCAGCAGCACCGTGGCGTCCGCCTTGCCGTCCAGGTCCTCGTCCAGCAGCCGCAGCCCCAGCCCCGCCGCCTGGGCGCGGATATCCGCCGTGGTGTCGGTGAGCCGGCCGTCGAGGTCGATGCGCCCGCCGTCGGAGGCCGCCAGCCGCACACGGGCGCTGCGCTCGGGCCCGCCGAACCGCACCGTGGCGGGCTCGGTGGTGCGCAGGTCCCGGCCGCCCAGCTTGCCGGAGGCCTCGAAGCTCGCCAGGTAACCCGGCTTGGCGTCGGCCAGCACCCCGCGCCCGTTCACGCTCCACTTGCCGGCCGGCGCCGCGCCCTCCGCCTGGGCGGCGAACGGCAGGCGCGCCAGCGGCCCGTCGGCGGTGATCCGGGCCGCGTGGAGGGCGAAGGCCGAACCGGCGAACCGCGCGTTCTCGGCGGTCAGATTGAGGGTCGCGCGCGGGCCGCCCGCCACGTCGGCGATCTTCACCGCCCCCGCGATCTTCCCCGCGTCGAGGAAGGCGCCATGGGTCACCACCACGTCCAGGTCGGCGGCCGACGGCGCATTGCTGCGCAGCGAGAGCGAGCCCTGGGCCTTGACCCCGCCGGCGTCCAGCATCAGCCCGGTCAGGTCCGGGCCGCCCGCCGGGAACCGGAAGTCCGCGCGGGCCCGGGCCGGCCCGAAGGCGCTGCCGGCGGCCACCGCCGCCGAACCGCTGGAGCCGTCCGCCTTGCGCAGGAAGGAGAGCGTCACGTGCGCGGCCGTCAGCGGCAGGCGCGGAACGTCGATCTGGTCGAGGTCGGCACTCAGGTCTGCGCGGGGCGAGAGCAGCGTGCCGGTGACCGCGCCCGACCCCCTGGCCTTGCCCGTGATCTCCACCGGCCCCGCATGGAACGGCCCCGACGCGCTCCAGTCCAGCTTGAAGGCCAGGGCGCCGTCCGGGTTCAGCAGTCCGGCCATGGACGCCTTCGCGGCCGCGCCCTCCAGGCTGGCGGATCCCACCGAGAGGCGGCGGCCCTGCAGGTTCGCCTGCGCCCGCAGCTGGGGCCGTGGGCCCAGGAGACGGTCGATCTCGCCGTAGCCGGTGGCCAGCCGCTCCCCGCGCGCATCGAGGCTGAAGGCCCAGGGCGCGCCGGCCCTGGCCTGGCCGGCCGACCAGGTGGCGTTCGCCGCGCCCGCCGCGCCGGCGCGGGCCGCGGCCAGGTTGGAGACCCCGGCCTTGCCCTTGAACGTCAGCCCGCCCAGCAGCCCGCGCCCGCCGCTGGCCTCGATCTCCAGTCCCTGGCCCTTCACCTGCAGGCTGCGCATCAGCAGGCGGCCGTCGGCCAGCCGCGAGCCGTCGAAACTGGCCCAGGGGGCGCCGCCAAGGATCGCCGCCGCATAGCCCGCCCCGCGGCCGCCCGCGCCGTTGAGCCGCGTCCTTAGCGCCCACTCGCCCTTCTTGACGGTGAGTTCAACCGGCCCCGTCGCCTGGGCCAGGCTGTAGGCGCCCACGTCCAGCCGCGACACCGCCGCCGAGCCGGCGAACCGCCAGCCGGGCTTGAGCGCCGAGAGGCGGCCCGCGATGCGCGCCGGGCCCATCGCCGGGCCGCCGGTGATCCGCGACAGGCTGCCGGCCGTGGCGGCGATCGCCAGGCCCTGCGGGCCCAGGGTCCGCTTGCCCAGGTCGCCGAAGCCCTTGGCCGCGAGGTTCAGGTTCTGCGAACTCACCCGCCCATCCAGGGCGAATAACTCCGGCCCCGCCTTGCGCCCCGCCAGCACGAAGCTCGCCTCGGGGCCCAGGCGCGCGGCGTAGCCGGAGGTCAGCGTCGAGGCGGTGAGCGAGATCCGGCCGCTGGCCACGCCGCCGTCCGGGGTCCAGGCGCCCTGGGCGCGCAGCGGCTCGGCCGCGCCGGAGGCCGCCACGGCGGTGAACCGGCCTTCGGAAACCTTGCCGCCGGCGGCGACCTTCAGGCTGAAGGGCTGGTTGGACGGCAGGCCCAGCGCGCCGGCCAGCGCGCCCCCGCGCACCTCCTCGGCGTCGGCCAGCAAGACCAGCGGCCGGGTGTTGGCCACGTCGAAGTCCAGGTTCAGGTGGTCGCCAGGGATCAGCACGCTGGCCGCCCTCACCTTGCCGCGCCCGCCGCCCCCCTTTCGCTCGACATCCAGGTTGAGGTCCAGGTCGTAGACCCCGCGCCGATAGCTGAACGCCGGCAGCATCTCGACCCGGGCGTGCGCCGCGTCGATATGGAACGACACCGGCAATCCGGTGTCCTTGGTCTTGGCCGTCAGGGTCGGGCGGCGCAGCACGCGGACGGCCTCGGCCTCGATCCGGTCGGCGTGGAAGTTCCGGCTGAGGAGTTGGGTGTAACGCCATGTCAGATGGACGTTCAGGGCCTCCAGCCAGACGCCCTTCTCGTCGCGGATCGTGAGCCTGCGGATGGTCAGGTCACGCCAGAGGTCGCCGCTCAGGCCCTCGAGCTTGAGCTTGCCCATTCGCCCCACCCGCAGCCCGTCGGTTCGCGCCTCGATCAGCACCCGGGCCTGCGGCAGCAGCACCCCATAGCGGGCCCCGGCCAGGACCACGGCGATCAGCGCCAGGACGGCCAGCGCCACGGCGACGATCGTCTTGGGGATCAGGGCCCGGGTCACGGGCGCGACGGGTTCGGGCGCGCTCAAAACGCCTGCCCGATGCTGATGTAGATCTGGTAGGGCGCGGCCCCGTTGCGCTGGCTGACGGGGACCGCCACGTCCACCCGGATCGGCGCGAAGCCCAGGTTGTAGCGCGCGCCCAGCCCCGCGCCGACGCTCATGTTCTGGAACCCGGGCGCCCGGTCGCTGCCAATCGAGCCCACGTCCACGAACGCCGCCACGCCCCAGCGATGGGTGATCTCCCGGCGCACCTCGGCGGAGGCCTCCACCAGGGACAGCCCGCCCTGCGGCGTGCCGTCGGCGAGCCTCGGACCCACATCCTGGTAGCCGAAGCCGCGCACCGAGCCGCCGCCGCCCGCGTAGAACCGCCTGGGCGCGGCGATCTGCGAGACGGTGCCGTTGATGATGCTGCCCAGATGCAGCCGGCCGGCGATCACCGTGCGGGCCTCGTGGTCGAGCGCCAGGTAGTACGAGCCCTGGGCCTGGATCTTCAGATAGGGGACGGTGCGGCCGCCCGAGAGCAGCGTCGGCTCGGCGCGCGCGCTCACCTTCCAGCCGCGCGTCGGATTGAGCGGATCGTCGGCGCGGTCCAGCACCACGTCGGCCAGCGCGCCCAGCGTGATCAGGTCGCGGCCGAGCGGCGTCAGCACGCCGATCTTCAGTTCGTCCGTGCGGCTGAGGTCCAGCGAGGCGCCGACGGTGACATAGGAGGTCTTGCCATAGCGGCGCTGAACGTCGGCGCGCACGCCCACGCCGCGCTCGTCATAGGCATCGGTAAGGGTCTTGTAGACGGCGGTCGACATCGTCAGCGTCTGCTGGGGCCTGCGCCAGTGCGGGAAGCTCAGGTTGACGCCGGCCCGGTTGTCGATGGTCGAGGCGCGCAGCACCAGCGCCAGCGTATCGGCCCGTCCGAACACATTGTAGTGGGTGAACTTGGCGTCCACGCCCGCCCCCTCGGTGGTCGCGTAGCTCGCCCCCAGCTCCATGGTCCGGCGCTTGCGCTCGGCCAGGCTCACCACCACCGGCCGCAGACCCTCCGCGGTCAGCTTATCGGCGGGCGCCAGCCCCACCGTGACCGACTCATAGACCCCCGTGTCGAGCAGCCGGCGTTCGAGCTCGGCGACGTCCTCGGGATCATAGGGCTCGCCCGATTTCCAGGGCGCCAGGTGATCCAGCCAGGCCTTGCGGGTCCGCCCGTCGGTGGTCAGCTGGATGCCGTCGAGCCGAGCGATCCGGCCCGCCGCGATCCGATAGGTCGGCTGCACGCTGAGATCGGCGTGGTCGACCACCACCTCGCGGGGCTGGGTCGCCACATCGGCGTAGCCGCGCTTCTGGACGGCGGCGACGGCGCGGCCCTCCGCCCCGACCACGTCCGCCGCGCGGGCCGGGGAGCCCTCATGCAGGGCCAGGGCGCCGGTGGCCGCGGCCTGCGCGGCGGCATCGGGCGCCTCCCCCACCCACTCGATCCGCGGCTGGGCCAGCTTGAAGCGCGCGCCTGGGGTGACATGGACGACCGCCGCCGGCGCGTCGCCCTCGCCCACATCGGGCTGGACGTCATAGGCGTAGTAGGCTTCGGAGCGCAGCACCGCGATGGCGTCCTCGGCGGCCTTGGTCGCGCGCCGGCGGGCCTCGAAGCGGTTCTCGATGGGCCGGTCCGTCTGGCCGATCGCCGTGGCGATGGCCGCCTTCAGCTCCGGGTCCAGCTTTCCGTCGATCGTGGCGCGCGGTTCCGCCGCCAGGGCTGGAACGCCGGCGCCCTGCGCGCAGAACGCGACAGACGCGGCGACGGCATAGAGCAGTCGAGCCAAGCGAGAATCCCAAGCACGCCCCCGCCCTCGTGTAGCCGCGCCCACCCGTGGTGTCACCTTCGCGCCTGGGCCGATACACCGGCGCCTAAAACTTAGGCATGAACCGCGTGGGCGGGTTCCAGTCCGGCGAAAGACACGCCCTCACTTCCTGTGCGGCCGTAAGCGCCCTAAGCATAGGACGTGCGTAAGGGACGGCGAGGGTGAAGTCAGACGTGGCCAAGGCCGAACGCGAACCGACAGCGGTGCCGCCCACTCCGGCGATCCCTTATGACGAGATGCGCGGCGCCGCCGGCAAGGTGCGGCCGCACTACGCCGCGCTCGCCCAGCGGATCTCCACCCTCAGCCCCACCGAGCTCGCCGAGCGGCAGAGCACGCTCGAGCGCTTCTTCCTGCTGCAGGGCATCACCTTCACGGTGTACGGCGCGGAAAGCTCCACCGAGCGGATCATCCCCACCGACCTCCTGCCGCGCATCGTCTCGGCCGACGAATGGGCGACCATCGAGGCCGGCCTCACCCAGCGCCTGAAGGCGCTGAACATGTTCCTGGCCGACATCTACTCCAGCCAGCAGATCCTCATGGACGGGGTGGTGCCCCGCGACCTGGTCATGCAGGCGCCGTCCTACCGGCGCGAGATGCAGAACCTCTACGTGCCGCACCAGGCCTACGCCAACGTCTGCGGCTCGGACCTGATCCGCCAGCCGGACGGCGCCTTCGCGGTGCTGGAGGACAATCTGCGCGTCCCCTCCGGGGTCTCCTACATGCTGGCCAACCGCGAGGCCTCCAAGCGGGTCTTCCCGGGCACCTTCCGCGGCGCCGGCGTGCGCTCCATCGACCGCTATCCCGACCTGTTGCTGGCCACCTTGAAGAGCATGGCCGCGGACTGGCGGCCGAACCCGCAGGTCGTGGTGCTGACCCCCGGCGTCTACAACTCCGCCTATTTCGAGCACGCCTACCTGGCCCGCCTGATGGGGGCGCCGCTGGTCGAGGGCCGCGACCTCGTGGTCCACGACAACATGGTCTACATGCGCACCACCACGGGCCTGCGCCGGATCGACGTGATCTACCGCCGGGTGGACGACGACTTCATCGACCCCCTCACCTTCCGCCGCGACTCCGGCCTGGGTTCGGCCGGCCTCTTCAACGCCTACCGGGCGGGCAATGTGGTGATCTGCAACGCGCCGGGCACCGGGGTGGCCGACGACAAGGCGATCTACGCCTACGTCCCGGAGATCATCAAATACTACCTGGGCGAGGACGCCATCCTGCCCAACATCGAGACCTTCCTGTGCCGCGAGCCCGCCCAGCTGCAGCACGTGCTGGGCAACCTCGACAAGTTCGTGGTCAAGGCGGTGGGCGCCTCCGGGGGTTACGGCATGCTGGTGGGCCCGCACTCCACCAAGGCCGAGCAGGACGAGTTCGCCGCCGCCCTGAAGGCCGACCCCGAGAACTACATCGCCCAGCCGACCATCCAGCTCTCCACCGCCCCGTGCCTGATCGGCGACGCCATCGAGCCGCGCCACGTGGACCTGCGCCCCTTTATCCTCTGCGGCGAGAAGATCGTGGTGACGCCCGGCGCGCTGACCCGCGTGGCCATGCGCAAGGGCTCGCTGGTGGTCAATTCCAGCCAGGGCGGCGGCTCGAAGGACACCTGGGTGCTCACCGACGGCAAGGATCTTGAGCCATGAGGACCGCCCGATGATGTTGGCCCGGGTCGCCGAGAGCCTCTACTGGATCGGCCGCTACGTGGAGCGCGCCGAGCATCTGTGCCGGCTCTCCGACGTCATGCTCACCGCCACCCTCGACCGCACCGAGGCCTCGGCCCAGATCGCCCGCATCGCGCTCGCCGCCGTGGGCGACACCGACGAGGCGAAGTCGAAGAACTCCTACGAGGCGGCCCGCGACCTGGTGCTCGACCGCTCGGACAAGGGTTCGGTGGCCAGTTCGCTGGCCCGCGCCCGCGAGAACGCCCGCCAGGTCCGCGACCAGATCACCACCGAGACCTGGGAACGGCTCAACCTCATCCACCTGCGGATGACCGACATGAACGCCGGACGCACCTTCTCCGGCGGGTCGCAGGCCTTCCTGCATGAGACCATCGCCGACCTGCACCTGTTCAAGGGGGCCGCCGACGCCACCATGAGCCACGGCGAGGGCTGGCGGTTCCTGCTGCTGGGCGTCTACCTCGAGCGCGCCCAGCTCATCGGGGCGCTCCTGGAGGTCTGTTTCGGCGACCGCCGGCGGCGTCCCATCACCGACCATGCCGCGCTGACCGCCGTCCTGCGCATGGGCTGCGCGCTCGAGCCGTACCTGCGGGTCTACACCGCCGACATGCAGCCGCGATTCATCCTGGAGTTCCTGCTGCTCGACGAGGACTTCCCCCGCTCGGTCCGGTTCTGCACGGCGAACATCGAGGAGCACCTGGCCTCGATCAGCCGCCACGTCGAGGCCGCCGCCCACGCGGGCCCCGACCGCCTCGCCGGACGCCTGCGCGCGCGCCTGCAGTACGCCGACATCGACGAGGTGCAGGCCGGCGGGGCCAGCGCCTTCCTGGGCGCCGTGCGCGACGAATGCGCCGGCGTGCACCAGGCGATCTACGACGCCTTCGTGGCCTATCCCCTGGAACAGCGCCTGCCGGCGTAAGAAGGAACCGCATGCTCCTCGAGGTCCGCCACACCACCAAGTTCCGCTACGACGAGACGGTGCGCGAGAGCGTCATGGAAGTCTGGATGCAGCCCCAGAAGCGGGCCGGCCAGCGGCTGATCAGCTTCGACCTCGATCTCGACCCGGCCGCCCAGCTGTTCTCCTACGCCGACACCTTCGGCAACGCCGTCTACCATTTCGACATCCCCCAGCCGCACGACCGCCTGACGCTGGTGGCCCGCGCGGCGGTGGAGACCCAGGCCCAGCCCCCCCTCCCCGACAGCCTCGACCGCGGCGAGTGGGACCGGCTGAAGTCCGACTTCCTGCGCGGCGAGCATTTCGACTTCCTGGCGGTCCACGGCTTCACCGGCACGACCGAGGCGCTCAAGGCCTTCGTCATCGAAAAGGGCCTGGACGAGTTGCCCGTGCTGGACCCGCTCTCGGCGGTCCGCGAACTGAGCCACGTGATCTTCGAGGCCTTCGAGTACGAAGCCGGCGTCACCCGGGCCGACAGCCCCATCGATCACGTCCTGGATACCCGCCGGGGCGTCTGCCAGGACTTCGCCCATGTGATGATCGCCATCTGCCGGATGTGGGGCATCCCGGCGCGCTATGTCTCCGGCTACCTGTTCACCGACCGCAAGCACCACGACCGCTCCGACCCGGACGCCACCCACGCCTGGGTGGAGGTCTACCTGCCCAGCCTGCGGTGGGTCGGGTTCGACCCGACCAACGACATCGTGACCGGCGAGCGCCACATCGCCTGCGCCATCGGCCGCGACTATTCCGACGTGCCGCCGACCCGGGGGGTCTACAAGGGCGAGGCCGAGAGCACGCTGACCGTCGGCGTCACCGTTCGCCGGGCCCGCACGGCCATCGCCGAGCCGGAGTTCCTGCGCATCTCCCAGAGCGCGCCGCGCCCGGGCCAGCGCCGGGGGCCGCACTCGGGCCTCGGCTACGACCAGCAGCGCCAGCTGCAGGAACAGCAACAGCAGCAATAGGGACGCTGCGGCGGGAAAGCGCGCTTGCGCGGACGCTCAGACCCTTCGTCCGGACCGGGGCCAGGATGGCGCGCCGAAAGGCCGTCGTAGCCCGCCGCAGCGCGTGCAGTTTAGGCGTCGACCGCGCCTGTAGCTAGGCGGTCGCCATTGACGCGCGGCGTCGACGCAGGGCCGCGCCGGCAAGTCCGAAGCCAAGGATGAGCAGGGACCAGGTCGCCGGTTCCGGGACGCCGGGCTCGAAGCCGCCATCGCCGATCCTCACGTTTCCGGCGAGCGTCGTCGGCACGCCGTTGGCGTCAAAGTCCACCACGTTCAGTCCGGCCGGGCCCGCAAAGGAATTGTGCGTGCAGCAGTCGTCCACATCACTTTCCACCAGGCCCAGACCCAGCCCGAAGGGTGTCAGCGTGTAGGGTTGTGCGGTGTTCACCGATGAGACGCCCACCGGCACGAACCCGAACAGCGGCGTCGAGGCGCTCACATATTCGGACTGGCAGTTGAAGAAGCCCGGCCCGCATTCGGCGAAGGCCGCGAGCCCGCCGCCAGCGTTGACGAACGAGGCGATGTCGGTAGCGCGCGCGTTCAGCGCAAGGATTTCCGCGTCTGTCAGCATGCCGCCGAAGCTGGACGCCACGACGATCGCCGAATAGGCGTCGAAGTTGGTCAGCGCCGTGAAGCCCGCGCCGTTCACCAGATCAAAGTTCACGCCCTGGACCAGGCCGAGGCCCTGGTTGAGCGCGAGCGAACCCGTAAGTCCATTCACCCCGTTGCGGTGACCGCTCGTGGCCGGAATGGCGCTTTCCACGAACAGGAACCGCTCGCTCCCCGTGTTGTATGTGCCGCCGGTCACATAGTTCAAGGCGACCTGCAGTTCGTGGACGCCGCTGGCTTGGCCTTGCGCGTGGAAGTCCGGATCGTGTCCGGTCAGGAACACCGGACCGGCGTAGGCCGCGCCGGCCATCGACATGGCGGCGATCGCGGCCGCGAGTGGGACAAGACGCTTCAACATGGTTTGCCTCCCAAGGACTGCAGCGTACAATTGAACGCCGCGGGACGGAAACACCGCAGGCTGCAAGCGCCCCAGGACCGTCCGCTGAAATATCCGCGTTCAGTGGGTTAACCCTGACGGCCACTTGTCAAGCAAGGTCGCCTCCCAGGGGAATCTTCATCGGCGCGTTGCGCCGGAATTGGTAGGCCGGGTGAGGATCGAACTCACGACCATTCGATTAAAAGTCGAATGCTCTACCGCTGAGCTACCGGCCCGTAAGCCAAGGACCGATCGGAGCCCAGGCGAAGCGGCGCGGACCTTAGGCGCCGGGCTCTTTGGAAGCAAGGGCGCCTTAACAGGCCCGCGAACTGCGATAGGATCACCGGCATGATCAAACCCCCGCTCCGCCTCCTCCTCGCCACGGCGCTCGCCCTCGCCGCGCCCCTCGCCCACGCCCAGGACACCCGATCCCCGGAGGCCAGGGCCCAGGACACGCGGGCCAAGACCAACGACCAGGCCAACCGCGAAAGCCTGCAGGGCGCGGCCCAGGCGCCGCTGCGCGACCTGAACGTCATCCGCACCCAGGTGCCCGACGTGCTGGTCCGCGCCCTGGCAGACCCCTACGCCCGGCCCAAGACCAGGAAGTGCCCGGAGCTGGTGGCCATGATCCTGCCGCTCAACGACGCGCTGGGACAGGACATCGACGTGCCCCCGACCCAGGCCGAGCAGGACATGATGGCGCGCAGCCGGCCGATGGCGCTGGGCGCGGTGGCCGGGATGGCCTCCGACGTCATCCCTTTCCGGGGCATCGTGCGGCAGGTGACCGGGGCCGCCCGGCACGACGAATATGTCCAGGCCGCGATCCTGGCCGGCACGGCGCGCAGGGCCTACCTGAAGGGCCTTGGCGAGGCGCGCGGCTGCAAGCCGCCGGCCACGCCCAGCCACATCTTGGCGGGCTCCACCCCGCCGCTGGCGGTCAACGCCGGCATCACCCGGGGCGTGAAGCCGCGCTATCCGGTGCGCTGAGCGGCCCTGAAGTCCCTGCGGAAGGCCTCCAGCCGGCCCTCGGCGATCGCCGCCCGCAGCGCGCCCATCAGGTGCTGAAAGAAGGCGATGTTGTGCCAGGACAGCAGCACCTGACCCAGGATCTCCTCGGACTTCACCAGGTGGTGCAGATAGGCCTTCGAATAGGCCGATGACGCCGGACACGCGATGTCCGCGTCGAGGGGTGTGTCGTCGTCGGCGAAGCGGGCGTTTTTCAGGTTGACGGAGCCTTCCCAGGTCCAGGCCTGGCCGTGCCGCCCCGACCGCGTCGGCAGCACGCAGTCGAACATGTCGACGCCGCGCGCCACGGCCTCCACCAGGTCGATGGGCTTGCCCACGCCCATCAGGTAGCGCGGCCGCTCGGCCGGCAGCATGCCGGGCGCATAATCCAGCACCTCGCACATGGCCTCATGCCCCTCGCCCACCGCCAGGCCGCCGATGGCGTAGCCGTCGAAGCCGGTCTCGCGCAGCCGCTCGGCCGATTCCCCGCGCAGCGCCTCGTCGACCCCGCCCTGCTGGATGCCGAATAGCGCCTGGGCGTCGCGCGTCCCGAACGCCGCCTTCGAGCGCGCGCCCCAGCGGGCGGAGCGGCGCATGGCGTCCGCCGCCCGCTCGCCCTCGGCCGGCAGCGCCACCAGCTCGTCCAGCTGCATGACGATGTCCGCGCCCAGCAGGTCGGCCTGGATCTCGATGGACCGCTCCGGCGACAGCATGTGGCGCGAGCCGTCGATGTGGCTCTGGAAGGTGACGCTGTCCTCGGTCACCTTGGCGATCTTCGACAGAGACATCACCTGGAAGCCGCCGGAATCCGTCAGGATCGGCTTTTCCCAGCGCATGAACCGGTGCAGCCCGCCCAGCCGCGCCACCCGCTCGGCCGAGGGCCGCAGCATCAGGTGATAGGTGTTGCCCAGGATGATGTCGGCGCCGGTCTCGGCCACCTGGTCGACGGTCAGCGCCTTCACCGTGCCGGCCGTCCCCACCGGCATGAAGGCCGGCGTGCGGATGTCGCCGCGCGGGGTCCGGACCACGCCCGTGCGCGCCTTGCCGTCGGTGGCCTGGATGTCGAACGGAAAGGCCGTCATGCGGGCGCCCGCCAGAGCAGGCTGCCGTCGCCATAGGAATAGAACCGATAACCCGTGGCGATGGCGTGCGCGTAGGCCGCGCGCATCGCTTCAACTCCCGCGAACGCCGAGACCAGCATGAACAGCGTGGAGCGTGGCAGGTGGAAGTTGGTGACCAGGCCGTCGGCCGCCCGGAACCGGTAGCCGGGGGTGATGAAGATCGCCGTCTCGCCCATGAACGGCCGCACCGTTCCGTCCGCGCCCGTCGCGGATTCCAGCAGCCGCAGCGAGGTGGTGCCGACGCAGACGATCCGCCCGCCTCGTCGCCGCGCCGCGTTCAGCCGCTCGGCCACGCCGGCGTCCACCTCGCCCCACTCGGCGTGCATCCGGTGCTGGGCCAGGTCGTCCGTCTTGACCGGCAGGAAGGTGCCGGCGCCGACGTGCAGCGTCACATATTCGGTGGCCACGCCCGCCGCGCCCAGCGCCGCGAACAGCTCAGGCGTGAAGTGCAGGCCCGCCGTGGGCGCCGCCACCGAGCCATCCTCCGCGGCGTAGACCGTCTGGTAGTCCACCCGGTCGCGCGCGTCCTCGCGCCGCCGGGCGGCGATATAGGGCGGCAGCGGCATGGCCCCGCGCTCGGCGATGGCGGCGTCCAGGTCCGGGCCTGCCAGGTCGAAGTCCAGCGTCACCTCGCCACCCTCTCCCTTGGCCGCCACGGTAGCGTCCAGCGCCCCCAGCAGGCAGGCCCGGTCGGCGATCTCGCCGAACACCACCCGGTCGCCCACCGCCAGCTTCTTGCCGGGGCGCATGAACGCCGTCCAGGCGTGCGGGGCGAGCCGCTTGTGCAGCGTGGCTTCCACCGCCACCCGGCTGTCGCCCCGGTGGCGCGCGCCCTTCAGCCGGGCGGGGATCACCCGGGTGTCGTTGAGCACCAGCACGTCGCCGGCCCGCAGCAGCCCCGGCAGGTCGCGCATCGCCAGGTCGCGCAGGTCATGGCCCGCCTCGACCAGCAGCAGGCGCGCGGAATCCCTAGGCGACGCGGGCCGGAGCGCGATCAGCGCATCTGGGAGGTGGAAATCGAAGTCGGCAAGCTGCATGAAGCCCGCGTGAAGCGCATGCGATGTCGCGCGCGTCAAGCAGGGCGTCGGCATGTCCGTGATGCGAATGCTCCTCGCCAGGGGCGCCCTGGCGCTGGCGGCGCTATGCGCGGCGGCCGCGCTGCTGGCCCAGGGCGGCCGGTGGAACGCGCGGCTCGACGTGCTCACCCATTTCGCGCCGGTCTATCTGGCCGGGGCCGTGCTGGCCGCGTTGCTGGCGCTGGCGGGATCGCGCCACGGCCGGCGGGCCAGCTTCGTGCTGGCCGCCGTCGCCGCCGTCTCGGCGGGCGCCCTGATCGCGCCGGAGTTCCTGCGCACGGCCGGGCCCGCGGCCCAACCAGGCGCGCCAGGCGAGATCAAGGTGATCGCCTTCAATGTCTGGCGGGGCAACCCCGACACCGCCCGCGTGGTCGACTGGCTGGACGCCCAGCACGCCGACGTCATCATGCTGGAGGAGGTCTCGTTCCGGCTTCGCGACATGATGCGGGCGCGCGGCTGGGTGACCGCCGGCGACCTCTCCAGCATCATGATCTTCACCCGCCAGACCTATATCCTCATGGACCGGCCGCCCGTCCCACGCACAGTCCAGCTCACCTTCGTCAACGCGACCTACGCCAGCGCCAACGGCCCCATGGAGCTGGTGGTGACCCATTCGGAATGGCCGGTCTCGCCGGCCCACGCGACGCAGGCCGCGGCCCTGCGATCCGTCCTGCGGGCGCTGCCGCGCCGTCGGATGATCCTGGCCGGCGACTTCAACTCGACGCCCTGGTCCTTCCGCCGGCGGCGCGACGACGTGGCGCTGGGCCTCATCCGCCGCGACCGGGCGCTCGCCACCTGGCCGGCCAGGCCGATCGGGGGTCTGCGCCTGCCCTTCCCGATCCTGCCGCTGGACCACCTCTACGCCGGCCCGGGCTGGGCGACGACCAGCGTCGCCCGCGGCCCCGCCCTGGGCTCGGACCACTATCCGCTGATCGTCACCCTGGCGCCGGTAGGGCCTTAGGCGTCGGCGGCGACCTTCAGGGAGACGATCTTGCCCGGGTCGCGCGGCGGCTCGCCCTTGGGCAGGGCGTCGATGTGCTCGATGCCGTCGGTCACCTCGCCCCAGACGGTGTACTGGCCGTCGAGGAAACGCGCGTCGTCGAAGCAGATGAAGAACTGGCTGTTGGCCGAGTTGGGGTTGGCGGTCCGCGCCATGGAGCAGACGCCGCGCACGTGCGGCTCCTTGGAGAACTCCGCCGGCAGGTTCGGCTTCTGCGAACCGCCCGAGCCGGTGCCCGTCGGGTCGCCGCCCTGGGCCATGAAGCCCGGGATCACCCGGTGGAAGACCACGCCGTCGTAGAAGCCCTCGCGGGCCAGTTCCTTGATCCGCGCCACGTGCTGCGGCGCCAGGTCGGGCCGCAGTTTGATCGTCACCGGGCCGGTGGCCAGGGTCATCACCAGGGTGTTTTCGGAATCCATCACTTCACCTCGACAGGAATTTGCACATCACAGGCCGAGAAGTCGGCCCCCTTGGCGGTGCGCACGCGCGCGATCTCCGCCTTGAACCAAGCCCCGCGGGGATCGATCACCCTGACCTTGGGCCGCTCGGCCTCGGGGATATCGGCCAACAGCCGCACCTTGTCCATCCGGTCCTGCGGCGGCTCCACGGGCTCGCCAAGCTTGATGGCGAGCACCGCGTCCTGGCCGGAGATCACCCGGCCCCAGGCGGTGTAGCGCTTCTCCAGCGCCGGATAGGCCGCCCGCATCAGGAAGAACTGGCTGTTGCCGCTGTCCGGGTTCTCGTCGCGCGCCATGCCGGCCACGCCGGGGCAATAGAGCCCCCAGCCCGAGACGCGCTGGTCCTTGGTCATGGCCGCCAGCATCATCGACTGCGTCATCACCGGCAGCGACTTGATGAAGCCGACCTCGGCCACGCTCTGGTCGGCGGCCATCGCGAACGGCGTGTCGGCGCCCCGCCGGAAGGAGAATTCGGCGGGCACATTGGGCTTGGTGGAGCCGCCGGCGCCGTTGTTCTGCGGGTCGCCCGTCTGGTCCATGAAATTGTCGATCACCCGGAAGAACAGCTGGCCGTCGAAGAAATGCTCGTGCGCCAGCTCGCGCATCCGCGCCACGTGGGCGGGCGCGACCTCGGGGATCATCTCGACGATGATGCGGCCCTTGTTGGTGTCGATGACCAGGACGTCGTTGGGGTCTGGCGCGCGCCAGTCGGCGGCCCCGGGCCCGGAGGTCGCCGGCGCCGCGGCGGGCATGGCGGGGGTCTTGGACTTGGGCGCGGCGAGCGGCGACGTGGCGAAGGCCGCGAGCGTCGCGGCAAGCAGGGCTGTTCTCATGCGAGTCACTCGGAAACTGGGGAGGCCACTCGTAATGCGGCCGGGCTCGCTGGGCCAGCCCCCACGCCTCAGCGCCGCGTCACCTTGGCCAGCAGCCGCTCCTTCACGGCCGGGCTGACGAATTTCGAGACGTCGCCGCCCAGGGTGGCGATCTCCTTCACCAGCTTCGACGCGATCGCCAGGTGGCGGGGATCGGCCATCAGGAAGACCGTCTCGATATTGCGGTCGAGCTGCTGGTTCATGGCGGTGATCGCGAACTCGAACTCGAAGTCCGCCATGGCGCGCAGGCCCCGCACCATGATCCCGGCGCCGATGCTGTGGGCGAAGTGGGTGGTGAGGCCCTGGTAGGGCTGCACGACGATCTCGGTGGTCGCTCGGAACGGGGCGACCGCCTCCTCGACCATCGCCACGCGCTCGGCGAGGTCGAACATCGGGGTCTTGCCGGTGTCCATGGCGACGCCGAGGACTAGCTTGTCCACCAGCTTCACCGCGCGGCCGATGATATCGGTGTGGCCGTTGTGGATCGGGTCGAAGGTGCCCGGATAGAGCCCGACGCGCTTCATGCGGCTTGTCCCCCAACTGCCTACCTCGCGTTTCGCCGTGGCGCGCCGCAAAGGCAAGTTTAAACTTGGGCTTAGCCGATCGGGTTCGTCCAGGGTTTCCGGTGGGGAATCCGGGTCAAGATGCTTCAGGATCGCCTTGATCGGGCGTCGGGCCAGCGAGGTCGGCGTCCATCGCGTCGCCGGCGTCGTCCTCGCCGGTGTCGGCCAGGCGCTCGACGGAGACCACGTGCTCCTGCTCGGAGGTGCGGAAGATGATCACGCCCGAGGTGTTGCGCCCGACCATCCGCACCTGGCTGACCGACGTGCGGATCAGCTGGCCCTGGTCGGTGACCAGCAGGATCTGGTCGCCGTCGTCCACCGGGAACGACGCGGCCAGACGACCGCCCCGCTTGGTGAGGTCCTGGGCCAGCAAGCCCTGGCCGCCACGGCCGGTGCGCCGGAACTCGTATGCCGAGGTCCGCTTGCCGTAACCTTCGGTGGAGACCGTCAGGATGATTTCCTCGGCGGCGCCCAATTGGGCGAAACGCTCCAGCGAGAGCGCGGCTTCGCCAGCGACCTCCTCATCGTCCTCCGGCGCGGCGATATCCTCGACATCCTCACCCTCGCCGCTGGTGGCGCGGCGGTTGGCGTTGGATTGCTTCACATAGGCCGCGCGCTCGTCGGGCGTGGCCGCCACGGACCGCAGGATGGCCATGGAGATCACGCTGTCGCCCGCGGCCAGGCGGATGCCGCGCACGCCCGTCGAGTCGCGGCCGGCGAACACGCGGACCTCCTCGGTGGCGAATCGGATGCAGCGGCCGAGCGCGGTGGTCAGCAGGATATCGTTCTGTTCGGCCTTGCAGACGCCGACGCCGACGATGCTGTCCCCCTCGTCCAGCTTCATGGCGATCTTGCCGTTGCGCTTGATGCCGATGAAGTCGCTGAGCTTGTTGCGCCGCACGCCGCCCGAGCGGGTGGAGAACATCACGTCGTACTGGTCCCACGTCGCCTCGTCCTCGGGCAGCGGCAGGATCGAGGTGATGCTCTCGCCGGGCTCGATGGGCAGCAGGTTGACGAAGGCCTTGCCGCGGCTGGTGGGCGTGCCGACCGGCAGGCGCCACACCTTCAGCTGGTAGGCCTTGCCGCCCGAAGAGAAGAACAGCATCGGCGTGTGGGTGTTGGCCGAGAACACCCGGGTGACCGCGTCCTCGTCCTTGGTCGCCATGCCCGAGCGGCCTTTGCCGCCCCGGTGCTGGGTCCGGTAGATCGACAGCGGCGTGCGCTTCACATAGCCGCCGTGGGTCACGGTGATCACCATGTCCTCGCGCGCGATCAGGTCCTCGTCCTCGACGTCGGCGTCGCCGTCGATGATCTCGGTGCGGCGCGGCACGGCGAAGGCGGTACGGACCTCGACCAGTTCCTCGCGGACGATGGCCATGATCTTCTCGGTCGAGGCCAGCAGCTCCAGGTAGCCGGCGATGGCCGTGGCCAGGCTCTCGGCCTCGCCGAAGATCTCGTCGCGGCCCAGGCCCGTCAGGCGCGAGAGCGTCAGCGCCAGGATGGCGCGCGCCTGCTCGTCCGACAGGCGGATCAGGTTGCCGTCGATGACCAGGGTCCGCGGGTCCTGGATCAGCTCCACCAGCGGCAGCATGTCGCCCGCCGGCCAGTCCTTGGCGATCAGCCGCTCGCGGGCCTCCGCCGGGTCCTTGGAGGACCGGATGATGTGGATGAACTCGTCGATATTGGCCACCGCGATGGCCAGGCCGACCAAGACGTGGCCCCGGTCGCGCGCCTTAGACAGCTCGAACTTGGTGCGCCGTACGACCACTTCCTCGCGGAAGTCGACGAAGGCCGTGACCATGTCGCGCAGGCCCATCTGCTCGGGCCGCCCACGGTTCAGCGCCAGCATGTTGACGCCGAACGAGCTCTGCAGGGGCGTATAGCGGTAGAGCTGGTTGAGGATCACGTCGGCCGGCGCGTCGCGCTTCATCTCGATGACGATGCGCATGCCCTGGCGGTCGCTCTCGTCGCGCAGGTCGGAGATGCCCTCGATCCGCTTTTCGCGCACCAGCTCGGCGATGCGCTCCACCAGCGCGGCCTTGTTCAGCTGGTAGGGCAGCGAGTGGATGATGATCGCCTCGCGGTCCTTGCGGATCTCCTCGACGCTGGCCTGGCCCCGCATGATCACCGAGCCGCGGCCGGTCATCAGCGCCGTGCGCGCGCCCGTCCTGCCGACGATCTCGCCGCCCGTCGGGAAGTCCGGGCCCGGCACGATGTCCAGCAGTTCGTCCAGGGTGACGTCGGGGTTGTCGATATAGGCCAGGCAGGCGTCGACGATCTCGCCCAGGTTATGCGGCGGGATATTGGTGGCCATGCCGACGGCGATGCCGCCCGCGCCGTTGACCAGCAGGTTGGGGATCCGCGAAGGCAGGACCACCGGCTCGTGCTCGGAGCCGTCGTAGTTGTCCTTGAAGTCGACAGTGTCCTTGTCCAGGTCTGCCAGGATCGCCATGGCCGCCTTGGTCATGCGGCTTTCGGTGTAGCGCATGGCGGCCGGCGGATCGTTGTCCACCGAGCCGAAGTTCCCCTGCCCGTCGATCAGCAGCAGGCTCATGGAGAACGGCTGGGCCATCCGGACCAAGGTGTCGTAGATCGCCTGGTCGCCGTGCGGATGGTACTTACCCATCACGTCGCCGACCACCCGGGCGGACTTCACATAGGCCCGGTCGGGCGTATGCCCCTGCTCGCCCATCGAGAACAGGATGCGGCGGTGGACCGGCTTAAGGCCGTCGCGCACATCGGGCAGCGCGCGGCTGACGATCACGCTCATCGCGTAGTCGAGGTACGAACGCTTCAGCTCGTCCTCGATGGCGATAGGGGCGATGCCCCCGCGCCGGTCGTCCGGAGGGGTAGTGTTATCGTCGGTCAAAGGAGGGATTTCGCCGCTGGGAATCGGACAGGATATGTGGGGTCACTGGTTAGCATTTGGAAGCCAGGGGCGCCACCTCTCGCGTGCGCGCGTACGCGCGTAGAGACATCGAGGGTCGTGACGCGCCGCCCGCGCCGGCCTATGGAGGGCGTCGAAAGGTATTCCGAATGCGGCTGACGCCCGGCGAGCCCGCGCCCTGGTTCACGGCGCCGACGCCCTCCAATCCCGAGTTCGTCTTCGACACCGCGGCCGGACGCTATGTGCTTCTGGCCCTGCTGCCGGCGCTCGACAAGCAGGCCGGCGGGGCGGCGCTGCAGGCGCTGGCCGCGCACCGGTCGCTGTTCGACGACGCGCGCCTGTCCGCCTTCGTGGTGGTCCGCGACCCGGAGACCGCCGCCACCGCCCGCGACATGCGAGGCCTGCGCTGGTTCCTCGACCTGGACGGGGCGGTCAGCCGCCGGTTCGGGACCCTCGACGAGGCCGGCGTCGAGACACCGATCTGGCTGGTGCTGGATCCCGCCCTGCGAATGCTCGCCCAGGCGCCGCTCGCCCGCGCGGACGCGGTGTTCGAATACCTGGCCGCCCTGCCCGCGCCGGCGGAGCACGCCGGCGTCCCGCTGCACGCCCCGGTGCTGATCGCGCCGCGCATCTTCGAGCCCGAGGTCTGCCGCCGCCTGATCGCCCTGCACCAGGCCGACGGCGGCCAGTTCACCGGCGTCATGCGCGACGCGGGCGCGCGCACCGAACTGGTCATGGACGAGCTGAAGCGCCGCCGCGACGTGGTGGTGCGCGACGAGGCCCTGCAGGCGGCGCTGCGCGAGCGCCTGGAGCGGCGCCTGTTCCCGATGATCCAGCGCTACATGATGTTCACGCCCACCCGCATCGAGCGCTACATCGTCAGCTGCTACGACGCGGCCGACGGGGCGGTGTTCCACCCCCACCGCGACTCCACCACCCTTGGCACCGCGCACCGCAAGTTCGCCTGCTCCATCAATCTGAACGACGATTTCGAAGGCGGCGACCTGCGCTTCGCCGAATTCGGCTCAAGGACTTACCGCCCGCCGCCGGGCGGGGCGGTGGTGTTCTCCGCCGCCCTCCTGCACGAGGCGACGCCGGTCACCGCCGGGCGGCGCTACGCCTTCCTGCCGTTCTTCCACGACGAGGCCGGCGCCGAGGTGCTGGCGGCCTATGGCCGGCGCGTCGGCCGGTCGGAGCCCGCCTGATGGACGACGCCGCCCAAGCCCCGCTCGCGCCGCTGGAGCCCCTGTCGGAGGGCGAGTTCGCGCCCTGGTTCTCCGCGCCGACCCCCAGCAATCAGAACTACCACTTCAGCACCCTGGGCGGCTTCTACGTGCTGCTGGGATTCCTGCCGGACGATCCCGCCGCCCGCGCCCGCGCCCTGGCCGGGGTGGAGGCCCACCGCCCGCTGTTCGACGACCGCAAGCTCACCGGTTTCCTGGTGATCCGCGACGCCGCGAGCATCGCCGCGGCGCGCGAGGGGCCTGCGGGCCTGCGCTGGTTCTTCGATCCCGAGGGGACGGTCAGCCGGCTTTATGGCGCCCTGGACGGACAGGCGCGCGACAACCCCTTCTGGCTGCTGCTGGACCCGACCTTGCGGGTGCTGGCCAAGGCGCCCGTCGGCGCGGACGCGGACCTGTTCGCCAGGCTGGCCGCCCTGCCGCCGAAGGCCGAGCACGCCGGCGCGCCGCTCTACGCCCCCGTGCTGATCGCGCCACGGGTGTTCGAGCCCGAGATGTGCCGGCGGCTGATCGCGATCTACGAGGCCGACGGCGGCACGCCGTCCGGCGTGATGCGCGATGTCGGCGGCAAGACGGTGGGCGTCCTCGACGGGTTCAAGCGCCGGCGCGACGTGACCATCGCCGATGAGGAACTCAAGCGTCAGCTGGTCGCGCGCCTCAACCGCCGCCTGCTGCCCGAGATCAAGCGCGTCTTCCAGTTCGACGCCACGCGCCTCGAACGCTACATCGTGGCCTGCTACGACGCCGCGGACGGCGGCTATTTCCGGCCGCACCGCGACAACGAGACCTTCGCCACCGCCCACCGCCGCTTCGCCGTCTCCATCAACCTCAACGCCGAGGACTTCGAGGGCGGCGACCTGCGCTTTCCGGAATTCGGCCCGCGCACCTACCGCCCGCCCACCGGCGGCGCGGTGGTGTTCGCCTGCTCGATCCAGCATGAGGCCACGCCGGTCACCAGGGGCCGCCGCTACGCCTTCCTGCCGTTCCTCTACGACGAGACAGGCGGGCGCATCCGCGACCAGAACCGCCACCTGCTGCAGCCCGACGCCACCGTCGGGGTGGAACCCGGCCGATAATCCCCCGTTCAGGCGGCGCCCGTCAGACTGCCGCCCCATTGCCCTGCGAGACCTGCCCGATGAGACGCCTGATCGCACCCTTGGCCCTTCTTGGCCTTGCTGCCCTGCCCGGCCCGGCGGCGGCGCAGAGCGCCATCAGCCCCGGCTACTGGGAGACCACCAACGAGGTCACCTCGCCCTTCCCCACCAAGAAGGTCGAGCGCCGCTGCATCAAGCCTTCGGACGTGGCCAAGTTCATGCAGGGCCCCAGCAATCACATCTACACCTGCACCTACCCGACCCGGCAGATCGGGGCGGGCAAGATCCGGCTGCGCGGGACCTGCGCCACCAGGAACAGCGCGCCCGTGCCGATCACCGGCGAAGGCGTGTTCACCAGCGACACCCTGCGGATGGACGCCACCGTCCAGGCCAGGTTCGGCGGCCTGTCCATTCCGGTGCATGCGCGCACGACCGGCAAGCGCCTCGACGAGCCCTGCCCCGCCGAGCCGCCCCCCGCGCCGTAGGCTGAGGCTGAGGCTACGGCCCACGCAAATATTCCCCTGACAGGGGAACCCACTTGCGACTGAAAGCTACGCGGTTAATTTCCATTAACGATACGTGGCGCTTGGACATCGGGTTTCATCCAGCTGCGGGAATTGGCTAAGATCGGGAGATGGAAATGCGGATTTCGGCAATTCTGGCAGGCACGGCGCTCACGCTGTCCCTGATGGTCGGCGGGCAGGCGTTCGCGCAGTCCAACGAAGGTCCCCCCGCAGGCAACCAGATTCTCAACCTGAACGGAACCGTCGATAACCACGCCTATACCCAGTATTTCGCGAGTTTCGTGGCGTCGGACGCCTCCACGAGGTCGTGTCCCATCGCGTGGTGTAACTGCGGCGTCGTGATCACCGCGATCTCCGGCGGGGCCGGGATCGTTCAGCTTGCCGGGATAGACAGGCTGACGAGGGGATCATCGCTCAAGGGGGCGAGGGTTTCCAGGGTCATGTA
>CANJXI010000056.1 GCA_947478785.1 Caulobacteraceae bacterium
GACGACGTCATCGTCGTGGCCTCGGTCTCCTGCATCTACGGCATCGGCTCGGTCGAGACCTACACGGCCATGACCTTCACCCTGGAGCCGGGACAGCGCATCGACGAGAAGCGGCTGATGGGCGACCTGGTGGCCCAGCAGTACAAGCGCAACGACGCGGCCTTCGAGCGCGGGACCTTCCGCCGCCGCGGCGACACCCTGGAGATCTTCCCCGCCCACTATGAGGACCGCGCCTGGCGCATCTCGCTGTTCGGCGACGAGATCGAGACCATCACCGAGTTCGACCCGCTTACCGGCCGCAAGACCGCCGACCTCAAGGGCGTCAAGATCTACGCCAACAGCCACTACGTCACGCCCCGCCCGACGCTCAACCAGGCCATGAACGAGATCAAGGCCGAGCTGCGGGAGCGGCTCGCCTGGCTGATCGCCGAGGGCAAGCTGCTGGAGGCCCAGCGGCTGGAGCAGCGCACCACCTTCGACCTGGAGATGATCCAGGCGACCGGCTCCTGCGCCGGCATCGAGAACTACAGCCGCTACCTCACGGGCCGAAGGCAGGGCGAGCCGCCGCCCACCTTCTTCGAATACATCCCTGACAACGCCCTGCTGTTCGTCGACGAGAGCCACCAGACCGTGCCGCAGATCGGCGGCATGTACCGGGGCGACTACCGCCGCAAGTTCACGCTCGCCGAGTACGGCTTCCGCCTGCCCAGCGCCATGGACAACCGCCCGCTGAAGTTCGAGGAGTGGGAGGCCATGCGGCCCGACACCGTCCACGTCTCGGCCACGCCCGGGCCGTGGGAGATGGAGCGCACCGGCGGGGTGTTCACCGAGCAGGTGATCCGCCCCACCGGCCTGATCGACCCGCCGGTGGAGGTCAGGCCGGTCAGCAAGACCGAGAACGGCGTGGCGTTCAGCCAGGTCGACGACGTCATCGACCAGGCCCGCCAGACCGCGGCCGCCGGCTACCGCAGCCTGGTCACCGTGCTGACCAAGAAGATGGCCGAGGACCTCACCGAATACATGCACGAGCAGGGCCTGCGCGTGCGCTACCTGCACTCCGACGTCGACACATTGGAGCGCATCGAGATCATCCGCGACCTTAGGCTCGGCGCCTTCGACATCCTGGTCGGCATCAACCTGCTGCGCGAAGGCCTCGACATCCCCGAGTGCGGCCTGGTGGCCATCCTCGACGCCGACAAGGAGGGCTTCCTGCGCTCCGAGACCAGTCTCATTCAAACCATTGGACGGGCTGCCAGAAACGTCGACGGCCGCTGCATCCTCTACGCCGACCGCATCACCGGCTCCATGGAACGCGCCATGGCCGAGACGAAGCGCAGGCGCGAGAAGCAGGAGGAATACAACGCCGAGCACGGCATCACGCCCGCCAGCATCAAGAGCCGCATCAAGGACATCCTGGCCTCCCCCTACGAACGCGACCGCGTCACGGTGCCCGCCGGCGTCGCCGAGACCGGCGACGGCAAGGCGTTCCTCGGCAACAACTTCAAGGCCACGCTGAAGGACCTCGAAGGCCGCATGCGCGCCGCCGCCGCCAACCTGGAGTTCGAGGAGGCCGCGCGCCTGCGCGACGAGGTGAAGCGGTTGAAGCTGCTCGACCTGGAATTCGCCAACGAGATGCTGACGGGGAGCGGCGAGGCCGTGGACCGGACGGCGGTGAAGCAGTTGAAGTCAGAGGCGCGGGCGGAGGCGGCGGAGCGGTTCCGGAAGGGGCGGCTGTAGGGGGTGGGCAAGCGCCCCGGGGACTGAACTCGAGGATATCTGCAGACGCGTGAAGCAGAAGCGATTGACCCTGGATTGTAAATCCGGCCTTCTCCGCCCTAATGATCCTTCGAAAAGACGTCAGGGCATTTGTGGATTGGCGCTCGCAAATATCCAATGCTGGCCAAACCACAGAACCTCGCCTCAGTCGAAAAGCGCAGTTCACTGCGGACTATGTCGCCGCCTCGATCGCCGCCTGCCTAAATTCGCTCGGCGGATACGATATGTATCGGGTGACCGTGACAGCCTATCACGGTTGGCATCGGGGGCTGACGCCATCTGACAATCGAAAGGCCCTCGGAGATCTTCAAGGCGATGGCTCACTTACGAGCAGGATCGGGAACGTCTTGTTCGACTGGGCGACGCTTTTTGGGGATAGGTCGCTAGACGCGTTCGACCATCGCCTCAATAGACGAGTGCCAATCCACTACCCCGATACCCTGCGAGCAGATTTTTCGGATCCTACGCGATTTCGAGAAAAAATGGTAGATACGGCAATCGCATGTGATGTGTTGCATTCAGCGCGATCTGAACCAGATTCGTGGAGGATCGTCATGGCAGAAGACGATGACGTCGTTCCGCCGGTGTTCATGGCTGAAAAGTGGTCAAAGAATAAAGGTGGGCGCACCTCAATACTTCGCTCTAGATCCGCATTTGGTCACTTGTCACTAGAGGGACTCATCTTACCCTTGAAGGCGGTATTATGATCGACGCGACCCAGGCATTAAATGAACTTAGCCGATTTGCTGATCTGGATTCAGAGCCAAGATTGATTGAAGATACTCGCACATTTACGATCACCTTCAAACAATTGGCCGATGACGTTGTCCTATTGTTCGACAAATCGACGGGCTCAGTTAGCGAACAACGAGCCCACGGTGTTCGGTTGAAATACAGCTCGTACGCTGGGCTTTTGGTGTCTCCTGGTTTTGGCAATTTGAAGCGCTTTGCGGACGCTCAGAAAGCGCTGATAGTCAGAGAGGCCCCTTATATTGCGGACGCTGACGCGCATCTCCCCATTGCGAGCGTTTTAGAGACGAGTGAAGCGCTTCCTGCTGGGTCTGGACTTTCGCAGGTCAACACTTGGCTTCAAAAGCCCTCATCTACGGGCTGCGTTCGGGCCCTCGTGGTCGATGGGCCGGCAGGGATCGGAAAGACGCATGTTGTCCGAAGCTTGACATATCAGCGAGCGTTAGCGTTTGGGCCAGGCTCGCCTCGCCCACGAGGAGCAGCCCGGCCATGATGACGCTCTATTCCGCCGACCTCAGCCCCTTCGCCGCCCGCGTGCGGATGCAGATCTACGCCAAGGGGATCACCGACATCGCCATGGTCATGCCGCCCGGCTTCGGCACGCCGAAGTACCGCGAGGCCAATCCCATCGGCCGCATCCCGGTGCTGGATATCGACGGCGACCTGATGCCGGAATCCGAGGTGATCGCCGAATACATCGAGGAGCTCTATCCGGAGCCGTCGATGCTGGGCGCCACGCCGCGCGAGACCGCGCATATCCGCACGCTCGCCCGGCTGAGCGACATCTACCTCCTGAACAACCTCTTCATGCTGGCCAGCCAGGTCCCCGCCGCCACGCGCAGCCAGGGCGCGGTCGACCTGCTGGCCGGCCAGGTGACGCGCAATGTGGCCGCGCTCGACCGGATGATCGGCCAGGGCGGCTTCGCCTGCTACGGGCGGTTGACCATGGCCGACTGCGCGCTGGTCCCGGCCCTGTTCCTGCTGGGCGGGACCCTGCCGGCAGTGGGCGTCGACAATCCCGTCCCGGCCCACGCCAACGTCGCCGCCTATGACGCCGCCATCCGGCGCAACGAACACGCCGCGAGGGTCCTGGACGAACTCCAGAGGGGCCTGAAGGAGCGCCTGGAGATGATGCGCAGCGGCGAATTCGCCAGGCGGATGGCCGAGGCCCAGGGGGCGGCCGGGGCCTGATATCCCAGGACGGCCGCTACGCCCCCGTCCAGCCGAACCGGCTGTCGAGCTTTGTGAGCTGGCTGCCGAAGCCCTCGGCGGACATCTGCGTCCAGTGCGGGTCCAGGTGCGGGTGGAGGGTGACCACCATCCGCGCCAGGTCGCCGGCCGCGCTGAAGCCCACCTCGATGACGCTCTCATAGGTCTCGGAGCCCGGCACGAAGTCGATCACGTGGACCAGCTTCAGCCGCGCGTGCGGGTAGAAGTCGGCGTAGGTCCCGTGCGTCCCGTGGGAGACGGGCTGGCCCATCTCCTTCATCGCCGCGATGGCCTCAGGCGCGTCGGCGATCATGTCGTAGTCGAGCGCCCCGCCCTCGCGCGCCTCCAGGCGATGGACCTCGACGCGGAATCCCTCCGGGCCCCACCAGGACTCGAAGCCCGCCTTGGTGGTCCACAGCGCCCACAGGTCCTCGACCGAGGCGCGATAGGCGCGCTCGATAACCACCGCGGCCTGCGGCGCGGCGGCGCCGGCGGATCGGCTCGTGTCGCTCATGTCTCTTGTTCCTCGTTGGCGCCGCGTCGTTGCTCAAGCGCGGCCCCAAAGCGATCAAGCCGCGCCTCCCACAGCCGCCGGTAATCGGCCAGCCAGGCCTCAAGCTCGCGAAACGGCTCGGGCCGCAGGGCGTAGAGGCGGCGCTGCCCGTCCGGCCGCACGCTGACGAACCCGGAGTCCTGCAGGATCCGCAGGTGCCGCGAGACCCCCGATTGATGGATCCCGGCCTGCCGGACGATCTCGCCCACCGGCCGCTCGCCCAGACGCAGCGCCGCCACGATGCGGCGCCGCGTCGGGTCGGCCAGGGTCTCGAAGGCGTCTATATGCATGATGATGTATATGCATATCTATGCGCCAACTGGCCGTCAAGGCGCGCCATCTCCTCTTCCCCGCGCAGCGGAGATAGAGTGGAAAAAGGAGAGGGCGGCGCGGGCGACCAACCGTCGCTCCGCCCGCCCCCAGGATCATCGGATTGCGCGGAGCGGACGGTCAGCCTGCCGGCGCCGCCCTCTCCCGGCCTCTCCCTCTCGCTACGCCGGGGAGAGGAGGGACGCCGCCCGCCGCCGCCGCATCGCCGCGCCGGCCGCGCCAAAGCCCACGATCATCAGGGCCCAGCTCGCCGGCTCCGGCACCCCGGTGCGGCCGGTGGTGTAGCGCAGGTCGTCGATGCCGTAGGAGTCGTTGGTCGCGGCGCTCGGGCCGATGCCGATCCCGTAGATGTCATTGCCGGCGCTGGTGAAGCCCACGAACAGGCCGGGTAGCGGGAAGGTCCCCGGTGGCGGGAAGGTGCCGCCGGAATATCCCGGAGGCAGGACCGAGCCGTCGTTGGCCAGGGTGATGCTGCCCAGCACCGAGCCGCCGGACCCGTAGAAGGTGATCGGATAGGCGCCCAGCTGGGCGGTGTCGCTGAAGAAGAACTCGACGCCGTTGTGGCCGCTGGAGAAGGTGGCGGTGATCCCGGCGATGGTGTCGAAGGTGTGCCCGCCCTCGGTGCTGCCGGTCAGGACATTGGAGCCCGACGAGGCGCCGTAGCCGAAGATGAACGGAGAGCCGTCGATCTGCGGACGGCCGCCGCCGGCGTCCTGGCCGAAGGTGACGCCGGCGTACTGGGTGTCGACCAGCGTGCCGTTGGCCAGGTTTTCGAAGTCGATCAGGGTCCCGCCGCCCAGCACCGAGGTGTAGGACGTGTAGGCGCCGGCCCCGGCGGACGCGGCCCAGCCCAGGCTGGCCGTGACGGCCGCGGCGGCAAGCAAGGTTTTCAGCTTCATGGCGCTAATTCCCTGGGAAGCCCGCCCCCGCCCCGTGCCGGCGCGCGGCATCCGTCGATGTGTGGGTTGAGCGCACTCAACCCAGGGTTAAAATTTAACCATGAGCACCCCGGGCAGGCGAAATGATTCACCCCACAGGGGAATTTTAACTGGGGGCCGAGCTGCTCTCCTCCGGAGGAGGAATAATCAGAACTCGACCTCCAGCTCCTCGACCTCGTCGGGCTCCAGCATGGCCGCGGCGATCCATTCCTGCATCTCAGGCAGCGCCAGGATGCGGTCGCGGTAGGCGGCGCTGGCCGGGTCGAGGCCGACCTCATAGGTCGCGAACCGGGTGCAGACCGGGGCGTACATGGCGTCCGCCGCGGTCAGGTCGCCGAACAGGAACGGCCCGCCGGAGGCCGCCAGCCGCTCGCGCCAGATGGCGGTGATCCGGTCGACGTCCGACTGCGCGCCGGCCCACACCTTGAAGGCCCGGTGCTGGGTCTTCAGGTTCATCGGCAGGGCCGCGCGCAGGTTGGCGAAGCCGGAATGCATCTCCCCGCAGATCGAGCGGCAGAGCGAGCGCTGCGCCCGGTCCTTGGGGAACAGGCCCGCCTTCGGGTCGACCTCGTTGAGGAACTCGGCGATGGCCAGCGTGTCCCAGACCTGGATGCCCTCATAGGTCAGGCAGGGCGTCAGGAACGACGGCGATAGCAGCAGGAGCTCGGCCCGCGCCGAGGCGTCGTTCAGCGGCACCATCGCGGTCTCGAACTCCAGCCCGGCGAACTTGCACAGCAGCCAGCCGCGCAACGACCACGAGGAGTAGTTCCGGCTGGAGATGGAAAGCGAGGCCTTGGCCATGGTCGCCTCTCATGGGCTTGGCGATCGGGCGCGCCGCGATCGAACGATGACCAGACCTAGGTCCCTTGCCGGACGGGCGTCCATCCCCCGGCGCGGCCGGGCGGGCGCCGGGCGAATCTGACGAATTATCGGGCGCCCTCGGGGCCCCGGCGCCTCAGCGGGCACACAATGGCCGTCGCGAGCGCCCCCACGGCGGCTTAGCGGGGTGCGCCGCGCGGAACCCGCCGAATATCAAGCTTGGCGTTTGGGGTCGGCCCAGTCGGCCTCGCGCGAGGCTCCATGCAATACCAGATCTACCAGAACCAGAGCGACCTGCGGGCCCTGCCCAGGCTGGCGGCCGGCATGGCCAACGCCGCGCTGAGCCTGGCGCCCAGCTGGCTGCGCAAGCTGCCGCCGGTGGCCCACACCCAGGCCGCCTGGGCGATGCTGCAGCGCGCGGGCCTCACCCACCATCGCCCGGACTACGGCCTGAAGTCGGTGCGGATGGGCAACGACGACGTGCCCATCGAAGAGGAACGCGTCACGGGCACGGCGTTCGGCGACCTCGTGCGGTTCCGCAAGGCCAACGACCCCGACCAGCCCCGCGTCCTGCTGGTGGCGCCGCTTTCCGGCCACTTCGCCACCCTGCTGCGCGGCACCATCGAGACCCTGCTGCCCGACAACGACGTCTACATCACCGACTGGCGCAACGCCCGCGACGCCCCGCTGTCGGCCGGCGACTTCGGCTTCGACGACTATGTCGCCCACGTCATCGCTTTCCTGGAGGCCATGGGCCCGGGCGCCCACGTGATCTCGGTCTGCCAGCCCTGCGCCCACGCACTGGCCGCCGTGGCGATCATGGCCGAGGACGACAACCCCGCCACCCCGCGCAGCGTCACCCTGATGGCCGGCCCGGTGGACACCCGGGTCAATCCCACCAGCGTCAACACCATGGCCACCAGCCGCCCGATCGAATGGTTCGAAAAGGAGCTGATCGCCACCGTGCCGGCCCGCTACCCCGGCGCCGGGCGCCGCGTCTATCCCGGCTTCGTTCAGCTCACCGCCTTCATGATGATGAACCTCGGCCGCCACGTGGACGGGCACGTGGACATGTACACCCACCTGGCGCTCGGCCGGACGGAGGAGGCGGAGTCCGCCAAGGCCTTCTACGACGAATATTTCGCCGTCCTCGACCTCACCGCCGAGTTCTACCTCGAGACGGTCAGCCGGGTGTTCCAGCAGCACCTGCTGCCCAGGGGCGAGCTCGTCTGGCGCAACCGCCGCGTCGATCCGGCCGCCATCCGCCGCACGGCGCTGTTCACCGTCGAGGGCGAGCGCGACGACATCTGCTCGGTCGGCCAGACCGTGGCGGCCCACGACCTCTGCTCCGGCGTCTTCGCCAACCGCAAGAAGCACCACCTGCAGCCCGGCGTCGGCCACTACGGCGTGTTCAGCGGCCGCAAGTGGCAGACCCAGATCTATCCCCTCGTCCGCAGTGTGATCCAGGCCAACGATTAGGAGACGGCGATGGCTTTGCATGACCAGCAGTTCCTGAACCAGGTCGGCCAACCCCGGCTGGCGCCCCGCGTCTTCAACCTGCAGCGTTCCGGGCAGGCCGAGCACGCCATGGGCGAGTTCCGCGCCTGGGCCGGCTACAAGAACCTAGGCTCCGACGTGGTCACCGGCGGCTTGGCGCACCTGCAGCACGTGCTCAGCTTCGCGGGCACGGACGTGGCCGGCCGCACCGGCGTCCACGCCCACCTGGCGCACGCCCATATCGTCATCCCGACCTCCGGCCGTGGGGTCTTCTCCTACGACGGGATCGCCACCCCGGCCCTGCCCGGCATGGTCATCGTGCAGCACGGCGGCACGGTCCACGACCAGTTCGAATACAGCTACGCCGCGGCCTCGGCCGCCGAGAACCGCGCCACGCCGCTGTCGGTGGAGCCCACCCCGGCCGACGCCCCGCCCCGCTCCTTCGGCTTCATCGAACTGTTCGTTCCCCAGAAGTTCGCCAACGTCGAGATCGTCCCGCCGGCCGAGGTGACGCCCGAACTCGAGCGGACGGCCTGGGACCACCCCTACCATCTGCCGGGCGCGCGCTTCTCCCTGCAGGCCGCCGACGCGCCGGGCGCCGCCTACCGCCCGCTGGCCGGAAGCCCGGGCCTGGAGATCCGCGACTGCGCCACCTGGGAGCCCAGCGCGGGCCTGGTCGCCACGTGGATCATCCGGCCGGCCTCCGATCCCCCCACCGTCGGTCCGGCCCTCGCTCCGGTCATCGAGGGGGAGGCGGACGGCGTCGACATCCTCACCGTGATCGCCGGCTCGGTCGCCTTCGCGCGGCCGGGCGGCGTGGGCCTGCTGCTGCACGCCGGCGACACGCTCACCTGCAGCCAGGGCTGGCTGGGCGACATCGCCGCCTGCTCGCCGGACATGAGCCTCCTGCGGTTCTTCATCGCCGCCCGGGCGGCGGACCTGCCGCGCGCCACGCCGGAGGAGATCGGCCGCCTCGAGGCCCTGGGCCCCGGCATCGTCACCCGCAGCGAAATCCGCCCGGAAGGCGACACCCGCCCGATCAACGGCCTGCGGTAACCTTGACACCGGCCGCGATTGGTGTTCTTGTTTTGTTCAAGGACGGGGGCGCGGGCGCCGGAAGGCCTTTAGAACGAAAAGCATTCCGGCCGGAGCTATCGGCGACAAGCTGCTGGTTCTCCGGCTCCGCCCTTAACCACACGGCGCGAAAAACTTCCGCCGAACCGCCGCCCGTTAACTTCACATCGTGGCGCCGGCGCCCCACGTCCAGGTTTCCGGCGCCGTTCATGCAGCGGTCAGGGAACCTGTGCTGTGTCTTGTACGTAAGCGAGACAACAGGCTTGGGGCTCTCGGGTGCGGATCATCCTGATCCGCGGGGGTCCTGAAACCTGAGTTGGGGAATTTTGAGGTATCACCGTATGAGCCCGTCTCTCAGTGTGGTCGCCGACAACGACCTGCAAACCGTCAAGCAAGAAACCGTCGCCCAGCGCGTGCGCCGCCTCCAGACCGAGGCCCGGCAACTGGCGAAGGACCACATCCATTCGCTGACCGCCAAGATGCTCGAGGTCGAGGCGATCGCCGCCGAGATCGCCGAGGGCGGCGACGCCTATCCGGCCGGCGTCCGCGACCTGGCCCGCCGCTTCGTGGAAGACACCGGCGCCCGCGTCCAGACCCTGGAAGCGATCACCGCCCGCGCCTGAACCTGAAGGCCGGTCCTGTCTCGGATCGGGACAGGTCGGCCTACTGGACGAGGTCGCCGAATTCCTTGCTGCGCCGCAGCCAGGCCGCGGCGTAGCCGCAGATCGGCGTGATCGTCAGGCCCTTGGTCCGCGCGTCGGCGCTGAGCGCCGCCATCAGCCGCCCGGCCGCTCCCGTGCCGCGCAGCGCCGGCGGGCTTTCCACGTGGTCGATGAAGAGCCTGTTTCCGGCCAGCCGGTAGTCGGCCCAGGAGGTCAGCCCCGCCTCGTCCATCTCGTAGCGGCGGCCGGTGTCCCGCAACTCTGACATCGCTGGTTCTCCTTGAGGCGGATCGCGTCTAGCCTGAACGGCACATAAGACCGGAGGGTTCAGGATGAAACGCGCGATCGGAATTTCCGCCTTGGCCGTTCTGGCCCTGGCGGCCTGCGGCAAGAAGGAGACCGCCGGCCCCGCCGCGCCTTCCCAGATGGCCGCGGCCCCGGAGGCCGCCCCCGCGCCGATGACCCCGCCTCGGCGCAAGGTCGGGCTCTGGGAGCACACCATGCACATGGCCCAGATGACCCAGACCAGCCGCATCTGCTTCGACGACGCGGTCAACGACAAGATGAGCCTCTGGGGCCAGCAGGCCGGCAAGGAGGCCTGCAAGGAACAGTCGATCACGCCGAAGCTGGGCGGCGGCTGGACCTTCCACTCGGTCTGCGAGATGGGCTCGGGCGGCAAGGTGGTCAGCGACGGCGAGACCAGCGGCGACTTCAACTCCCACTACACAGTCAAGGTGAAGTCGGTGACCACCGGCGCCCAGGCCGCCCAGATGAACGGCGACCACGAGATGACGCTCGAGGCTACCTGGAAGGGCCCCTGCCCGGCCGACTTCAAGCCCGGCGACATGGAGGTCAACGGCATGAAGATCAACATGCTCTCCATGACCCCCGACATGCCGGCCATGAAGGGCCACCGCCCCAGCCCCGAGCAGATCGCCGCCATCCGCAAGCAGATGGAAGCCACCATCAAGGCCCAGCACGACGGCCGCTAGGCCAGCTCCACCGCCATGGCGGTGGCCTCGCCGCCGCCGATGCACAGCGCGGCCACCCCGCGCCTGCCGCCCCTGGCCTCCAGCGCGCTGAGCAGCGTGGCCAGGATGCGCGCGCCGCTGGCCCCGATCGGGTGGCCCAGCGCGCAGGCGCCGCCATTGACATTGAGCTTGGCCCGATCGAGGCCCAAGTCCCGCTCGGCGATCATGGCGACCACCGCGAAGGCCTCGTTGACCTCAAGGAGGTCGACGTCCTCCACCGACCAGCCCGCGCGCCGTAGGACCTTCTGGATCGCCGGCACGGGCGCGGTGGTGAAGAGGCCGGGCTCCTGGGCGTGGGCGGCGTGCGCGGCGACCCGGGCCACCACCGTCATCCCCAGCCGGCGCGCCACCGACTCCCGCGTCATCACCAGGGCCGCGGCCCCGTCGCTGATCGAACTGGCGTTGGCCGCGGTGATCGCCCCGTCCTTGGCAAAGGCGGGCTTCAGCGTCGGGATCTTGGCCGGGTCGGCCTTGGCGGGCTGCTCGTCCTGCTCGATCAGCACCGCGCCCTTGCGCGTGACCACCTCGACCGGGACGATCTCGCGAACGAAGGCGCCGCTGTCGATGGCGGCCCGGGCCCGGGTCAGCGAGCCGATCGCGTAGTCGTCCATGGCCTCGCGGGTGAACTGATACTGCCGCGCCGTCTCCTCGGCGAACGAGCCCATCAGCCGGCCGGGTTCATAGGCGTCCTCCAGCCCGTCGAGGTAGAGGCTGTCATAGGTGACGTCGTGGCCGGCCCGCGCGCCGGCCCGGTGCTTGGTCAGCAGGTAGGGGGCGTTGGACATGCTCTCCATGCCGCCCGCGACGATGATGTCCGCGGAGCCCGCGGCCAGCGCGTCGTGCGCCAATATGGCCGCCTGCATGCCTGAGCCGCACATCTTGTTGACCGTGGTCGCCGCCACCGATTTCGGCAGGCCCGCGCCCAGCCCCGCCTGCCGCGCCGGCGCCTGTCCGAGACCCGCCGGCAGGACGCAGCCCATGACGATCTCGTCGATCGCGTCCGGCGCGGCGCCCGAGCGCTGCACCGCCGCGCGTACGGCCGCGGCGCCCAGCTCGGTGGCCTTCACGGCGGCGAAAACCCCTTGGAAGCCGCCCATGGGCGTGCGCGCGTAGCTGGCGATGACGACGGGATCGGAGGTCTGGCTCATCCAGCCGATATAGGCCTGCGGCGCCCTACACCCAACACGACGTCAGATCCGACGCACCGTCGAGGCGATGAAGCCGCCGCCCAGCACGCGGGTCTCGTCCTCCGGCGCGTAGAGGACGCAGGCTTGGCCGGGCGCGACGCCTTCCTCGGCGCCGTCGAACACCACGGCCGCCTGCCCATCGACGAGGGCGAGGCGACCGGCGACCGGCTCACGGGTGGATCGCACACGGGCCAGCACGGGCCGTCCAGTTTCGCACGCCGCCTCTATCGCGCCGCCGCCCAGCCAGTTGGTTTCCTTCAGCATCAGCGTCGCGGTGAGCAGCGCCTCGCGGGGGCCCACGACCACCTGGCGCCGGTCGGCGTCGATGCGGACCACGAACAGCGGGTCGCCCACGGCCACGTTCAGGCCCCGGCGTTGGCCGACGGTATAGCGCGTGACGCCCTCGTGGCGGCCCAGCACCCGGCCGTCCAGATGGAGGATGTCGCCCGGCTCCGCGCCCTGCGGGCGCAGGCGGTCGATCACCGTGGTGTAGCGCCCCTCCGGCACGAAGCAGATGTCCTGGCTGTCGGGCTTGGCCGCCACCGCGGCCAGGCCCAGCGCCTCGGCGGCGGCGCGCACCGCGGGCTTCGGCAGGCCGCCCAGCGGGAACCGCAGGTAGTCGAGTTGCTGAATCGTGGTCGCGAACAGGAAATAGGACTGATCCCTCGCCGGATCGAAGGCGCGGTGCAGCTCGGGGCCGGCTGGCCCGAGCTGGCGCCGGACGTAGTGGCCGGTGGCCATGGCCTCGGCGCCCAGGTCGCGGGCCACGTCCAGCAGGTCCCGGAACTTGACCGTCTGGTTGCAGCGGATGCACGGCACCGGGGTCTCGCCGCGCAGATAGGCGTCGGCGAAGTCCTCCATCACCTGGTCCTTGAAGCGGCTCTCGTAATCCAGGACGTAGTGCGGGAAGCCCAGGGCTTCGGCGGCGCTGCGGGCATCGTGGATGTCCTGGCCAGCACAGCAGGCGCCCTTCTTCTGGACCGCCGCGCCGTGGTCGTAGAGCTGCAGCGTCACGCCCACCACGTCGTAGCCCGCCCGGGCCAGCAGGGCGGCCGTCACGGTGGAGTCCACCCCACCGGACATGGCGGCGACAACCCGGCTGCCAGCCGGCAGGCGCACAGCCTCGCGCACCACCTCGACGAGGCCGTCGGGCGCGGAGCCAAGCTTGGAGAAGGGCGCATTCATTGTGTTGCATATAGCCTCCCCGCGCCGCTCTGGGGAGGGGAACCAAGATAAGGCTATGCCAGCTACTTGAGGTAGTTCAGCAGCGAGGATCCCTGCAGGCTGGAGAACACCTGGGCGGAGGCCTGTATCGACAGCTGGGCGGACTGCAGATCGGTGGCCGCCTTGGCCATGTCGGCGTCGGTGATATGGCCAATCATGATGGTGAGCGTATCCTGGTGGACGCCGATGTTGGTCTTCACGTCCTCGACACGCTTCTGAACCAGGCCGTTCTGGGCGGTCTTCAGGGTGAGGTCGCTGCGGATCTGGTCCCAGCTGGCCAGTTGGTTCTCCAGGAATGTTCGCTGGGCCGGCGTCAGCTGGCCATTGAACGGGCCGCCAGCGCCCTGGTTGAACGCCTGGATCCCCTGCAGGCCGGTCAGCATCGCGGTCCCCATGTCACTGGCCAGCTGACCGGTCGTGACGGTTGTGCTGTCGTCTAGCTTCGCCTGCGCCTTGAACTGGTCGTTGGTGAAGAAGCTGGCGATCGGCGGGCCGGAGGTCAGGTCGGCGAGCGTCGTGGCGGTCACCGGCTTGGTGTTGATCTGTCCGCCGGCGAACAGATACTTGCCGTCGTATCGGGCGTTCAGGCCCTCCGTCGCGGTGGCGAACTGGCCGTTGATATCCTGCATCAGGGTGTCGGCGCGGTCGGTGGCCAGCGCGTCGGCCATGGCCTGGCGGATGGCGCCGGCCGCGTCGGTCACTTGGTTGAGGGCCTCGTCCTGGCTGCCCAGCTTGGCGGCCACCTGGTCGTTCTGGTCGGAATAGGCCGTCAGCCGCCGATCCACCGTCCGCATGGCCGTTAGGGTCTCGGCCTTCGTGGCGTAGCCCTTGAGGTCGGTTCCGTTCTTCTGGCTCGAGACCCGGTTGCCGGCGTCGAACTGGCGCTGCTGGGCGGCCATCAGGTTGACCAGCACAGAGCCATAGTTTCCGGCGGTGGAGACGCGTGTCACCATGTCGATATCCTCAGATCATGCCAAGCAAGGTGTCGAAGAGTTCCTTCGACGCCTGGATCATTCGGGCGGATGCGTTGAACGCCTGCTGGTAGGTGGTGAGCCGTACGAGTTCCTCGTCGAGATTGACGCCCTCGACCGACTGGCGCCGCGCGGTGGCCTCCGTTGCGACGGCGGCGGAACTGGACTTCCGCGTGTCCGCCGCCGCCGCGTCGCGTCCGATCGAACCGCCGAACTCCGCGCCATAGGACGCCAGCGTCATGGTCACCTGGCCCAGAGAACCGGACGCCTGGAAGAGCGTCGGCACGTCGCCGGCGCCCGCGAGAGCCAGCGCCCCCTGCCCGTCGCCCGGGCGGATCGCCGGCGTCCCCGCGGCGACCGAAAGGTCGAGCTTGCCGAACGCCAGCCGGGTGGGATCGGCCGCCAGGGCGGGGTCGATGCTGAGCCGATCGGCCCGCGTCGAGCGTTCCTGCGCGCCCAGTCCGAACAGCGAACTGATCGAGGGTCCCCCCACTCCGCGTTGCGTGTGGTCCGAGGTCACCGAGAGCGTGGCGTTGAGTGGTGGCGAGCCCGTGAAGCTGAGCGCGCCGTTGGCGTCCAGCGCGAACTGACCATAGACCCCGACACCCGTGCTGTTGTTGTTCAGCGAGGCCAGGAGGTCACTCATTAGCGGCGCGGCCGGCACGGTGACCACCACGTCGCGGATCGGCCGGCCGTCGGGCTGAGCCAGGCTCAGGGTTATCTGGTCGCCCGGCGTGAAGCCGTGGTTGTCGGCAGCCTTCAGGCCCGTTTCATAGGTCGTGAAGCCGCTCGATCGGATCAGGTCGTTGAGACCGAAGAAATGCGAGAACGCGCGGCCTGCCTTGTCGGACGTGCCCTCGTCGATGGCCACGCCGTTGGTCCCTGTTGCCGCGATCGAGAGCTTCCCGCCCGTGAAGGTCGCCGATCCCGCGCCGCCCAGCCCCGTGTTCAGCTGTGTCAGGAAGTTGGCCGGCGTAAAGGCGGTGGCCGCCCCGCCATCGACGCTCATGGTCTGGGCGTCGAAATCGAAGGCGACCTTGCGCTGGACGACGCCGGCCGCATTGACGATCGCCACCGTGGTCTGGCCGGTGAACCCGCTGATCGCGGTCGGCAGATCGAGGCCGATGTCGTTGCCGGTGAGACTGGTCGGCGCCGGAAAGGCGGTGGAGGCGTTGTGAGCCGCGTTCAGGGTCACGGCGGCGCGGGCGGTGTACTCGCCCAGCTGGTCGGAGAGGGCGGGCAGACGATCGTTGCGCAGGTCCAGCAGGCCGCCCAACTCGCCGCCATCGACCTTGATCGCCTGGGCAGCGCCGGGGACGCCCACCGGAGTGGCGGCGAGGTAGCCAAGCGCGCCATTGGTCTTGACGTAGGTGAGCTTAGCCGCGGCGTCGCCGGCCAGCATCACCCCTTCCGGCGAGCGGACAGTGACGCCGCCGTTCGGGCGCGCGGACACGCGCACGTTGATAAGGCCGGAAAGTTCATCGACGAGCTGGCTCTGGATATTCTCCGAACCCGACGGGTCGCCGCTGGTCAGACGGGTGCGGCTGATGTCGGCGTTCAGCTTGTTGATCTGGCCAAGCAGGTCGTTGGCCCGCGCGACGCCATCGTTGATCTGGGCGTCGACCGCGGTCCCGAGCTGGGTGATCTGCGTGTTGATCCGGTCGGACTCGCCCAGGAAGTCCTGCACGTTGGACACCGCCTGGGTGCGCAGCAGGCTGGACGACGGGTCATCGGCGGCCGACGCGAAATTGGCGTAGATATCGTCCAGTCGATTGAAGAAGAAGCCCGTCCCCGAAGGGTCTCCGAACAGGCTCTGGGCGTTGTCGAGGAACTTCGAATAGACGTCCCAGCGGCTGGAATCCGCGGTGGCCGTGAGGCTCGCCGACTGCAGGTACCGGTCAGCCACCCGCTGGATTCCGGTGACGCTGACCCCCATGCCCTGGCCATCGACCACAAGCTGGGACTGGTTGATGACCTTGCGGACGTATCCGGGCGTGTTGACATTGGCGATGTTGTCGGAGACCGCCCGCAGCCCGGTCTGGGCGGCGTTGAGGCCCGAGGTGGCCGAGCTCAAGACGGCGCTGAGCGACATCGCTTAACCCTCTGCCCGGCAAAGGGCGACGCATGGCCCGGCGGAATCTGCCGGGGCCAAGGTGATCACCCGCACGAGGGGCCGGAAAATACTCTTCATTTTCAACGATCTCCCTTTCGGGGGCCAATGGACTTGCCAATGGAAGCGCAAAACCGGCGCCAAGACCCGAGACGGCCTCCAGGAGCGCGGCGGCGACCGGCAGGGAACGCCCACCTTACCCCGGATGGCCCGGCAAATTCCGCCACCCGAGGGGCCGCCCATATCAGGCATATCCATATATTACTAAATTATATCAGTATCTTATTAGACTGGCGCAAAGGTTGCTCCATACCAACCTGAAGTGACCCCGGCGCAGCAGGCGCTACCGAAGACCCGTCCCCCTCGAGGCTATCCTTGATGTCTGCGTCGCCGCCCAACATTGCCGCCCCCCCCGCGCCTGGCCCATCGGCCGGAGCAAGCGCGGCGTCCGGCGCGAAAGCTGCGGCGGCCAAGGCCTCGGCGAAGGACCCCGCGGCGGGCTTCGAGGCGCTGGTGGCCAGCTTCTTCGGAACAGAGGATCAGAGCGACACCGCCAAGGCTGTGACGAAGGATTTGGCGGGAACAGTCGGGAAAACATCTGACAGCGGCGTCGACAGTGCGGGCGGAGCCGCCCCCGCCACGGTAGAGTCGGCGACTGGCGGCGACAGCGTTTCCGCCGACGCGGTGCTCGCCCTGCTGGGCCAGCCTCAGCCGGTGGCGGCGCCCCAGGTCGCCGCCACGGCGCCCGTCGACGCAGACCCGACGATTGGCGGCGGGGCGACACGCGCCAAGTCCGCCGCCCCGGCCATTTCGCTCGAACAGGCGACGACCGCCAACGTCACCCTGGCTGGTGGCAGGACCTCGGGAAGCGCCGCAACGGCGGCAGGCCAGGCGGCGACCGACGCCGCCGCCAAGATAGCGGACACGGCAACGGTCGGGGGGTCGAGCGGCAAGGTCGAGACGCCCCCACAGCCCAGCGCCGCCGCCGCACCGACCCAGTCGCCACCTGCCGCCCCGGCGCAAGCGCCCCCGCCCGCGCCTGTCGCGGCCCAGGCCGCGGCGCCGCTCACCGTCGCGGAGGCGGCCGCCGCGGCCGCCGTCCAGACCGCGGCGGCGGCCGCGGCTTCCGATGAACCCAAGCCCACCGAGGGACCGGCGCCGGTCGCGGCCGCGCCGAAGGATAAGGCCCCGGCCGGCAAGTCGCCGCGCGCCGACACTCCCCGCATCGACGTGGCCGCGCCCACCGTCGCCAGGATCGGTGACGCCCCCGTGGAAACCGTCGACCCTGGCCCCAACCCCGGCGCCGGCGACAAGGACCCGCAGACCGCCGACGCAACGGTTCAACCGGGCGAGCGCAACACCGGGCCCACCGATTCCAACGCCAATACGTCCTCCACGATCACGCCCGCGACGCTCACCCACGCCGCCGTCGCCGGCGTGCGCGGTTCGCCGCAGACGGTCGCCAACCTCGCCGCCCAGATCGCCAAGAAGCTGGAAGGCCGGTCGAGCCGCTTCGACCTGCAGCTCGACCCCATTGGTCTCGGCCGGGTCGACGTGCGCATGGAGATCGGCGCGTCAGGCCGGATGACCGCGGCCATGACCTTCGAGACTCCACAGGCCGCCTCGGAGCTGCGCGCCCGCGCCTCCGACCTGCAGCGCCAGCTCGAGCAGGCCGGGTTCGACCTGTCCGGCGGCATGACCTTCGACGTCGCCGGCGACCGCGGACAGGGCCGGCAGGCGCAGCACCAGGACACCGACACCGGCCAAGCCTTCCGCGGCCGGGCCTTCCAATCCGCGCTGGCCACCGCCGGCGAGGCCGCCTCGTCGGCGCAATCTGGCGCGCTCAACCCGCGCTGGCGGGCGCTTTCCAGCGTCGACATACGGATCTGAGTGAACCCATGACAACCGCCCCTGCCGCCGCAACCACACCCGCCGCGCCTGCCGCCAGCAACACGGATACCACGGCGCTCGGCCGGGCGCGCCTGGCCGACAATTTCAACACTTTCCTCAGCCTGCTCACCACGCAGCTGAAGAATCAGGACCCGCTGTCGCCGCTGGACTCCAACCAGTTTACCCAGCAGCTCGTGCAGATGACCGGGGTCGAGCAGCAGCTAGCCTCCAACGACCTCCTGAAGCAGTTGGTCGCCAACACCGGTACGGGCATCTCCACCGCCGTCAGCCTGATCGGCAAGGACGTGCGCGCCGCCAGCGACTCCACCACGCTCTCGGGCGGCCAGGCCAAGTGGACCTACAAGTTGGACGCCGCGGCTACCGACGCGAAAATCGAGGTGCTCGACGCCAACGGCAAGGTCGTCCACGCCGAGGCGCCCACCGACAATAAGATCGGTGACCATCCCTTCGCCTGGGACGGCAAGGACATGACCGGCAACCAGTTGCCCGACGGCGGGACCTACAGTCTGCGCGTCACGGCTGTGGACGCGGCTGGCAAGGCGGTGACCGCCACGCCCTATGTGCTGGGCCGGGTGACCGGAGTCGAGCAGATCGACGGCTCGACCTTCATCACAATCAACGGGGCGAAGGTGGCCTGGGAAAAGGTCACCTCGATCAGCGAGCCCGATCCGACCCAAACGGTGACCTCACCGACGACGACAACCGCGTAGGCCGGCGCATGAGCCGCCCGCGCACCCCTCTTCAACCCGGACGGCAAAACGCCGCCCGCCGGGCCGGCCCCACGCCGGCCGGCGCCCGCAGCACGCGGCCCTCCTGGAAAGAACGGAACCAATCATGAGCATCAATTCGGCACTGCTCGCCGGCGTGTCTGGCCTGGTGGCCAACTCCTCGGCGCTCGCGGCGATCTCCGACAACATCGCCAACGTCAACACCGTCGCATACAAGCGTCACCAGATCAGCTTCTCGAACCTCGTGACCGCCCAGGCGGTGAGCGGGCGCTACTCGGCCGGCGGCGTGACCGGCGTGAGCCGCCAGTTCGTCAGCCAGCAGGGCCTGATCCAGAGCTCAAACGGCTCGACGGATCTGGCCATCTCCGGCGACGGCTTCTTCGTGGTAACCGAGAAGGGCACGGGCCTAACGCCCGCGGACGCCCGCGAATTCACCCGGTCAGGCGGCTTCGGCGTCGACTCCGAAGGCTTCCTGGTCAACGACTCGAAGCTCTACTTGCAGGGCTGGCCGCTGCAGGCCAACGGAACGTTCGACATCAATCCCTCGGACGTCAACAAGCTGAGCTCGATCAATGTCAAGAACCTGGGCGCCGCCGTCCAGGCGACCAGCGCGGTCGACCTCTCGGCCAATATCGACAAGGGCGGCGCGGTCTCCGCCGGGGCGGCGACCTACAACGCGACCACCGTGGCCAGCATGGCCGACTATGCGAACGACCCCACGACCGGCACCAAGCCCGACTTCACGGTCGAGATGAATGTCATCGACTCCACGGGCGGCTCCCACAAGGTCGCCATGGCCTTCCTGAAGACCACCACGCCCAACCAGTGGAGCGCGGAAATCTATTCGATCCCTGCCAGCGACGTGACAGTCGCGGGCCGCCCCGGCCAGCTGGCGAAAGGCGTCGTGAATTTCAACCAGGACGGCTCGATCGACCTTTCGACCTCGACGCTGTTCGGCGCCGCCGGCGCGACCCCCACCCTGGCGCTGGCCGCGTCCGGCACCGCGGGCACGCCGCGCTGGGCCGACGCCCAGGGCATCGCCGGCCAGTCGCTGGACTACGACCTGACCAAGCTTACCCAGTATGCCGCCGCCTCGACGGTGAACTCGGTGAACTCAAACGGCGCCAGCGTCGGCAATGTTGTCGGGGTCCAGGTCAGTCAGGACGGGATAGTCTCGGCCATCTTCGACAACAGTCAGGTCCGCAAGATCGCCAAGATCGCGGTGGCCACCTTCCCCAACTCGGACGGTCTCAAATCGGTCAGCGGCAACGCCTACCAAGCGACCATTCCGGCTGGCCAGATGGTCATAAAGGAAGCTGGCATCGGCGGAGCCGGCGCCATTTCTCCGTCAAGCCTGGAAGCTTCCACGGTCGACCTCTCGTCCGAGTTCACCGGTTTGATCTCAACTCAGAAAGCTTATTCCGCCTCCTCCAAGATCATCACCACGGCGGATCAGATGCTGGATGAATTGATCAACATCATCCGATAGAGATTTCCGTTAATACGTATTAACTACTGAATACACGGAATCTGTATCGTTTTCGCACACGGGGAATTATATGATTAGGCAAGTATTTACTATCACGATTCAGCGGCTGTTAGGGGCCGTGCCCTATCTTCCTCGTCAACAGTGATGGTCGGAAGGGCGTAAAGCCATGTTGCAGCAACAGCAGACGCGCACGAACAGCCGGGGAGAGGCCTATGTCATAGGTCCCACGGGTGCGCCGTTGACGCTGAACGATCTGCCGCCGCCCGAGACGGGCCGGTGGGTCATCCGGCGCAAGGCCGAGGTGGTGGCCGCCGTGCGCGGCGGGCTGCTTTCCCTCGAGGATGCGCTGGAGCGTTACCGGCTGACATCGGAAGAGTTCCTGGCCTGGCAGAGGTCGATCGACCGCCACGGCCTGGCCGGCCTCCGCACCACCCGCCTGCAGCAATATCGCTAAGGCCACACCGCCCCCTGCGGGGACCTTAGCGAACGTCGCGGCCGCGCCCTCCCCTGGGCGCGGCCGTTTTCGTTTGGCTGGACGAACGCCGCGACAGCAATACCCTTCACGGCGCCCCTTTCGATGCCGGGGCGAGGTTGTCTTGCGGCGGGCGTCTGTGTCAGGTCATTACCGGTTCGGCTGAGAGACGAGCGGCGATGGCGATCGGATATTCACCGGCGCGTGGACGGCGGCCGAGCTTCACCGAGGAGCAGCTCATCGGGGTCGCGCTCGATATCGGACCCCATGGCATCAGCCTTCGGGAGGTCGCGGACCGGCTCGGCGTGGCGCGGATGACCGTCTACAATCGCGTCAACAGTCCTGAGGCGCTGGGGCGGCTCGTGCTGCTGTCGGTGCTCAATTCGGTTGCCGGATCCGATACCCCGCACATCGGCCAGGCGGGGTGGCGGGCGCAGGTGGAGACCTATGCGTTGCGGACGCGTGACAAGATGTTTCGCGCCGGGGCATGGCTTCGATTCTTCGACCCCGCCGCCCACATAGGAACCAGCGGCTTGCGTGAGGCGGACGACGTCATCAGATCGCTCGTCGAAGCCGGGCTCGATATCGTATCGGCCGCTCACGCCCTGAAATTCATCAATGTGATCGTGGGGGACGCCGTCCTCTTGCATATGGATCGCCTCCGGCCTGGTTTCGAGGAAATCGAAGTCCTGGCGAACCTGGACGCCGATGACTTCCCCTGGCTTGCGGCGGCGCGCGCCGCCGCCAGGCCCTCGGAGGACGAGACCCAGTTTCTGTACAATCTTGAATGCGCCCTCGCTGGCGTTGCCGCGATGATCGCAAGGGCTCGGCCAGGGTGTTAGACGGGCGGGCCGCGCCGCTCACCATTATGTCTGGCGGAGCCACGGCCGCCGCTTGACAGCGCCACGCCTCGGGCACGAAGGTGGACACAGTCAATTAATTGGGGAGCGACGAAGGCGTCTACGTCCCGATTGAATTGATCGACGGCCCGCATCGGAATGGGCAAGCGCCCGAACATCGCGATCAGACCAGAGAAAAAGAAGCGTCTCGGCGTCCTGCACGGGTGAACCCGAAGGGCCTCGAAGCTCGATATTCGAATTGGCCCGGAGGAAGTCATGGAAATGTTGCGGCTCGTGCATGGACTTGCGGCGGCAGGGCTTTGCCTCTCGGCGGCGGTCTTGCCCTTCGCTGCGATCGCCGCTCCGGCGGCGGCGATGAGGTTGCCGCTCCCGGAGGTCTCCGGACCGGTTCCTGTCACGGACACCTCCAAGCCCTTCCTCAGCGCGGCCAAGAGCATGGAGGCCGCAGGCTACGTCGAGGAGGAGTACTTCCTGAGCGGCATGGCCAACGTCTACGACTGGGTCGGCCAGACGCGGAAGGTCAGGGTGATCGCCGGACCGGGTCGCTACGTCACGCGGATCCTCGTCAGGCGGCCGCGCGACGCCGCCCGGTTCAGCGGCAACATCGAAGTGAGCGTGCTCAACGCCAGCAGCGGAGTCGATCTGGGCGGGCCCAGCGATGGCGGGCGCATGGTGCGGCAGGGGGACGTCTGGATCGGCATCACCACCAAGGCGCTGACCGCCAAGGCGCTCCAGAAGTTCGACCCGGCCCGCTACGCGCCGCTCGACTGGACCAATCCGGCCCCGGCCGCGCAACGTTGCGCGCACCCTTCCATCATCCCCTTCTACATGATGGGCGGAGAGGCGAACTTCGTGAAGATGTCGCAGATGGGCGTCGCAGGCTCCTCGCCGGAGACCGAGGACGGTCTGGTGTGGGACATGCTGGGCCAGTTGGGCCTGCTTCTGAAGAGCGAGCAGCGCCAGAAGATCCTGCCCGGCTTCGGCAAACCCTGGGTTTACATGGTCGGCGGCTCGCAGTCGGCGATCTATATCCGCACCTTCCTCACGGGTTTCCACCCCCGCTACCGGACGCCGGATGGGGCGCCAGTCTATGACGGATATCTGGCGACCGTCGGTCCGGCCCTGGTGCGGATAAACCAGTGCTCGCCGGACGTGCCGCTCGACGATCCGCGACAGAAGCTGCTGCCGCCGGATGTCCCCTTCATCTCGCTGTCGTCCGAGGCCGAGATGGCGCTGGGCAAGCATACCCGCCAGCCCGACGTCGTGACGCCCAAGGGCGGGATCGTCACCTATGAGGTGGCGGGCGGCTCCCACGCCGGCGGCGAGATTCCCGGCCAGCCGCGCGACCTGTCCGCGATGCCGTCGATGGCCGATTTCGCCAGGTCCGGCATCAAGATGCCCGCCGTGATGCCCGGCGGGGGCATGACCGCCATGAACGACTTCCCCTGGGCGCCGATCACCCGCGGCGCCTACCACAACCTGCAACTCTGGGTGCGGAAGGGTGTCTTGCCGCCGCAGTCCCCCGGCATCGCGATGGACGGCGCGCTGGCGATCAAGCGCGACGAGCTCGGCAACGCCCTGGGCGGCCTGCGCATGCCCTACATCGATGTTCCGTTCGCCTCATATAGAGGATCGACGACCGATGAGGACATGACCGGCCTGATGGGCGCGCGCAAACCGCTGCCGCCGGAGACCCTGAAGTCGCTTTATCCGGATCACGCGGCCTATGTGACCAGGTTCGCCGCCGCGACGGACCGGATGCTGGCCGGCAGATGGATCTCGCCGGAAGACGCCGCGGCCATGAAGGCGGCGGCCCAGGCGGCCCAGGTTCCCTAGAGCGTGACCGCTTCAAGTGGATACCGGTTGAAGCGCCCGTCACGCTCTAACCTTTTGAAGATAGACCCGCTGGTTCGGAAACCGGGTCCCGCGCGCCTGCGGGGATGACCCGAGCCCTACGGGTGTCCTGGCGCCGCGCCTGGGAGCCGGTCGACCCGCACCAGGATCCGCTCCCGCTCGCCTGGCGCGCGTTCGACCAGCAGCCGCGCGACCTGCGCGTCGTCATGGAAGGCGTAGCCCTTGATGGCGTCGAGGATCGCCTTGGCCAGGTTGTCGAGGTCGAGCCACGGCGGATCGCCGACATATTCCATGCGGATCTCGACCGCGAAGTCACCCCAGGCCGGCCGCGATCCGCGCCAGGCCTTGCGGAAGAACTCGTAGATCAGGGGCTTGTAGTACTTTGCCTGGGTGGTGAGGCCATCGACGACCAGTTCCATCGCGCCCTCGCCCTCGCGCGCGCGGACCTTGCCGTGTTGGGTCCAGACCTCGTCCATCGGACGCGATGCTTAGCCTTGCAGTCTGCGGCCGTCTCGCTAAACCGGCTGAGCTTGCCTGGAGCGCGGCAGGGCGACGTGGAAACCGGTTCACCCGTCAGCCGCGCTCTGAACTCCAAGATAGAGAGCCCGGATGGCCGCGACCCGCACCGAGACCGACACCTTCGGACCCATCGAGGTCGCCGCCGACCGCTACTGGGGGGCGCAGACCCAACGGTCCCTGCAGAACTTCAAGATCGGCTGGGAGAAGCAGCCGATCCCGGTGATCCGGGCGCTGGGCGTGGTCAAGCGCGCCGCCGCCGAGGCCAATGCGGCGCTGGGCGTGCTCGACCCGAAGATCGCCGACGCCATCGTCGCCGCCGCCCAGGAGGTGATCGACGGCAAGCTCGACGACCACTTCCCCCTGGTGGTCTGGCAGACCGGCTCCGGCACCCAGTCGAACATGAACGCCAACGAGGTGATCTCGAACCGCGCCATCGAGATGCTGGGGGGGGTGATGGGCTCCAAGAGTCCTGTCCACCCCAACGACCACGTCAACATGAGCCAGTCGTCGAACGACACCTATCCGACGGCCATGCACATCGCCTGCGCCGAGGAGGTGACGCGCAGCGTGATGCCGGCGCTGGAGCACCTGCACGCGGCCCTGAAGGCCAAGAGCAAGGAATTCGCCCACATCATCAAGATCGGCCGCACCCACACCCAGGACGCCACCCCGCTGACGCTGGGCCAGGAGTTCGGCGGCTATTCGCACCAGACCGCGATGTCGGTCCGCCGTCTGAAGGACACCCTCTACGGCCTCTATGAACTGGCCCAGGGCGGCACTGCCGTGGGCACCGGCCTCAACGCCCCCGTGGGCTTCGCCGAGAAGGTCGCCGAGCGGATCGCGGCGATCACCCGCCTCCCGTTTGTCACCGCCCCCAACAAGTTCGAGGCCCTCGCCGCCCACGATGCGATGGTGTTCAGCCACGGAGCGCTGACAGCCGCGGCCGGCGCCCTCTTCAAGATCGCCAACGACCTGCGGTTCCTGGGCTCCGGCCCCCGCGCGGGCCTGGGCGAACTGGCCCTGCCGGAGAACGAGCCGGGCTCCTCGATCATGCCGGGCAAGGTGAACCCCACCCAGGCCGAGGCGCTGACCATGGTCTGCGCCCACGTCATGGGCAACCAGACGGCCATGGGCTTCGCAGGGTCCCAAGGCCACTTTGAGCTCAACGTCTTCAACCCGGTGATGGCCTACAACTTCCTGCAGTCCTGCCGCCTGCTGGCCGACGCCACCGTCTCCTTCACCGACAACATGGTGGTGGGCACGCAGGCCCGCGAGGACAACATCAGGCTTAACCTCGAGCGTTCCCTGATGCTGGTGACGGCGCTGGCCCCGACCATCGGCTACGACAACGCCGCCAAGATCGCCAAGACCGCCCACAAGAACGGCACGACGCTGCGCGAAGAGGCCGTCGGCGGCGGCTATGTGACCAACGAGCAGTTCGACGCGGTGGTCCGGCCGGAGAACATGATCGGACCCGGCTAGCGCGGCCAGACTCCGATTGACGCGCTCGGCGAACCGGCGCGTCACAGGGCATGGCCAGTGAAACCGTCTACATCCTGCAGTCCTACATCGCCGGTCGCGGCAAGGCGCTGAAGGCCGAGCAGCAGGTGGGCTGCAAGACCGCCGAGGAGGCCCGCCGCAAGGCCGAGCGGCTGGCGCCCCTGCGGCTGGGCGTGGTGGCCTTCGCCGCCACGGCCGACGTCGAGCTCGGCGATTACGACGAGAACCCGGTGATCCTCTTCCGCTCGGGCCAGCTGCCGCACCCCTTCAACGAGACGTGACGACCGGTTCAACCCGGCGTTCGGGCCATCGGCATCGGGGACGACGCGCGCTCAAGCGTGGGCGGCGAGGCTCCTGCGGCGCCGCAGGCTGGCGCCCGCGCCTGCGAAGCCGAGGATCAGCAGCGCCCAGGTCGCGGGCTCCGGCACACCGGTGCGAACCTCGCTGACGTTCACCGTGAATCCGCCGCCGTCGTTGGAATAGAAGGTGTCGTTGACCTGGGCGTAGATATGCCCGGCGCTGGCGAGGTTCACCTGCAACGAGTAGCCGATCAGGAAGTAGTTGGGGAGGCCGGCGGGGCCCAGGCCCACGTTGCCCAGCGGCGGCGCCGGCGTGAACGAGCCCATCAGGGCGCCCAAGCGGATCGCCGAGCCGCCCGGTCCGTAGCCGGAGTTGACGTCGAACGACGAGCCGTTCGGGTTGAAGTAGCCGTAGCCTCCGGCGGTGACAGGCTGATTCAGCGATCCGTCCGGATTGATGTCGAAGCCCCCGTTGCCGGGCACGCCGACAAGGCCCGACACGCCGGTCGCGGTGATCAGGTAGGCGCCCGCGCCGAAGGCCCCGAGGTCCGTCGTGCCCGAGTTGTTGGCGGCGACGAAGGTGCTGGCCTGGGCCGCCCCCGAAACGGCGAGCGCCAGGCCAAACGCCAGCGCGACAAATGGCTTCATCATCTGTGGGCCCCAGGAGAGGAATCTCTTGAGACCCAAACTTGACGAACGATGATCTGCGACAAGGGGATTCGCCTGAAAGGCGAGTCCCCCTCGTTCATCCTAGCGGTTGGACCAGACGCCCGTGGGGCGGGCGGGGCGTTGTTCGCCGCCACGGCTGGGGCCCTTGAAGGCCGGACGGGCCGCGGGCTTGGCCGCGCCGCCGCCATTGCTGCGGACCGGGGCGCCCTCGTGGCGATGGCCGGAATTGCCGCCGCCGCCATGGTTGCGGTTGCGCTTGGGACCGCCGCGGCCGCCGCCGGGCTGGCCGCGCGTGTCGGCGCGCTCCGGCTTCAGGCCCTGCGGTTCCGGCATGGCCGCGCTGGCCGCGCCCAGTTGCTTGTCGTTGCGACGGTCGAAGGACGGGATGGTCTGGCGCGTCACCTTCTGGATGTCGCGCAGCAGGGTCCGCTCGTCGTCGGAGCAGAACGCCACCGCCGAGCCGTCGGCGCCGGCGCGCGCGGTGCGGCCGATCCGGTGGACGTAGCTTTCCGGGACGTTGGGCAGCTCGAACTGCACCACGTGGCTGACCGCGTCGATGTCGATGCCGCGGGCGGCGATGTCGGTGGCGACCAGGGCGCGGACCTTACCGGCCTTGAAGTCGGCGAGCGCGCGTTCCCGCTGGCCCTGGCTCTTGTCGCCGTGGATCGAGGCGGCGTCGACGCCGACCTGTTCCAGGCTGCGGGCGACGCGGTCGGCGCCGCGCTTGGTGCGGGTGAAGACGATGACGCGCTTGA
>CANJXI010000057.1 GCA_947478785.1 Caulobacteraceae bacterium
ACCGGCCCTGACCGGTCAGCACATCAACCTGACGCAGCTTGCCGACGATCTCTTCCGGCTTGTGGTGCTTCCTTGCCATCGTTCCATCCATCCAAAATGGTCCTCGGACCAACATAAGGGATGGATCACTTCAAAGGGGTCAGACCACTTGCATTCTCCTGGTCGACGACCATCCGGTGAACCGGGCGGTGGCGCGCGCCATGCTGGAGCCCCTGGGCGTCGAGGTCGTGGAGGCCTGCGACGGCGCGCAAGCGGTGATGAGGTTCGTCGAGCGCGCCTATGACGCTGTACTGATGGACATCCAGATGCCCGTCATGGACGGCCTGGAATCCACGCGAACCCTGAGGCAGATCGAGGCGGCGTGCAGGACCGGACGGACGCGGGTGATCATCTCAACCGCCAGCGACGCACCGGGGCTGCGCAGCGAGAGTGTCGCCGCGGGGGCGGACGACTACCTCCCAAAACCGATACAACGCGAACGCTTGCTCCGTAGTGTCTTGGAGGCGATCAGCCATCGAACCTCGCCGACGCCAACGAATTGATCGAAGGTTGATCGGTGGGCGTTATGGCCAGCGGCGGGATGAACTTGAGATGTCAGTTCTGGAAACGCCTCACGCGGCGGGTAGCTTGTTCCGCATCAGATCGTTGCGCTCGCATCGGTTGACCCCGCGCGCGAGGTAGAGCGCATAGTCCGTCCAGTACGCCTGTCCGCTTTCCACGCCGGCGTCATGGTCGAAGAAGCTGGTGCTGGGGATGAACCGCATGGTCAAGCCGGTGCGGGGCTGGCTGCTGGTATTCGGCCAGGATCCATGGACGAGCAGGGCGTGGAACAGCATCAGCTGGCCGGGCTCAAGCTCCACGTCCACCGCGTCCGCCTCATCGAAGGAGTCAGGATCCAAGTTGCGGGGGAAGGCGCCGCTGTCGTCGACCCGGTGCAGCGCCCGGCGCCTATGGGATCCAGGAATGACCCGGAGGCATCCGTTGGCCTTGCGGCAAGGCGTTATGGCGACCCACGCGGTGGTCGCGCCCATGGGTTCGATCGGCCAGTATTCGTCGTCCTGATGCCAGGCCGTCGGGACCCCGTGGCCGGCAGGCCTGTGAAACAGGTCGGTGGTCCACAGCAGCAGATCCGGCCCCTCGATGGCCTCGACCAGGTCGAGCAGGCCCGGATCCAGGCAATAGGGCAAGAGCTTGCCGTAACGCCCGTCGACGGGGGAGGGCCGCAGGTGTGGATTTGTCAGCGCGATGTTGCGCAGCTCGGGCGTGGCGTCGTTCAGAAGCATCAGTTCGGCGCCCAACTGTTCCACCGCCCCCGACGAAAAGCGGAAGTCCGGCACGACGTAGCCGTCCTCGCGATACCGTTCCAAATCGGATTGGGTCAGGGCGCCTGCTTGGGGGCGGGTCACGGTGGGTGGCGACATGATGTTTAATTCCAAGGGCCTAGCCTTGCTATGATACGGCCCGCGACGGGTCAACGAGGTCATCGCCGAGCGACCGAACGGATCCGACGCGCCGTATGTCTCTCGATGGGATTAGGTTGACGGCACCGAGCGCACCAGAGATTCCGCGGCCGCGCGAGGAATCGGTTCCGCTATTTTCGAGTCGTGACGGACAGATCGGAGGATCAGATCGATATTGAATTCAATGACCTCGTCAAGAGAGTATTTTCTAATACTTGACATATTAAAATTACCATCTCTCATGAACCAATCAGAACTTGTATTTATTATACGATGAGAGGTTGATATTATAAGAAATTTATCAATACTTTCTCTGAAATACCCCAATTCAATCCCGGATCTAAGAACTTCGCCCCAGCTCTTTGTCATGTAAGATTTATATTCTGGAACATAATTGAATAGCGCGTGCCGCCGCAAAAAACGCCGCTCGTTGTAAAGGATGCTGTAGGCATCGTGGTTTTTCGTGAGCGCATCCAGTTGAAGAATGACCAAGGCCACAAGCTTGGTCTCTGGATCAGATTCGCACGCCGCCAGGTGACGAATGCGGTCACCCATAAGGATGGCCGGCTTTCGTATGATTTCGTCTAGTATATCATCCTTCGTGTTGAAGTGATGATATATGCTTCCGGACAATATCTTAGCATCGTCGGCGATTTCTCGGACCGTGGTCGCTTCATAACCGAATTCCGCAAACCGTTTAGCGGCGAGCTGGAGAATTTGATTCCGGCGGTCCAGGGGGAACCCAGTGTCTATCACTCTGGCAGGCCCCCGGCGAGATTGTTGCTGAGGCGTGGCGCCAGCCATTTTCGCTGGTTTCTTGCGTCGCCGTCCATTTTCAATCTCTGACATTTAGCCTGTTCTCGCTCGCGATCGGCGCGCCGTCGCCATTCTTGCCTGGCGAACTGACGGCGTCGTGTACAATCAGTCGGCGCTCGAAGCCATAGTCCGGGCGCGCCGCTGCGGCGCGCGCAGGCAGGCTCCCAACGCTTGGCATGAACGATGGCCGGCCGCAAAGTCGATGCGTTTCACAGTCCTTTGTCCGAATCCATGCCGCGGGGTGAAGCCCGTGGCGGCCCCAATTCGAGTGGTGAGATTGGCGCCAGTTCCGCCAGGATTGAAGGCCGCGCAAGGCCGGACCATGCGCCGTCGGATTCCGCGTCGGTCCCCGGGTTGGGTTCGTCATCGGCCTTCGCACGCGATTTGACCCGCGGGCGAAATGATTGGGCGCCGGACGGGGCTGAGTTCGGTGCGAAGTAGCGTTCGGCAATTTGTAGGAGTGCGGTGCGATGGGGCGGCTTACCGGGAAAGTGGCGATCATAACGGGCTCGGCGAGCGGCATCGGCCGCGCGGCGACCCTGCTGCTGGCGTCAGAGGGCGCCAAGGTGGTCGGCGGCGACCTGAACGTTGACGGCGGCGAGGAGACGGCCGAGCTTTGCCGCCGAGAAGGCGGCGAGGCGAGCTTCCTCAAGACGGATGTCGTCGAGGAGCGCGAAATCACCGCGCTGGTGGAGGAGGCCGCGAAGCGCTTCGGCGGCGTGGATATCCTCTGCAACAACGCGGGCGTGACCGGCGTCATCGGGCCGATCGAGGAAACCCCAGTGGAGCTCTGGGACCTGACCCAGAACATCCTCCTCCGTTCGGCCTTCCTCGGCATCAAGCACGTCACGCCCCATATGCGCCGCCGTGGCGGAGGCGCGATCGTCCAGACGTCGTCCACCGCCGGTCTGGCGGGCTTCGCCGGCCTGCACGCCTACTGCTCGGCCAAGGCGGGGCTCGTGAACCTCACCCGATCCGCCGCGATCGAGCTTGGCCCGGACCGGATCCGCGTGAACTGCATCTGTCCCGGCGACATACTCACGCCCATGCGCCAGTCCGGGCTCAGCCCCGAGGAGATGGAGCGCGACCTCGCATCGCACCAGCCGATCGGTCGCGCCGGGCGGGCCCAGGACGTCGCCCGCGCGATCCTCTACTTCGCCTCCGACGACGCCGAGTGGGTGACAGGCGCGATCCTGCCCGTGGACGGTGGCGCGACGATCGGGGTTTGGCCTTACAGCCCGAACAGGGACCTCGCCCAGATCCGCCACGCTCAGTTCGCGGGACCGAGCTTCATGCGCGGCCAAGCCGCGGCGCCGGCGGAGATCTGAGCCGGCGCTTTTGGGCGGAACGCCCAATACCGACGCGACTCCGATTGGGTCGGGCCGCAATTTGGCGGGTGGGCCCAGTCGCGCCGCCGCGGATCAGGCCGTCGCGCGCCGTCGCGGTCAGGGAGCGGCGGCGGCGCTCCGCACGATGGTGATATGTTTGGCGCCCTGCGCGTGCTTGGCCTCGTTGGCGCGCTGCACCTCGACCGCCAGCGAGACGTGGGCGAGGCTCAGCATCAGGTCCATCAGCCGCGCCTCCCGTTCGTCGAATTGCCCGATGGGTTTTCCGTCGAGGAACCCCAGGGCCTTGGTCAGCAGCGGCTTGGCCGCCTCGTAGAAGGCCGTGCGCTCGGCCTCGGGCGTGACCAGCCGCTGTTTGGCCCGCTGATCGGCGGTCTCGAGGGCCCATGTGTCGACGTACGGATCCAGGGCCTCGAAGCCGGGGGGAAGGCGCTGATCGGCGCCGCTCACGACGGATCGCTCAAGGTGGCGCGATAGGCGTCCACATGGTCCATCACGGTCTGGAAGAAGTGCCGCAGAAGGACCTCCTGCTCCTGGAAGTGGATGTGCTTGAGCGCGCCGCTGTTCAGGCCCTGCTGGCCGGCTTCGATGATCGCGCGGTCCTCGGAATGGATGTCGACGCCGGCGGCGGTCGAATATTCCCGTGCGAAGCGCTTGGAGGCGCTGTCGTCGTCGCCCACCCAGTAGAAGCGTATGACGCCACGCGACCGGGTGGCCGAGATCGGCATCACCGTGTGCGAGAAGGGGGTGCCGATGGAGCCCAGCATGAAGAAGTTGGGGAACAGGGCGAGATACGCCGGATTGGCCGGAAGCCCTCCCAGCCCCTCGCCGACGGCGAACTCGGCGAGCTTGCCGTAGGCCATCCCCTGGATCGGCTCCACGGTCGCGGCGGGATTGAGCCAGATGGTCTGGCTGCGGTGGGGGCCGAAAAACCCGAAGCTCAGCGGATAGCCGAAGGGATTGTCCGGCCCGATCCCGGCGCCGCTGGTGTCGGGGTGGACGACCCGCAGGTGGTAGTTCTCCTGGAAGTTGTCGTAGGTCAGCTTCCAGTTGGCGTCGATGTCGTAGACATATTCCGAGAAGGTGGTGGCCTTGGCCACGGGCAGCGCCTCGAGCTGCTCGGCCATCTCGCCCAGGAACTCGCGAAGGCTCTCCTTGGGCGACGGGGCGAGATTGATGAAGATCAGGCCCGCGCACACATCCACGGCGATCTTCTTGAGGGCGCAGTCGGCGGTGTCCACATAGAAGCGTTCCGCGTCCGGCGCGGCGCGAAGCTCTCCATCATTGCCGAAGGTCCAGGCGTGGTAGGGGCAGGTGAACGACGTCCTGGCGCCTTCCGCCTCCGAGACCAACTGCGTGCCGCGATGGGTGCAGACGTTGTGGAACGCGCGGATGGCTCCGTCCCGCCCGCGCGTGAGCAGCACAGAGGCGTTCGCCACCTCGACCGGCCGCACGATGAATGTGCCGGGCCGGGGGAGTTCGCTGACGTGGCCGATCTGCAGCCAGGTCCGGCGGAAGATCGCCTCTCGCTCGAGTTCGAAGAATTCCGGACGGTAGTAGGGTTCCGCGGGAATGGGGCTGGTCCCCAGCCCGGCCATGTCCGTGGCATCGCTTCTCAGAAACTGTGGGACTTGGACGTTCATCCGCGGTCTCCTTCAATGATTACGCAGCTTACAGGGTTGTTGCGGAGCCCGTCGATGCCGGGGTGGGCCGGGCGTGGACGTCAGGCGAGACTGTAGAGCTCCCGAACATTGTCGCGCAGGATCCACGCGGTTTGCTCGGGGGAAAGGTTCGCCGTCTGCTTGGCCAGCAATTCCTGGCTCAAGGGCCATGTGGAATCGGTGTGCGGAAAGTCGCTGGCCCACATCAGCCGCCGCGGATTGAGCATGTCGATGCTGCGGAAGGCGGTCCAGTCGTCCTGGAAGGTCAGGTAGACGTTCTCGAAGAAGAACTCGCTGGGCAGCTTCGACAGCTCCGCCGCGTTGCGCCAGAAACGATGGCGCTCGTAGGCATGGTCCATCCGGTAGGCGTAGTGCGGCGCCCAGCCGGCGTCGGCTTCCACGCAGACCATCTTCAGATCCGGGTGGCGCTGGAAGACGCCGCCGAAGATGAACAGGCCGATGATGTCCTGGCAGCTGCGGATGATCGCCTGGAAGCCGTTGAGCACGGGACCGCGCGCCGCCCAGCCGCCCGATTTGCTGGTCAGGACGTGGAAGCTGATCGGAAGGTCCATCTCGACCGCCGCCTTCCACAGGGGATCGAAGACCGGGCTGTCGTAGTCTTCCTCGGTCGCCGGCTGGCCGGGCATCATCACGCCCTTGAACCCCATGTCCTTGATCCGCCGGAAGTCGGCGATCGCCTCGGCGACCGACCGGACGGCCGTCTGGCCGAGTCCGAACAGGCGGTCGGGCGCCGCGCCAACATAGTCTTGGAGCCAACGGTTGTAGGCCCGCATGCAGGCGTTCTTGTAGTCGGCGTCGTCGACGCCGCAGATCAGCATGCCGATGGTGGGATAGATCAGTTCGCCGGCGAGCCCGTCACGGTCCTGGTCGGCCAGCCGCGCCTTGGGGTCCCACCCGCCGCGATGCAGCGCGGAGAACCGGTCGCCCTCCGCCTTGATGTCCTGGGGCCGCTTGCCCGCGGCGGCCAGGGCGTTGAGGCCGATCCGGCTGGGGATACCCTCGATCTGATATTTTTCACCGCCGGTCGCTGGATCCTCGACGATGACCGGAGCGCGATCGCGAAACGCGGGGTCGATGTAGTCGACGTAGCAGTTGGGCGGCTCGACGATATGTGAATCGGCGGAAATCGGCCGGATCGATTGAGACGCTTCCATCGTTGGCCTCCCGCGCATTCTCCGACCAGGCCGCGCGGCCTGATCATTTGCACCCGATTACACGTCCGCCGGGCCCGTAAGGCAATAACCGTTGATGGGCCGGGGCGATTGAGCCGGAGCGCTGGAGCCTCCGAGTCATGCCGCTCGATTCCAATCGGCTGGTGGGCTCCGCGGCGCCTGACGCCTCTGTTGTGGCGGGCCATCGCGGAGGTCGCCAGCGTCATCACGCCCGTCCGGCTTGCCGTCCGTCACTAGCCACCCGCCGGCTTCGGACGGGGCGCGCTACCGTTGACGGGCGATGCCGCTCGTGTAATCGATTGCGCAACAGTGTCATTAGAACGCCGGATACATCGGGGGCAGACGCGTGCGCCAGGACCCAGGTTCCGTCGGTGAATGCGGTGTATCGTACGCTTCGACGCGATCCGAGGACCTCGGTGCTCAACAAGCATACCCGGGCGCACGCGTGCCGAACATGGTCGCCACCGACGGCGCGCCCATGGCCTCGCGCGGCGGGCGGAATCCCTCGCTCACCTCCATGGCGCTATCCGCGCGGGGCGCGCACCGCGCCGCCGGATTGTTGCGTGAGGGCAACATATGAGCTGCTGTACAGAATGAAGCGATCACCGGCTTGGGAAGCAACTATTCTTGTGATAGCGCTAACAGCAATACAAAGAACGCCGCTTGGCGATGGGGGAAACAATGAAGTCTTCAAAATTCATGCGCCAGCTGGCGCTAGGAACGGCGCTCGCCGGTATCTGGAGTGCCACATCGCTCGCGGCCGAGGCCTCGGCCGCCGCCAACGACAGCGCCGTCGCGACGGTCAACGAAGTGGTCGTCACGGCGCGGCGCAAGGAGGAAACCCTCCAGAACGTGCCGATGACGGTGAACGCGGTCACCTCGAAAGACCTGAAGCAGTTCAACATCTTCAACGGGTCCGATCTCACCGCGCTTGCGCCGGGTCTGCAGTTCAGGCCGAATCCGGGCGCCTCGGACGTCAACATCTCATTGCGCGGCGCCGGCAAGGGGCCGGGTACGGCCGCCTCGCCCACGGTGCAGACCTATTTCAACGAAGCGCCGATCCGGGACACCCAGGCCTACCAGTCGATCTATGACCTGGGGCAGGTCGAAGTCCTGCGCGGGCCGCAGGGCACGCTGCGCGGCCTTCCGGCATCGTCCGGGGCCATCACCTTCACTTCGGCGCGACCGAACCTGAGCCGCTTCGGCGGCTCCATTCAGGCCGCGGTCTCCAACCGCGATCAGACCCGGATCGAGGGGGCCGTCAACCTGCCGATCGTCGAGGACATCTTCGGCGTCCGCTTGGCGGCGGTCCATGACCACAACGACAACGGGGGCGTGAAGAGCGTCAACAGCACGAAGAAGCCTTACCAGCATATCGACAGCTGGCGCGCCTCGGCCCGCTTCAAGCCGATCGATACGCTCGATATGAACGTCATGTATGAGCAGTTCTGGACCGACTTCGCCAACTTCAATCAGGTCTATGGCACGGGTTTCCGCGGCCCGGTTCTGCCGGCCAACTACAACGGTCCTCCGATCGCCGTCTTCGACCGGCTCGCCGTGGGCAAGGCGCCCAGCCACACCAAGCGTCATGACCAGTTGCTCACGGGCAATATCGATTGGGATCTCGCCCCGCATCTTCGGCTCAGCTATGTGGGCTCGTACTTCAAATACCGGCCCCACAACTACGGCGGCGACAACCTCGGCAACTTCTACGGACCCTCGCTGCCGCCGTCTCAGGACTACCACAGCCCTTCGCAGACGGTGACGCAGGAAGCGCGCATCGAATCCTCCGGAAACAAGTTCTGGGATTTTGGCGTCGGGGCGTTCTATTCAAAGCAGACCAACCGAAGCTTGCTGTTCGGCTCGCCGGCGACTTATCTTCCCGGCGTCTTCGGAGCGCCCAGGGCGCCGCAGAGCCTGTTCAGCTACAATCCGCTCTACAGCTACACGCTGAATCTGACGGTTCCGACCGGGACCACGATCAAGGCGATCTACGCCAACAGCACGTTCCACATCACGTCGAAGACTGAACTGTACGTCGGCGCCCGCTACACGGATTCGTACAGCCGCCAGCAACAGATCGGCGGTCTGACGAACGGCGTCTCGGCCACCGGCGTGCCCTCGGCGGCTTGCGCCCTGGTTCCCGGATCATTCCCGTCCGTCGTCAGGGTCGGACAGTGCGACCTGCCGCTGGCGAATATCTCGCTGGCCCAGCCGTTCACGGAGTTGAAGTTCCACCCCTGGGTCTACACCGCCTCGCTGACCCAGCACTTCAGCGACGACCTGACGGGCTATGTCACCTACGGCCACAGCTGGCGGGCCGGGGTGACGAACTTCAGCATCGCCTCGACCGATCCCCGGATCGTCGGACTGTCTCCGTCCCGTCCGGAAACCTCCAACAACTTCGAGGTCGGGCTGAAGTCCAATTGGCTGGAGCATACGCTGAGCATCAACGTTGCGGCCTTCTACCAGAAATTCAATGGCTTCGAGGTCTTCGCCTCGGCGCCCTATATCGACAACACCGGGCCCGCGCTCGCCGTCCACGCGCCCGGCAGCTTCAACTACAACGCCGACGCCAAGGTTCGCGGCGTCGATCTGGAAGTATCCTACCGGCCTTCGCAGAACTTCTATGTCAGCGGTTTCCTGAACTACGCCAAGGGCCGGCTGGCGAACGCGCCGATCCCCTGCAACGACGGCAACTTCGACGGGATCGCCGACGCCATCATCCCAACCGTGGCGGGTTTCACCGCCGCCGGCACGCCGCTGGCGACGTGCAAATCGAACCAGTCCCTGACCAATCAGCCCGATTGGAGCGCGGACCTGCAGGCCGAGTACAACATGCCGATCAGCGGCTCGGCCGACGCCTACATCCGCACGCTTTCGACCTACACGGCGAAGAACAACTTCGCCCTGACGAACTTCAGGACCAAGGCCTACACCATGGTCAACCTGTTCGCCGGCGTGCGCGATCATGACAGCCACTGGGACGTGGGTGTCTACGCGCGCAACCTGTTCAATACGAAGGAACAGCTGATCAACGGCGCCAGCGACATCGCAACGCCCACGGACAGTCCCACGGTTGGTCTCGGCGTCGGGCCCACCACCGGGTATCGGCTGGTCGGCGTGACCGACCGTCGGGAGTTCGGCGCAACCGTGCGGTACGCCTTCTAGCTAGAGACGGAGCGGCGGCGCCCTTCTGTCGGGGCGCCGCCGCGCCATTCCAGCCTTTAGCCGGCTGGCCTGGAGCGGGTCAGCCGGGGCGCCGACGTCACGGCGTCACGCCATTCTCCCGCAGGAACCGCAGCGTGGCCTGGCGGACAAGCTGGCTGCCGATGCTTCCCGTCGGCAAATCAAACGAATGCTCGGCGTAGGGGACTTCGATTATGCGGGCCGAGACCCCGGCGTCGCGCGCCCTGGTCACGAACTCATGGGCCGCGGGCGGCGGCAACAGGTGGTCTGAGCCGCCCACGATCAGCAGGGTGGGCGGCGCGGCGGGGGTAACGTGCGTCGGCGGCGAGACCAGCGCATAGCGGTCGGGATACTGCTCCGGTGTCCCGCCGGTGTAGTTGATGGTCATGATCCGGCCGAATGGTCCGGCGAGGACGTCCCTGTTGCGGTACATCCGCGTCGCATCGACGATCGGATAGGTGGCGATCACCGCCGCGATGCGCGGAACCGAGCCCGCGCACGACGGCCGAAGGGTTCCCTCGGCGGCCATGTAGGAGGCGGTCAGGATGATGTTGCCGCCGGCGGACTCCCCGATCAGGGCCAGCCGCGACGGGTCACCGCCGAACCGTGGCGCGTTGCCGGCGATCCAGGCCAGGGCGCATCCGACCTGGGGCGGCGTCGTGTCCCAGGTGTGTCGCGTCTTCGTGGACAAGGCATAGTCGATCGAGATCACCAGGTAGCCGCGATCCGCCAGCCAGCGCATGTCCGATTGGCGCACCTTGGCCGAACCGCCGCCCCAGCCGCCGCCGTGGACGTAGACGAGGACCGGCGCGGGAGAATGGCCGGCGCCAGCCGCGGGCCGGTAGATCGCCACGCCCAGAGGTCTGCCCTGGTCCGCGCCGTAGCTCAGGAACCGAGGGGGTGGTCCCTTGTGGTCTTCGGATCCCAGCCAGAGCGTGCGCGCCAGATCCACCTGGACGCCGTTGTCGCGGGCGAGCGCGATCTGCCTCGCCTGGATGACGGTCAACCCAACCACGGCGAAACCGGCGATGCCGGCCATCACCAAGGTCCCCAGGCGGCCGATGCGCCGCCAGCGCAGGATTTTCGCGGCAACCCCGACCAACGACAGGATGACGATCCAAGGCGCATACGGTGCGACGAAGACCGGCGCGATGGACCCAAGCACCGGTATGCCCGGCAGAAGTGAACCGAGCGCGGCCAGGCCGAACACAACAAGCACCAGGTCGCCGACGAAGCGGGCGATCCGCCCGATCCAGATCAAGAGTCCCCGCAGCATCGTTATCCCCCCATGTCAGACCTCAGCCTGACGGCCTCATTTTCCCTTGGCGAGCAGGCCGCGCGATTGCATCCAGGCCAGGAACTCGGGCAGCAGCATCGTCGTCGAAGTGCCGGGCTTGCCCACGCCAAACCCGTGGCCGCCGCGCTCATAGCCATGGACCTCGACGGGCCGGCCTGCCTTGCGCCAGCTGTCCACCACCCCGAACCCCTGGCCGCCGAACAGCGGGTCGTCCAGCGCCAGCGCCGTGAACAGCGGCGGCGCGTGGGCCGGGACGGCCGCAGCCACCATCGGCCCGTAGATCGAGCCCGCGAAGTTGGGCATGTCGGCGGCCTTGGCGTTGAGGGCCACGTCGAGCACCGTGTTCGCGCCCGCCGAGAAACCGATCAGCCCCACGCGGGCGGGATCGATCTTCCACTTGGCGGCGCCGTCCCGCACCATCCGGATCGCCGCGAGCGCGTCCTCCGAGGCCGCCGGGTCGTTCAGGACCAGGGAAACCTTCCCGTCCTTGGGCGCCGACAGGCCGGCGGCGATCTTGCGCATCAGCGCCTGCTCGTCTTCCGGTGAAGGGTTGAGGCGGTACTTGAGGACGAATGCGGCCACCCCGTGATCGGCCAGCCAGCGGGCGACAGGCCAGCCCTCGCCATCCATCGCGAGCGCCGTGTAGCCGCCTCCGGGCGCCACGACCACCGCGGCGCCGGTCGCCCGCGCCGGGTCGGGCAGCACCGGGGTGAGCGTCGGAAGCGTGACGTTCCGAACCACCCGCTTGCCGCCCATGGTGTCCCAGATTTCCGTCGACTTGCTCGCGCCCGCCGGCTGGGCCGCGCTGGCGTAGAGCGGAATCGCCCCGGGTTCGGCGGGCGCCGGGATTCGGTGGAACGCGTAGGCGGCCGGCAGTTGCGGCGCCGGGGCCTGCGCGACGGCGGGGGCCAAGCCAAGCCCCCCGCCAACGCCGATGAGCGCCGCCAGCAGTCTATTGGTCATTCTCAATCCCCCCAGACGTCTCGGACGGGCCTTCCGGCCTGCCCAGTTGTGACCAACGCAGCGCCTGCGCGATGGCGCGTTCGGCCAGCGGCCGCATCACGGCGTAGCCCGCCCTGTTCGGATGCAGGCCGTCGTTGGTCAGCGCCTTCGGCATGAGCCCGCCGGGCCCCTGCATCTTCGAATTGTAGTCAAGGTAGACCACGTGCTCCTCGGCGGCGAGCCTGCGAAGCTTGTCGTTGAGCGCGTTCAGCCGCGCGACAGGGTCCGGCCCCGCCTGCTTTGGCGCCGCCGGAGTCAGGCTGGCCAGCACCACCCTGATCTCATTCGCCTTGGCCAGGTCGATCATCGCCCGGATGTTGTCGAGGATCATCTGGTCGGTCGAGGGGCCCGTGTTGCCGGCCAGATCGTTGACGCCGGCCAGGATGACGACGACGCGAGGCTTGAGCGCGATGACGTCCGGATAGAAGCGGACCAGCATCTGCGGGGTCGTCTGCCCGCTGATGCCGCGGTCCTGGTTGGCGGCGCCGAAGAACGCCGGATCGGCGTATTGCCAGAAGTCGGTGATGGAATCGCCCATGAAAACCACCGTCGGGCGCCGGCCGCTGCGGACCACCTCGGCGTTCCTGTCCGCGTAGCGACAAAGGTAGGGCCAGTCGCGCGAGCGCCTGTCGCCTTCCGCCTTCTGGGTCGCCATCAGCTTTGCCATGAGGTCCGGCGGGAAGCTGGCCATGCTGATGGTCTCGCCGGGGGTTTCCAGCTTCTCGATGAACTGAGCGAAGAGGCTGTCGTCGAAGGCTGGGGCTCCGGCGCAAGGGTTCCCGATGGCCTTGGGGGATTCGGCCGTGCCGCCGGGCCCGGCGGCCCGCGCCGCATTCCCGGACAGCGCCGCCATCAGGATCGCTGAGGCGAATGCGACGCTCCGGAACATCGCGCGGAGCGGGAGCGGAGCGCCCTTCACAGCCGGCATTGGTTGGTTACCTCCCGCAGTGCGATGATTGAATCCGTGGCGGACGTCACGGCGTGACGACGAGCTTTGTCCCTAGCTTCGCGGTCGAGTCCTCGCCAGCCCAGACATCGAACACCCCCGGTTCGACCGCGGTCAGCTTGGTGGCGGGGCTCCAGAAGCTGAGCTCGTCCGGTCCGAGCGTGAACGTCAGGCTCTGGGTCTCGCCCGGCTTCAGCGTCACGCGGCGGAAGCCCTTGAGCTCGCGGACCGGCCGCGAGGCCGATCCCGCCCGCTGGTGGATATAGACCTGCGCCACTGCATCGCCGGCGACGGAGCCCGCGTTGGTGACATCGACGGTCACCTGCGTGCTGTCGCCGGCCTTCATGGCTTCCTTCGAGAGCCGGAGGTTGGCGAACTTGAACTGGGTGTAGCTGAGCCCGTAGCCGAAGGGGTAGAGCGGCGTGCTGGAGACGTCCCAGTAGCGCGACGTGAATCCGGGCGAGCCTTCCGGGCTGTGCGTCAGGTTGTGGTTGTAGAACATCGGCTCCTGGCCCGACGAGCGCGGCCAGGTCACCGGCAGCTTGCCGCCGGGATTGGCCTCGCCGAACAGGGTGTTGGCGATGGCGACCCCACCCTCGGCGCCGGGGATCCAGGCCTCCAGGATGGCCGGGACGTGCTCGGCCGCCCAGTGGATATCCAGCGGCCGGCCGTTCACCAGGACCAGCACCACGGGCTTGCCCGCCGACGCGGCCGCCTCAAGCATCTGCTGCTGGATGCCCGGCAATTCCAGGCTGGCGCGGGATGAGGATTCCCCGGTCATGCCGGCCACCTCGCCGAGCACGGCGATGACGACGTCGGCGTTCGCGGCGGCGTCCCTGACCTTGGCCTGCCAGTCGGCGAGCTCGGCCCCGGTCGGCGCGGGCGTCGGCTTTGTTCCCATGAAGGTGTCGAACAGCGAGGGCATCACCCGGCCAGGCTTCGGACCGGCCACATAGGTGATCTGGGCGTCGGGGCCCAGGCGCGCCTTCAGCGCATCCAGGACGCTGACGGCGTCGTGCTTCGTTCCGCCGCCGAACAGGCCTTCCGCGCTGCCGCCGCCGCCAATGTCGGTCGCGGAATTGGCGATCGAGCCGATGACCGCGACCCGCTTGAGGGTCCGGGCGAGCGGCAGCGTGTTGCCTTCGTTCCGGAGCAGGACCATGGAGCGCTCGGCGGCCCGGCGCGACAGCGCCAGGCCAGCCGGCGCGGAGGAGGGCGCACGGGGCTCGGCCTCGGCGACGTAAGGGGTCTCGAACAGGCCGAGCTGATACTTGACCGCAAGGATGGGCAGCACAGCCTCGTCCAGCCGGGTCTTGTCGACCTTCCCGCCGGCGATCAGCTTGGGAAGCTCCTTCAGGTAGGTCTGCGCCTGGCCGCCCATGTCCATGTCCACGCCGGCGGTGATCGCCTTGAAGGCCGCGTCGCTGGGATCGGACGCATAGCCGTGAGTCGTGAGGTTGAGGATCGCGCTCGCATCGGTGACGACGAAGCCCTTGAAGCCCCATTCCTTGCGGAGAACCTCGGTGAGGAGCCAGTGGTTGCCGCTGGCGGGCACGTCGTTCAGGTCCATGTAGGCGGACATCAGGCTGGCCGACCCGGCGTCCACCGCCGCCCTGAAGGGCTTGAGGTAGACGTTGCGCAGTTCCGATTCGGAAAGGTCGACGGAATCGTAGTCGCGGCCGCCCGCCGCCGCGCCATAGCCCGCGAAGTGCTTGACGGTGGTGGCGACACTGTCAGGTCCGAGCGTCCTGCCCTGGAATCCGCGGACCTGGGCCCGCGCCATGGCGGCGCCCAGATAGGGGTCTTCCCCCGCGCCTTCCTGGATGCGGCCCCAGCGCGCGTCGCGGGCGATATCGACCATTGGGGTGAAGGTCCAGCGGATGCCGGCCGCCTTGGCTTCGCTCGCCGCGAAGGCCTGGGCGGTTTCCTCGACGGCCGGATCCCAGGAGGAGGCCATCGCGAGCGGTATCGGGAAGGTCGTCTTGAAGCCGTGGATCACATCCAGGCCGAAGAGCAGGGGGATGTGCAGACGGGTCTGCTCGACGGCGAGCTTCTGCATCCGGTTGATCTGCTTGGGGTCGGAGAGCCAGAGGATCGCGCCCACCTTTCCCTGGCTGATGGACTCGTCGGGAACGCGGGCAATGACCTTGCCGATGCTGACGCCGGGGGCGAGGTTAAGCTGACCGATTTTCTCCTCGACCGTCATCTGCCTGAGCAACGCCCGGGCGCGCTTCATGGAGTCCGCGCTTAACGGCGAGGTCTGGGCGGCCGGGGACGCCGCCCCGGCAATGATGAGGGTCAGCATGGCGACGGGCGCGACCCGCCAAGTCTTGTTCTTGCCCACCATCTCTCCCCAAGTCGGATCGCGCGGGCGTTGGCCGCCCTGCGCTCGTACCGCCTTTCAGATAAAGTAATCGATTTCGTCGGCCTGCCTAGCCCGCCGCTACCCCGGAGTGGATCGCTCCCTGACCTTAAGGCACGGACTCGTTCAGCAGGGCGGCGGGGCGGACCACACGGTTGACCCAGACAAGACCGCATGAAACCGTTTGCCATACGGCGCTGCAGACGCCGACCCCCGGGAGACGACCGTGCGCCCAAGAGCTTGGCTGCCGCTGTGCGGCGCGCACCCCGCGCCGGTGTCGAACGGCCTTATGCGAGCATGGCATCTGATGCGCCGTGATCAGTTTCAATGACAACGGCACGACTGCAACCGGGGGGACCGATGAACAGTGACCAGGCTGCTGGCGATCGGTTCAATCGCCGCGCCATCTTCTGGATATGCGCGCTTGCGATCTTCTCGGCGGCGCTTTCGTTCTCGTTGCGGACGGGCGTGTCGGGGGCGATCAAGGCGGCCCTCTTCGACCCCGTCGATCCAACGCACTCCGGGGAGATGATCGCCACGGCCCTGGGCTATTCCTTCCTGGGCTTCGCGATCTCGCTGCTGATCATCAGCCCGCTTCTCGACATCATCGGCGCGAAGCGGGTCATCCTGCTGGCGGCCGTCTGTTACGTCGCTGGGCCCCTGCTGATCATAGCCTCGCCCTACGCCGGAGCTCCCGGCGCCGTCTACGGGCTGCTCACGGTGGGTATGATCGTGTCCGGCGTTGCGTGGGGCGCCACCGAGGCTTCGATAAATCCCGTCACCGCCGCCCTCTATGCCGATGACAAGACGCACCGGCTGAACGTCCTGCATGCCTGGTGGCCGGCGGGCATCGTCGCGGGCGGCCTGTCGAGCGTGCTCATCTTCCAACAACTGCATTTGGGCTGGCAGGCCGCGATCGGCCTGATCTGCGTTCCGGGCGTCGTGTTCGGGGCGTGGGCGCTCACCCAGACCTTCCCGAAGACCGAGAGCACGGCGCTGGGCGTGCCGTTCGGCGAGATGCTGGCCGAACCGTTCAAACGCCCGACTTTCTGGATATTCCCCGCCATCATGTTCCTGACCGCGTCGACGGAACTGGCCCCGGGGTCCTGGGTCGACGTCGCCCTGTCCCAGACGGTCGGCATGCCGGGCATACTGGTGCTGGTCTACGTCTCGGCCGTGATGTTCGTCATGCGACATTTCGCGGGCGTCCTGGAGCACCGCATCGCCGACATGGGGCTGTTGTGGGTCTGCACCGTCCCGGCCGGCGTGGGGCTTTATCTGTTGAGCACCGCCTCCTCGCCACTCACCGCCCTCGTGGCCGCGACCCTTTGGGCCTTCGGCGTCTGCTTCATGTGGCCGACGATGTTGGCCGCGGTCTCGCGCCGCTACAGCCGGGGCGGGTCGTGGGCGATCGGCATCGTCGGCTTCGCCGGCGCCATGGCGATCTATTTCGTCCTGCCGGAACTGGGCAAGATCTACGACCACGCAAAGCTTAAGGCGGCGGGCGGCGAGGCGGCCTTCGCCGCCCTGACGCCGGGCCCCGCGCTTTCGCACGTCCTGGCCTATGCGGCCGAGAAATCGTTCAAGACCGTCGCCATCATCCCCGTGGTGTTGTTCGTCGTCTTTGGCGCGGTCTGGCTGATCGAGCGCAGGCTGGGGCGCAAACTCGGCGAGAGAAACCTCGCCGCCGGTCCTCAGGCCTGAAGTCCGGACAACCAGCAGGGTGGCGCACGTGAAGATCGGCATGAACCTTCTCCTGTGGACCGGCCATGTCACCGAGGCCCATACGGATATCCTGCGGGCGCTGAAGGCGGCGGGCTTCGACGGGGTGGAGGTCCCGATCTTCGATGCAAGCGCACGTGCGCATTATCAGCGCCTGGGCCAGCTTCTCGACGACCTGGACCTGCAGCGGTCGGCCGTCGCCATTCTCCCGGACGAGCAGCACAACGCCATCTCGCCAAACCCAGGCCATCGCCAGGGCGCGGTCTCCCACCTCGAGCGCGTCATCGAGTGCGCACATGCGTTGGGCGGAACTGTCCTGGCAGGACCGTATTTCCAGGTGCTTGGCCAGTTCACGGGGGTGGCTCCCACCGAGGCCGAACTGGAATGGGCGGCCGAAGTGCATCGGGAGATCGCGCCCATCGCGGACGCCGCCGGCCTGGGCTGCGCGCTCGAACCTTTGAACCGCTTCGAGGCCCATCTGCTCAATACGTCTGAACAGGCGGAGGCCTACGCCAGGCGCGTTGGAGACCCGAACTTCGGCATCCTCTACGATACCTTTCACGCCCACATCGAAGAGAAGGACCCGATTGAAGCGCTCAGGGGGCTGCACGCCTCGGGCGCGCTTCGGCACATTCACATCTCGGAGAATGACCGCGGGACGCCCGGGCGCGGGCACGCCAAGATCGTCGAGACCATCCGGGCGTTGAACGCCACCGACTATGACGGGTGGTTGACGATCGAGGCCTTCGGCCGGGCGGTGCCGGAGCTCATGGCGGCCACCCGCGTGTGGCGCGATTTCTTTCCCGATCCTGAGCAGGTCTACACTGAAGGTCTCCGGTTGATCCGAAACACCCTCATTTCCGAGTGATCCGCAGATGACAGACGTGAACGATCCAGGGGCCGCCGGCTCCGCAGCGACACCCGTCCGGCTGGCCATGGTCGGGGGCGGACCGGGGGCCTTCATCGGTCCCGTCCACCGCATGGCCGCCGAGCTGGACCGCCGGATGGTGCTGGTGGCCGGGGCGTTCAGCGCTGACGCGGTCCGCTCCCGGGAGGCCGGGACGGCGTACGGCCTGTGGCCGGACCGCGTCTACGACGACTACCGCGCCATGATGGCGGCCGAGGCGGCGAGGCCCGATGGCGCCGAGGCCGTGGCCATCGTGACGCCAAACGACCTGCACCTGCCTGTGGCGCGCGCGGCGCTGGAGGCCGGGCTGCACGTGATCAGCGACAAGCCGGCCACCCGCACCCTGGCCGAGGCCCAGGCGCTTCGGGCGCTGGTCGAGCAGTCCGGCCGCCTCTACGGCCTGACCTACACCTACACCGGCTATCCGATGCTCCGCGCGGCCCGAGGCGTGGTCGCGCGCGGCGAGCTTGGCCCCGTCCGCAAGGTGGTGGTCGAATACAGCCAGGGTTGGCTGTCGCGGTCCCTCGATCTGGCCGGCGACAAGCAGGCCTCCTGGCGGATGGATCCGGAAGCCTCCGGCGCGGGCGGCTGCAGCGGCGACATCGGGGTGCACGCGTTCCAGGCGGCCGAGTTCGTGAGCGGGATCCGGGTGGAGCGCGTCTGCGCCGACCTTTCGGCCTCGCCGGGCCGGACGCTGGACGACGACTGCAACGTGCTGCTGCGGTTCGCCGGCGACGTGCCGGGCGTGCTCATCGCCTCCCAGGTCGCCTCGGGCGACCGGAACGGACTTCGGGTGCGGGTCTATGGCGAGCGGGGCGGGCTGGACTGGAGCCACGAGTCGCCGGACCGGCTGACTCTCAACTGGCTGGATGCGCCGACCCAGATCCTGCACGCCGCCTCCGGCTACCTGGACGCCGGCAGCCGGATGGCCAGCCGCCTGCCGGTGGGTCACCCCGAGGGGTTCATCGAGGCGTTCGCCAACATCTACCGGGAATTCGCCGCCGCGATCCGCAGCGGCGCGAGCTTGTCCCCCGCGCCGGATATTCGCGAGGGTGTCCGCGGCATGGCCTTCGTCGACGCGGCCGTGCGGTCCAGCCGCGACGCAGCGCGCTGGACCCGGATCGAGGAGTAGAGGCGATGAAGACGATCAAGGGCCCGGGCATCTTCCTGGCGCAGTTCATGGGGTCCGAGCCGCCCTTCGACCGGCTTGAGACCCTGGCTGACTGGGTGGCGGGGCTGGGCTATGTGGGTGTCCAGCTGCCGACCGGCGCGGGCGGCCTGTTCGACGTCGTGAAGGGCGCGGAGAGCCAGGCCTACTGCGACGAGGTCGCCGGCATGTTGGCCGACAAGGGCCTGCAGATCACCGAACTCTCCACCCACCTGCAGGGCCAGCTCGTGGCCGCCCATCCCGCCTACGACGAATTGTTCGACGGGTTCGCGCCGGCCAGCGTCCGCGGCGACCCTGTGGCGCGCCAGGCTTGGGCCGTGGACCAGCTCAAGGCGGCGGCCAAGGCCAGCGAGCGGCTTGGCCTGAAGGCGATGGCTACCTTCTCCGGGGCGCTGGCCTGGCCCTATTTCTATCCCTGGCCGCAGCGGCCGGCGGGCCTGATCGAGGCGGCGTTCGCCGAGACGTCGCGGCGCTGGCGGCCGATCCTGGACGCCTTCGAGGACGCCGGGGTGGACGCCTGTTTCGAGCTGCATCCCGGCGAGGACCTGCACGATGGGGTGACCTTCGAACGCTTCCTGGACGGCGTCGGCCAGCACCCCCGCGCCAGGATCCTCTACGACCCGAGCCACTTCGTCCTGCAGCAGCTCGACTACCTGGCCTTCATCGACATCTATCACGAGCGGATTTCGGCCTTCCACGTGAAGGATGCGGAATTCCGGCCCAACGGCCGCTCCGGCGTCTACGGCGGCTATCAGGGCTGGGTGGAGCGACCAGGGCGATTCCGCTCGCTCGGCGACGGCCAGATCGACTTTCGGGCCGTCTTCTCCAAGCTCGCGGCCTGCGACTATGCGGGCTGGGCGGTGCTGGAGTGGGAATGCGCGCTCAAGCACCCGGAGGACGGCGCGCGCGAGGGGGCGCCCTTCATCCGCGACCACATCATCCGCGTCACTGAACGCGCCTTCGACGACTTCGCGGCCAGCGATGTTGACCCGGCCCAGGTGCGGCGATTGCTGGGTCTATGACGGGCGCTCGCGCACCGGCTTGACACCCGCCGCGCGCCGAACGCAGACATAGCCGATGCCGAAGATCGTCGATGTCGCGCTGCGCGCGGGCGTCTCCACAGCGACGGTGTCAAGGACGCTAAGCCGGCCGGAACTGGTCAGTGAAGCCACGCGGCGCCGCGTTCAGACGGCGGTCGATGAACTGGGCTACCAGCTCAACGTCGCCGGCCGATCGCTGCGCACCCTGAAGTCCGGGAAGTTGCTGGTGATGGTGCCGGACATCTCCAACCCCTTCTTCGCCAATATCATCCGCGGCGCCGAAGAGGCCGCGCGCTCCGCTGGCTATTCGATCGTCCTGGGCGACACCCGGCACGATCCGGCGTTGGAGAACCTGTATGCCGGCATGCTGCGCCGAAAGGAGGTCGATGGCCTCGTTTTCCTCGGCCACCGTCTCCCCGACGTCCTGGCCGCGTTGATCGCCGACACGGGCGGCCTTGCGCCCGTGGTCAACGGCTGCGCGTACAGCGCGACGTTGGGCGTTTCGAGCGTTCAAATCGACAACTCCGCGGCCGCCTTCGACGCGGCGGAACATCTGATCGGTCTCGGCCACAGCCGCATTGGCGTGATCACCGGGCCGCTGGTCAGTCCGATCAGTCGGGACCGACTGGCGGGTGTCGAGCGGGCGATTTCAACCCTGGCGCCGACGACCGCGCTCTGGATCCGCCATGGGGATTTCTCCGTCGAATCGGGCTTCGGAGAAGCTCAGCACCTGGTGGCTGCACGGGCGGGTGCGATCTTCTGCTTCAGTGATGAGATGGCTTTCGGCGCGCTCCATGCCGTTCGGCTGGGGGGGCTGTCCTGCCCGGAGGACGTGTCCGTCATGGGGTTCGACGACATCCGCTTTTCGCGGCACACGACGCCGGCCCTGACCACCATAGGCCAGCCGGCAAGCGAGATCGGTCGCCAAACAATCGCTCTGCTGCTGCAGCACCTCGCGGGCGAACTGGTCCGACCGCTGAATATCACCCTGCCCCATCACCTTGTGGTGCGAGAGAGCACCGGCCCAAGCAGGCGTGATCTCTAACGGCTTGGCCTGTCGTCGGCCTTGAGGTCGCCGATCGCGTACTGCACGCCGGCCAGGATGTGTTCGAGGAACCGTTTGTCGGCGTACATGCGCTCATTGTGCCCAAGCGCCTCCATGAAGACGCGGCCCTGTCCGTCGCGGCGGATCCAGCTCAGGCCGTAGTCGCCATCGGAGCGGGGGTTGGCCTCCTGTGACTTGTCCACGTCGCTCATCTTCCCATAGTCGATGCTCGTCAGGACATGGACGTTCCGGCGCGACCAGGACTTTCTGCCCATCGTGTAGATCTCGTCGCGGACCACGAACGGCTTGCCGCGGAACATGGCGGTCAAGGGACTCTTCGGATCATCGATCTTCACCGTGATCAACTGCGGATCGAGGAAGTGGAACTTGAAGTAGCCGCCGATCATCCTGTTGAACTCGAGCCACGTGCCGATCTGAATGTCCGGTCCTTGGGGGGCGGGCTGCGTCGGTCTGGGGATCAGCAAGGCCAGGAAAGCGGAGTCACCCTGCAGCACCTTGCCGGTCTTCGCCCGATCCAGTCTGGCGAACCACACGTCGGCCAGGGCGTCCACCTCCGCCAGGGTCAGCTTCTGGTCGCCATTCCGGTCGCCCTGGCTGACCATGGCCGGCGCCAGCGTCCCCCCCGCGGAAAATCCGGCGAAGAGAGAGGCCATGTTCAGGGGAGGCCGCGCGGCGCTGGGGTCGTCGGTGTGATAGGAATCGATCGCCGCGTGGATGCCCGCCAGGCCCTTGCCGCCGCGCACGAAATCCAGCAGCGCCTGCCTTCGGGCCGTGGTGATGTCGGCGTTTCCAGGATCGTCCAGGAACGCGCCCGTCGTGCTGGCCAGGAAGACCGCGTCATACTGAGCAAGATTGCCAGGCGTAATGTCCGCCGCATCGTAGCTGATCGTCGTCGACCAGGCGCCTGTCTTGGCGCCCAGGGCCTCAATGGTCCTGGCCGCCAACGGGATCGAGGAATGTACGAAGCCGCCGGCCTTGGCGAGCACCAGCACCTTGCGCGGGCGGGCCGGCTTGGCGGGCGCCGCCGCGGGAAGGGCGGCCATCATGGCCTCCACCGTGGCCGGGCTCGCCGTCCGGGGCTGTCCCGCGCTGGTTCGACTGCCGCTCAACAGGCCGGACATGTTGGACATCGGCATCGCGGCGTTCAGCACCGGTATCAACTGAGCGGCCGTGACCGATCCCGCCCCGGTGCCGTCTGCTTCGCGGAACCACTTCTCAAGGGTGGTCCGAAGTTCGTCTCGGGTCACGGCGCCGTCCCTGTTGGCGTCCGCCGCCCCGAAAACGAGGGTCGAGGTGAGGACGCCAAAGAGGCCGGCGCTCGTCGCGAGCGGCGGCACGCCCGGCGCCGGTTGGGCTGGGGGACGGGCCGCGCCCACCCCAACCAGGCCTAGAACGCATGCCGCAACCACAGCCGTCGCAGGACCCTTGAGCGCCATAATCCTCTCCCAGGCCGGGCATCATTCTCCACCCGGATTCTGTAACGGATTACACCGGTCCGAACGCCGAAAAGCTATCTTAAAGCTTAGGTCAGGGCAGGCGGTCCAGGCGATGGGCGAATCCACGCCCCCAGACCGGGACGCTTCGGGCGATCGATTCACCCGGCATGAAGGCCTCGACTTTGGGGTCGGATCATTCGATATATGAACAATTAGCGGGCCGGCCATCCAACAGCCGGCATCCTGGCCGCGGGACACACCGCGAGCGGAGGGAGAACACCATGGGGCGGACGTTCAGGCTCAGGACTCTGGGGATGGCCGCCGGGGGCGCGCTGGTGATCGCCCTGACGACCGGCGCCGACAAGCCGCGGGAGGAGGCCTACGGCTTCGTCCTGACGAGCATGCAGATGTCGTTCTACCGAGGCGACGAGAAGATCGACTGCCCAGAGGGCCGGTCCAATACCGTTCGTGAAGCCTTCCTCGCCACGCAGTCCGCAACCGAACGCGAGCGGCTGCTGAAGCCCGAGAATTCCGTGGAGTTCGAGCGGAAGTACAAGGAGGATTTCGTCAACGGCCCAGGAAGCCGGAACCTCTGCACGGACTCCGCCTATTTCGATACGCCGGACCGCGCGTTGCAGAAGACCGTCCAAAGCAAGGTCGGTCCTGGTCTCGACCTCGACGGCGCGGCGCCCGGCCAGACGGCGCCGGGGACCTGCGCGCACGAGAGCTTCACGAGTCCGACGGGGGAACCCGGCGTCGATAACCAGTTCTTCCGCGCCGTCGCCTGCAACACCGCGTGGCGTGGCGCCTCGACTGGAATTGGCGATTTCGCCGCCGGCTTCCGCTTTGCTGACCGGGGCGCGGTCGTGCTCGTACGCGACGTGCAGAGCTGGGCCAATGATCCGCACGTGGAAGTCATCATCGCCGCCTCGAGCGACAAGCCCACGCTGGACGCCGAACAGAACACGGTTCCCGGCTCCAGCCTGAACGTGCTGGACAATCCGCGATACCGAAACGTGCTCAACGGCCGGATCGAGGACGGCGTCTTGACGACCGAACCGGCCAACCTGGTGCTGCCGTATAATTGGGTAGGCGCCAGTGGCGGAGAACTCGTGCTCAACCATATCCGTCTCAAGGTCCGCCTGACGCCCGAACGCGGGCTGCGGGGCCAGGCCGGCGCCTACCAGCCCATCGACAACGCCATTGCCGTGCCCCATGTGGGCGGCCCAGGCGTCGCCAGCGTGGCTGGGCTGGAATGCGCCTCGGTGCGCAAGACTCTGCGGGTGCTGGCGGATGGCGACCGCGACCCGAAGACCGGCCAATGCGGGTCGGTATCCATCGGCCTGAATTTCGAGGCGGCCCCGGCGTTCGTCTTCGACAAGGGAGTCCTGGCGGGCGCGCCGGGCGGCGGGGGGATCCGCCAGGCGCAGAAGTAGCGGATTCGCGGGTTCAGGGCGCGCCCTGCACGAGCTCCAGCTGATTGCCGTCCGGATCGGCGACGTGGCCGACGACCACGTTGAATGCCTTCACCTCGACGAGCGGGCCGGTCAGGGCATAGCCTGCGGCCTCCAGCCGCGCCTTCAAGGCCTTCACATCCGGCACGGACAGTATGACGCCATTGCCGGCGGGCCGCGGCATGGTCCGATCAACGCCCTTGCGCGCCAAAAGCAGCAAGTAGGCATCGCCGCCGGGGAAGCGGACCGGGTACTCTGTGACCGTGGGCATGTCATTGCGGGCCGCCGCCGTCATGCCCAGACCCTTGGTGTAGAAGGCCAGGGCCCGATCGGGATCGGTGATTGTGAAGGTCGCGGCCATCAGCTTGAGCGCCGGGGACTTGGCCGGGGCCGCCGGAGCCTGCGCCTACGCGGCGCCGACCACCAGGAACATCGCGGCGCAGGCCGCCAACCAAACGAACTTCATTCTCATCCCTCCTGTCCAACCTGCCAGAATTCACACGGGCTCTTATGTACAACGAGTGAGATAGTTCAAAATTCGAATTGACGTGAGCTAAAACTATCGCGATCCTTTGACCAAGCTGCGGCAGACGGGCTGAACGCCAGGGAGCAGGGTCGAATATGCGGGCGCCGCTACGGCATATGCGAAAAGTGGCGACCTTCACGACGGCTGGCTTCGCGGCCGCCCTGCTGGGATGTTCCACGGGCCATGACAACGCCGGGCCCGGCTTGGCCATCAGCGTGGGGGCGCCGGGCCGGATCGTCGGCATGCGCCGCCTGACCGAGGCGCAGTACCGCAACGTGATCGCCGATCTCTTCGGCCAGGACATCAAGGTCGGCGGCCGTTTCGACCCGCTCATTCGGCCCGACCATGAGCTGATCGCCAACGGGGCCGCCGGCGCCACGATCTCGCCGGCGGGCTTTGAACAGTTCGACATCATGGGCCGGACCATCGCCGCCCAGGTGCTGGACGATCAGCACCGCGCGACCTTCCTGTCCTGCAAGCCAGCCGATCCAACGAAGGCCGACCCGGACTGCGCGCGAACCTTCCTGCGCAAGGTCGGCCCCTATGTATTTCGCCGGCCGCTCACCGCCGCCGAGTTGACGTTCTACGTCGGTCTGGCCGGGCGTGGCGCGGGCCTGACGAACGATTTCCGCCAGGGCCTCGAACTGAGCCTGGCCTCGATGCTGGTGTCGCCGGAATTCCTTTACCGGGTTGAGTCTGTCGGCCCGGACGGACTGCGGCTGGACGCCTATTCGGCGGCCTCGCGGCTCAGCTTCCTGGTCTGGAACTCAGGTCCCGACCAGACCCTGATCGAGGCCGCCGCGCACGGTCAGCTGTCGACCCAGAAGGGGCTGCAGGCGCAACTGACCCGCATGCTCGCCTCGCCCAAGGCCGAGCTGGGCGCCCGCGCCTTCTTCACCGATTTCCTGCAGCTCGACCGCGTGTCGGACGTCACCAAGGACACCGTCGTCTACAAGCGGTTCACGCAGGGCGTGGCGGACGAAATGAAGGAGCAGATGCTGCTCACGGTGGTCGACCACCTGATCACCCAGGACAAGCCCTACCCGGAACTCTTCACCACGCGGAAGACCTTCCTGAACCGCCGGCTGGGCGTCCTCTACCAGGCGCCGGTGGCCGCTTCGTCGGGCTGGGAGCCCTATGAGATTCCCGTGGCAGACGACCGCGTGGGGCTTTTGGGCCAGGGCGCCTTCCTGGCGCTGTTCTCGCACGAGGGCCGCAGTTCGCCGACGCTCCGGGGCCGCGCGATCCGCGAGGTCCTGATGTGCCAACCGGTGCCGAACCCGCCCGCCAACGTGGATTTCTCCGGCTTCAACGACACGTCGAACGCCGTGCGCAAGACCGCCCGGCAACGGCTGGAGGTTCACAGAACCAATCCGACCTGCGCCGGGTGCCACAGGATCACCGACCCTTTGGGCCTGCCCCTGGAGCGCTTCGACGGTGTCGGCGCGGCGCGGGACAGCGAGAACGGAGCCCCTATCGACGTCACCGGGACGTTTGAGGGCAAGGCCTTCGATGGCGCGGCCGCACTGGGCTACCTGCTTTCGCAATCCCCGGCGACCAGCCAGTGCCTGACCACGCGGGCGGCCGAATACGCCACGGGCCTGACGACGGCCAGACTGCCCAAGGGCTGGGTTTCCGTGCTCACGCGGGACTTCAGGGCCGGCGGGTATAGATATCGCCTGCTGATCGAGAAGATCGCCCTCAGTCCCGAATTCTACGCCGCGCCCGAGGCCGAGGCGCCACCCGCCAAGGTGGCGGCGCTCGTGTCCTCCCGCACCAGCAACGAGGTCCGCCAATGACCCAGATCTCCCGCCGGACGATGCTTCGCGGCGTGTTCAACGGCGCCGCCGTCGGTGTCGCCTTGCCGTTCCTCGACTGCTTCCTCGACAACCATGGCCAGGCCCTGGCGGCGGGCGCGCCGATCCCGGTCAGATTCGGCACCTGGTTCTGGGGCCTGGGCATCACAGAGGCGCGCTGGAAACCCACGAAGATCGGCCCCGACTACGACGTGCTCCACGAGCTGAAACCGATCGAGCAGTACAAGGACAAGATCACGGTCCTCTCCGGATTCGACGTGCTGCTGGATGGCAAGGCCAACCTGCCGCATCAGAGCGGCGGCATCGGCGTGCGCACCGGCATCGCCCCGTCGACGGGGGCCTTGCCCGGGCCTTCCTTCGACGTCCTGATCGCCGACAAGATCGGCGGCCAGAACCGTTTCAGCTCGCTTGAGCTTTCGGCGACACGCGATGCGACCAACTCCCTGAGCGGCCGCGGCGGCGGCAGTCTCAACCCGGCCGAAAGCTCACCGGTCAATTTCTACAATCGGCTGTTCGGACCGGAGTTCGTCGATCCCAACAACGCCGCCTTCAAGCCCAACCCGGCGATCATGGCCCGCCACAGCGTGCTTTCGGCGGTGGGCGAGCAGCGAAAGGA
>CANJXI010000058.1 GCA_947478785.1 Caulobacteraceae bacterium
ACGCCCAGGTCGAGCGCATCCGCAAGTCCATCGGCCTCGGCAGGCAAGCGCCGCCGCCCGAGCCGGCCCCCGGACCGGACCGCGTCCCCCCGCCCATCGACGACGAGTGCTGGCGAAGCTCCGCCTGACAAACGTCCGCTCTTCCCCCCCGCTGGGGCCCCGCTGGGGGAGGTGGCGTTTCGAACACCATGAGAAACGACGGAGGGGGCCCACATGCCCCCGGTCTTCGCGTGCCGCGAAACCCGGGACGACGCCGGGTCGGGCGCATCCCAAGCCCTTGGTTCCGTTTCAGGGCCTCGCGTGCTATGCGGGGCCTCTGATGTTGACCCTGGCCAACCCCGTCCGCGACCCGCGCACCGCGCGAACTAGCCCCGCCGGCGTGGCTTGATCCTCCGATAGGCGCGGCGTAATCGCTTGCGCCTTCTCGCCAGATCACCATAGCCGGCATGAACGTCTACGAACGCTGCGTCAGGGGCGCGCTCCGCGCCTACAAGCTGACGCTTTCGCCGCTGATCGGGCGGCAGTGCCGGTTCCTTCCGACCTGCTCGGAATACGCCGCTGAAGCCCTGATCGGCCACGGCCCGTGGCGAGGCTCCGTCCTTGCCGCCAAGCGGCTGTGTCGTTGTCATCCCTGGGGCGGCGGTTCGGGCTACGACCCGGTCCCGCCCCCGCGCAAGGGCCCCGACGGTCATGCGCGAAAGTGGACCTGTGAAACATGATCGACCTGGTTTTTCCCGACGGCTCCAAGCGACCCTACGACGACGGCGTGACGGCCAAGGAGGTCGCGTCCTCCATCGCGCCCTCCCTGGCCAAGCGCTCGGTGCTGGCGAAGCTGGACGGCGAGTTGCTGGACATGGACCGGCCGCTGCCGCACGGCGGCCGCTTCGAGCTGCTGACGCGCGAAAGCCCCGATGCGCTTGAGACGATCCGCCACGACGCCAGCCACGTCATGGCCCAGGCGGTGCAGGAACTGTTCCCCGGGACCCAGGTGACCATCGGCCCGGCCATCGAGGACGGCTTCTACTACGACTTCGCGCGTACCGAGCCGTTCAGCCTCGACGACCTGGCCAGCATCGAGCAGCGCATGAAGGAGATCGTCGACCGCGACGAGCCCTTCGTCCGCGAGGTCTGGAAGCGCGACGACGCCATCGCCCACTTCAAGTCCATCGGCGAGGCCTACAAGGCCGAGATCATCGAGGGCATCCCGGCCGGCGAGGACGTCAGCGTCTATCGCCAGGGGAGCTGGAAGGACCTGTGCCGCGGCCCGCACCTGCCGTCCACCAAGGCGGTCGGCAAGGCGTTCAAGCTGACGAAGCTGGCCGGCGCCTACTGGCGCGGCGACCACCGCAACCCGATGCTGCAGCGCATCTACGGCACGGCCTGGGCCAGCGACGCCGACCTCGAGGCGCACCTCAAGCAGATCGAGGAGGCCGAGAAGCGCGACCATCGCAAGATCGGCCAGGCCATGGAGCTCTTCCACATCCAGGAAGAGGGCCGCGGCATGATCTTCTGGCATCCCAAGGGCTGGACGCTCTACCGGGTGCTGGAGAACTACATGCGCCGTCGCACGGAAGCGGTCGGCTACGAAGAGGTCAAGACGCCCCAGATCCTCGACAAGTCGCTCTGGGAGCGCTCGGGCCACTGGGAGAAGTTCCACGACAACATGTTCATCTGCGAGGTCGATGACGGGGAGGTCTACTGCGTCAAGCCGATGAACTGTCCGGGGCACGTGCAGGTGTTCAACCACGGCCAGCGCTCCTACCGCGACCTGCCGCTCCGGCTGGCAGAATACGAGCCGCTGCACCGCTACGAGAGTTCGGGCTCGCTGCATGGCCTGATGCGGGTGCGCCAGATGTGCCAGGACGACGCCCACATCTTCTGCACGCCCGAGCAGATCATGGCGGAGTCCAAGGCCTTCGTTGAGCTCCTGCAGTCGATCTACCAGGACCTGGACGTCGAGCTTCACGCGGTGAAGCTGGCGCTGCGCCCGGACCAGCGGTTCGGCACCGACGAGGCCTGGACCCTGGCCGAGGACACGCTGGAGCAGGCAGCCAACGCCGCCGGCGTCGAGGTCGAGCGTATCGCCAACGAGGGCGCCTTCTACGGCCCCAAGCTGGAGTTCCACCTGAAGGACGCCATCGGCAGGACCTGGCAGTGCGGCACCCTCCAGCTCGACTATGTGCTGCCCGACCGGCTAGACGCCAACTACATCGGCGAGGACGGCGCCAAGCACCGGCCGGTGATGCTGCACCGGGCGATCTGCGGGTCGATGGAGCGGTTCATCGGCATCCTTATTGAGCACTATGCGGGTGCCTTCCCGCTTTGGTTGGCTCCGGTTCAGGTTGTGGTGGCCACGATCACCTCGGACGCGGACGACTACGCCCGCGAGGTGGTGAAGGCCCTGAAGGCCCAGGGACTGCGGGTGGAGGCTGATCTGCGCAACGAGAAGATCAACTACAAGGTCCGCGAGCACAGCCTGGCCAAGGTCCCGGTGATCGCCGTCGTGGGCCGCCGCGAGGCCGAGGAGGGCAAGGTGGCGCTCCGCCGCCTGGGCTCCGACGGGCAGCAGATCCTCGCGCTGGGCGAGGCGGCGAACGCGCTTGCCTTGGCCGCGAGTCCGCCTGACATTGCCCGGAGTCGCGAAGTCGCCGCGTCACGTGAGGCTGGATGAACACCATCGCCGCACCGATCGTCGCGCGCGACGCCACGCCGATACCGGACGTCCTGGGCGCGCGCGTGGGCGTCTCGGTGGTCATGGTGGTCTACATGACCGGCATGTCGCTGGCGGAAAGTGTCGCCTGTGTGCTGAAGGACCCGCTGGTCGATGAGTTCGTCATCGTCGATAACGGGTCCACCCGTGAGGAGGCCGCGCGGCTGCGCGGCATCGCCGAGCGCGACGGGCGCGTGGTGCTGCTCACCGGTCACGGCAACATCGGCTTCGCCAGGGGCGCGAACATGGGCGCCGCGAGGGCGCGCGGCGCGGTGCTGGTGTTCCTCAATCCCGACGCCTTCCTGCAGGCGGGCTGCGTCCAGGCCCTGGTGCGCGAGGTCGAGGCCCGGCCCAGCCCCTGCGTGGTGGGGGGCCGGGTGCTGAACGCCGACCGGACTGAGCAGCGCGGCGCCAGACGTGGCGATATCACCCCGATGTCCGCCCTGATGTCGCTCTCCAAGCTGGCCGGCGTCTTCCCCTCGTGGAACCATTACGAGGTGCACTGGGAGCACGACGCGGCCCCGGACCAGGCCGCCGCGGTGCCGACCATTTCCGGCGCATGCTTCTGTATGCGCCGCGCCGACTTCGAGGCGATCCAGGGTTTTGACGAGCGCTACTTCCTGCACGTCGAGGACGTCGACCTCTGCTGGCGCGTGCGCCAGGCCGGCGGCGAGGTGCTGTTCCACCCCAAGGCCGAGGTCGTCCACCTGGGCCACACCAGCCAGACCAGTCCGATCAAGGTGGAGTTCCACAAGGGCGTCGGGCTCGCGCGCTATTTCCGCAAGCGCGCGGCGGGTTTCGGAGAGACCCTGGCCGCCTGGCTGCTCTCGCCGGTGATCGTCTGCACCGCCATCGTGCGCCCGGTGCTCTGGGCGCTGAAGAACCGGGGCTGAGTTCTTGCGCGATCCCGCCGCTACTGCGGCGGGACGGCGGCGTCCTCGGCGGCTTTCTTCATGGCGGCGGCGTCCTCCGGGGAAATCCAGCGCCCGGCCAGCGCACGATCCGTCGAGGCCGTGAATTTCGCCACATAAGCGGCGTGGTCCGGATAGAGCGCCTTGAGCTGGTCCGGCGTGAAGGCGGTCTTGGAGCCCATCACCGAGCCGAACCCGCCGCCCGACAGCGCGCCGCGATAGGCGGCCACCGGAACTTCGACGTAGGGCAGCCGCACCCCGCCCACCGCATTGCCGAATTGGTCGCGCTTGACCTCGCCCGCGCTGTCCAGCTCGACCAGCGTTCCCGGCGGCGGCATGACGCCCTGGCGCACCCAGAGCTGCAGGTTGTGGTAGGCGCCGCGGGCGACGGGCGCCCAGGGATAGTCGTTGCGGACGAGGCCCGCTGGCATCACGCCTGTGGGGCGAGGGAGGCTGGCCTTCGCCACGTCCGCGGCGGACGGGCGGCCGATCTGCTCCGGCGCGACCCCGGGGATCTCACCCCTGCCGTGCGGGCCGCCGGCCACCTGGTAGGTGACGATCCCGCCCTTGGGAGTCAGCATGTCCGGCTGGCGCGTATAGCGGCCGAACCAGGTCTCCGCCTCGGAATAGAGCACCATGTAGGGCGCGTCCGGCGCGGGGATGACCTTCTGCCGGGGGTCGGCGAAGGCGACGTCGGCGGCGCACTGGTTGATGTGGATCTGCAGCGGGCCGACGATCTCGAGATAGCCGTCGTAGACTGGCTTGCCGTCCGGCGTCCGGTAGCGGTCGTGGAAGCCCACCATCCAGGTCCGCATGTACTCCCCCGACTGCGAGGTGCCGTCCATGTAGACCCAGGGCTTGCCGAACCCGGGCAGGATCTTCTGCCGCTGCTCGCTCTTCAGCAGCAGCCCGAGCTGGCCGATCATGTCCCAGACAAGTCCGTCCTCCGTCTCGGGCGAAGCGTCGGATGAGTTGGCCAGCGCCGCCGCGTCGTCGCCGAAGAGAAGCGTTGAGATGGTGTGGGGCTTGGCGCAACGCATCGCCGGCGGGGCGGGGTTGCTCCAGTCGATCGGCGCATAGCGCTGCGGGTCGAACCGCTTCAGGGCCGCGGCGGTCAGCGCCTTGGTGGTGATCCCGATCCAGACGTCGCCCTGCTGGACCATGCGCCGCGCGTCCATCGGCGCGCCCGCGTCGATCGCGTTGCTGGCGTTGAGGATGTTCACCTCGACATTGCCGCTGAACCGCGCCGGATCGCGGGGCCGGCGCACCAGGATGCGGGTGACGTACCGGCCGGGGCCGGCCACCACCTTCAGGTCGCGCGTGGCCCCCGCCCAGTCGTAGACATTGGCCCGGCCGCGCAGGAAAAATTCCTCCTCGACGTAGCCGGCCGCCTCCATGGCCGCCTTGGCATCGAGGAACGGGTGGGACGTCGCGGTGACCGGCACGGGACCGATCACCTCCGGCACGGCCAGGATCACCTTGGCGGAGGGCGTCGCCACCGCCGCCGCGCCAGGCGACCCGGTCGCCAGCATCAAGGCCGCGCCGCACGCGGCCAGGCTCGTCGCACCCCGTCTCATATCCGCCTCCCAGATTGCGTACGGGTGTCTCCCCGCATTTCAGAGCTCGAATTCCGGGATACTAGGCCCAGATCCTCGGTGTCGGATACCGCTGTTCCGCGCGGATGCGTGGCTAGGCCGGGAAACTGCCCGCGCGGCTGACCGACGCGGCCGGAGGCTTTCCGAGGATCCCAGCCATCCATCTGGCCGTGTCGATCAGGCCGCCGAGGTCATAGCCGGTCTCGAACCCGCCCCGCTCCAGCATATAGACCAGGTCCTCGGTGCCGATGTTGCCGGTGGCGTCGGGGGCAAAGGGGCAGCCGCCGAGGCCGCCGCAGCTGGCGTCCAGCACATCGACGCCGGCCTCGATGCTGGCGTAGGCGTTGGCCAGGCCCGTGTTGCGGGTGTCATGGAAGTGCATGCGCAGCCGCTGGCGGGGCGCCGCGGCGCGGGCGGCCTCGACCCGGCGGCGGACCAGCCAGGGATCGGCCACCCCGATGGTGTCGGCCAGCGCGATCTCGGAGACACCCGCCTCGGCGCAGGCGCGGACGATACGCAGCACCTGTTCCTCGGAGACCTCGCCGTCAAAGGGGCAGCCGAAGGCCACCGAGATGGTCACGGTGATCGGCGGCCCGCCCTGGGCCGCCTGGCGGGCGGCGATGGCCCGCATCGCGGCCACCTGATCCTCGACCGAGGCGCCCTGGTTGCGGATCCCGAAGCCGTCGGTGGCGCAGACCACCACATTGGCCTCGTCGCAGCCGGCGGCCACGCAGCGATCCCAGCCGCGCTCGTTGAGCACCAGGCCGATGCGCGAGCGGCCGTCCTGATGGGGCAGGGCCGCGCTGATCTCCTCGGCGCCCGCCATCTGCGGCACACGCTTGGCGTTGACGAAGGAGACGGTCTCCATCCGCCGGGCGCCGGCCGCCTCCAGGCGGTGGATGAACTCGAGCTTCTGGTCGACCTCGAGCAGCGCCTTCTCGTTCTGCAGGCCGTCGCGCGGGCCGACCTCGACGATCTCGATGGGGCGGCTCATGGGGGCGCTTCCTCCGGATCCGGCGCTTCGTAGATGCGCAGGGTCATCTCATCGCCGTTGGAATAGTCGAGGCCCTTGATCGTCGCCACCACCGCCGCCGGCGTCCGGTTGACGGCGAGCGCCCGGCGGAAGGCCGCGTCCTCGCGCCCCTCCACGATCGCCGCGCGGTGCTCGAAGATCGCCAGCGCCGCCTGGTCGGGACCCTGCAGCACGGTCGGCGTGCCGAGCGCGAAGACCAGGCTGGGCTCGGCGTAGCCGGCCACCGAGACGGGCGCCTCGACGATACCCTGGCGCGGCAGGAGGCGGGCCGCCTTCATGGCCTGCTCCGTGCGGTGCGAGAGCCACAACGGATCGAGCCGTGGCGCGAGGCCGGCGGCCAGGGCGGCGTGACCGAGGAGGCCAAGCCCCAGGGCGGCGGCGGCGGCGCCCAGCGCCGCGCGGCGGGCCAGCATGTAGCCGCCGACCACGCCCGCCGCCGCGATCAGCCCGCCGGCCAGCGCCGCCCAGGCCGCGTCGGAAGGGTCGCCGTAGAGTGACAGCAGGACGAAGACGCCGCCGGCGAGCGCCAGGCCGACCACGCCCGAGAGCACGCCCCCGATCCAGCGCGTGCGGGTTCCGAGCGGCTTGTCCAGGGCGGCGGCGGCCAGCCAGGCGAGCGCGCCGTAGGCCGGCAGGGGATAGTGGATGAGCTTGGTGGGCAGGAGCTCGAAGAACACCCAGGAGGGGATCAGCCAGGCGAGTGCGAAACGCACGCCGGGCTCGCGCCTGCGCCGCCAGCCCACGACGGCTGCGGCCGGCAGCAGCAGGGTCATCGGAAACGCCAGGAGCGGGGCGAGCAGGGTGTGATAGCCGGGCGCCGCGCCATGGGTTTCCTGCCCGCCGGCGAGCTTGGGGGCGAGATCGCCCGTGATCGCCGCGCTCCAGAAGCCGCCGTCGGTGGCGACGGTGACGGCGCCGGCCCAGGGCCCGACCACGGCGGCGAACAGGATCAGGCCCCAGATCGGGTTCAGACTGGCCAGCCATCCGGGCCGCCGCTCGCTGATCCCGAGCGCCGCGATGGTCAGGCCCACGACCAGCAGGGCGACGGGGCCTTTCACCAGGGTGGCCACTGCCAGCGCCAGCCAGAAGATCGCCCAGAGCGCGCGGCCGGCCGGCGGCCCGCCGCGCGCGGCGGCGTAGAACCGGGCCAGCGCCGCCATCGCCAGCATGGTGCTCCCGCAGAGCACCGCGTCGGTCTTGGCGATCAGCGCCTCGGTGGAGAGCAGGAAGGTGGTTCCCAGCATCGCCCCCGCCAGCAGTCCGGCCGGCCCTCCGAAGAAGGCCTGTGCGCCCCAGGCGCAGGCGCCGGCCGCCAGCATCGCGCCCAGCAGCGAGGGGATGCGGTAGGCCCAGATCTGCCGCGCCTCCGGACTGGAGAACAGCGAGACGCTGGCGGCCTGCAGCCAGTGGATACCCACCGGCTTCTTGAAGCGCGGCTGATCCTGGTAGTGGATCACCACGAAGTCGCCGGTCTCCAGCATCTGGGCGGTGGCCTGGGCGAAGCGGGCCTCGTCGCGGTCCAGCGGGGGCACGGCGATCAGCCCTGGCAGGCCGGCCAGGAAGGCGACGAGCGCGGCCACGACGGGTCCCCGCCACCCACGGCTGAAGCGCGCCAGTTCACCTTCGAGCGTCATGACGGCTAGATAGCACGATCCTTTCCAACGGCGTCTTTTCCGCTAAGGAGGCGCATGGCCGAAGCCCCAGCAACTGCGCCCGACGTGTCCGTGGTCGTGCCGGTGTTCGACGAGGAGGGCGCGGCGCCCGCCCTGGCCCGCGAAATCGCTCAGGCCTTCAAGGGTCGCAGCTTCGAGATCGTCTTCGTGGACGACGCCAGCCGCGACGGCACGCGGGCGGCGTTGAAGTCACTGTCGTCGGAGATCCCGCAGCTACGCGTCCTGGCGCATCGCAGGAATTCCGGCCAGAGCCGGGCGATCCGCTCGGGCGTGCTGGCCGCGCGCGGCGCGATCATCGTGACGTTGGACGGCGATGGGCAGAACGATCCCGCCGACGGGCCGGCGCTGGTCGATGCGCTGGCCGCCGGCCCCGCGGAGTTGACGCTGGTGGGCGGCGAGCGGGTCAAGCGCCAGGACAGCCAGGCCAAGAAGGTCGCCTCGCGGATCGGCAACGGGGTCCGGAAACGGCTCCTGAGCGACACGGCCAACGACACCGGTTGCGGGCTGAAGGCCTTCCGCCGAGAGGCCTTCCTCCGGCTTCCCTACTTCGACCACATCCACCGCTACCTGCCGGCCCTGATGCAGCGGGAGGGTTACGTGACGGCGTTCTTGCCGGTGAACCACCGGCACCGCCAGACCGGGCGCTCGAAATACACCAACCTCGGCCGTCTGTGGGCGTCGCTCTCGGACCTGGCCGGCGTGATCTGGCTGCAGGCCCGCGCCCGCGATCCGGGCGGCGTCGACGAGATCTAGGCGGGCTCGTTCAAGTCAGCGCGGTGAAGATCAACGTCACCGTGGCGAGCTCAAGGAAGCGGAATAGGTGTGTCGCGGCCTGCAGCATGGGTCCCGCCCGTGGTCGATGGTCAACGCACGGTTAAGCAAGACTGGCGCCAGCCTGTGGGGCGGCGGTGACGGGGCGAAATCGTCCTTCGTTGGGCGACGACCTCAGCCGCGGCGAGCCTGCGCGGCAGCCTTTGCCGGGTCGTTCCTAGACATCCGTCTTGGTCATGCGGCCCTTGGGGGTGCGGCGGTCCTTTTCGCCGGACCATTGGGTGCGGTTGTAGCTGGCCTTCGCGGTGTCGATGACGGTGGCGCCGGCGCGCAGGCCCCGGCGGGCCCCGGTCTGGCCGAGCAGCTGCGCCTCCAGCGCCCCGGCCCCGTCGATGGGGGCGGCCGGACCGACGGTGACAGCGGGTTCCACGGGCACGGGCAGGTTGGCGCTCGCGGCCTCATCCGCCCGCTCCGAGCCTTCCGCGGAGGATTTGTGCGGCCGGCGCGAAGGCGGGACCTTGCGGATCGGATCGATGGCCATGGGATCAGTATGACCGCAGGTGGGCCGGAAGGAAAAGCGCTATCCCTTGGCGAGCTTCTCGATCTGGGCCTGCATCGCCTCCATCTGCTTGCGGAGAGTGGTCAAGGCGTCGTCGGTAGCCGGGGGCGGGGCGGGCTCGGCGGGGCCGCTGGCCGCAGCCGGGGGTTCGGTGCGAGGGGCCGCGAAGTTGAACGGTGAGAACATCTTCATGGCGCGGTCGAAGAGTGCGAGGTTCTGGCGGATCTGCTCGTCGTAGGCGCCGATGCCGGGGGTCGTCTGGCCCAGGGCGCCGAACTGTTTGCGCATGCGCTCCTGCTGATCGGTGAAGCTGGACAGCGAGAGTTCGAGATAGCTGGGCAGGAACGCCTGCATGGAATTGCCGTAGAAGCCGATCAGCTGGCGAAGGAACTGGATCGGCAACAGGCTTTGACCCTGGCTCTCCTCCTCGAAGATGATCTGGGTCAACACCGAGCGGGTGATGTCCTCGTTGGTCTTGGCGTCATAGACCACGAAATCGACGTCCTGCTTCACCATCTCGGACAGGTGCTCGAGGGTCACGTAGCTGGACGAAGCCGTGTTGTAGAGCCGCCGGTTGGCGTACTTCTTGATCACGACCTTCTCGCCTTGCGGGCCAGCGGTCCCTTCGGTGTCGGCCATCCCAATTCCTTTGCTGGGTCCGCACCTTGGCCGACCCCTTGTTCTGCACTGCAGTATCGCGGATGCGAGCAAATTGGCAAATGGGGCGATAAATCTATGTGAGCTTGCGGAAATTCATCAAGCCGCCAATGGATGTGAAAAGGCCGTCGAGCCTGACGACTTCCGGGAGCACGCCATGAGCGACATCGTCATCGTTTCCGCCGTCCGCACGCCGGTGGGATCCTTCAACGGCGCGCTGTCGAGCCTGCCCGCCCACGAACTTGGCAGGATCGCGATCCGGGCCGCCGTGGAGCGCGCCGGCATCACGTCGGCGGATGTGGACGAAGTGATCATGGGCCAGGTTCTGCAGGCCGGCGCCGGCCAGGGTCCGGCCCGTCAGGCCTCGATCAACGCGGGCCTGCCCATCGAGACGCCCGCCTGGAGCCTGAACCAGCTCTGCGGCTCGGGCCTGCGCGCCGTGGCGCTGGCCGCCCAGCAGATCCAGGACGGCTCGGCCGACATCGTGGTGGCCGGCGGCCAGGAAAGCATGAGCCAGTCGCCGCACGCCTCGCAGCTGCGCGTCGGCACGAAGATGGGCGACACCACCTTCGTGGACACCATGATCAAGGACGGCCTGATCGACGCCTTCCACGGCTACCACATGGGCCAGACCGCCGAGAACATCGCCGCGCGCTGGCAGATCACCCGCGGCGAGCAGGATGCGTTCGCCGTCGCCAGCCAGAACAAGGCCGAGGCGGCCCAGAAGGCCGGCCGGTTTGTCGGCGAGATCGCCCCCGTGACCATCAAGGGCCGCAAGGGCGACACGGTGGTCGACCAGGACGAATACATCCGTCACGGGGCCACGCTGGAAAGCATGTCGGGCCTGCGCCCGGCCTTCAACAAGGAAGGCTCGGTGACCGCCGCCAACGCGTCGGGTCTCAACGATGGCGCGGCCGCCCTGGTGCTGATGTCGGCCGACGAGGCCAAGAAGCGCGGCCTCAAGCCGCTGGCCCGCATCGCCTCGTGGGCCAGCGCCGGCGTCGATCCGGAGATCATGGGCACCGGCCCGATCCCGGCGAGCCGCAAGGCCCTGGAGAAGGCCGGCTGGGCGGTGGCCGACCTGGACCTGATCGAATCCAACGAGGCTTTCGCGGCCCAGTCGATCTGCGTCGTCCGCGACCTGGGGCTCGATCCGGCCAAGGTGAACGTCAACGGCGGGGCCATCGCCATCGGCCACCCGATCGGCGCGTCGGGCGCGCGGATCCTGACCACCCTTTTGCATGAGATGAAGCGCTCGGGCGCGTCCAAGGGCCTGGCGACGCTGTGCGTCGGCGGCGGCATGGGCGTGGCGATGTGCGTCGAGACGGTCTGATTCATACGCGCGCCGGATGAACCGGCGCCGTTCGTAGGGAGCGAAACGGATGGCAAGAGTGGCCCTGGTCACGGGTGGAACCCGTGGCATCGGACGCGCGATCGTCGAACGGCTGAAGGCCGACGGGATGAAGGTGGCGGCGGGCTATTCCGGCAACGACGCCGTCGCCGAGGCCTGCGCCAAGGACCTCGGCATCATGGTGGTCAAGGGCAACGTCGGGCACTTCGCCGACTGCCAGAGCGCCGCCGAGCGGGTGGCGGCCGAACTTGGGCCCATCGACGTCCTGGTCAACAATGCGGGCATCACCCGCGACGGGGTGTTCCACCGGATGGACTCCGAGCAGTGGGGCGAGGTGGTCCGGGTGAACATGGACTCGCTCTTCAACATGACCCGCCAGGTGATCGAGGGCATGCGCGAGCGCGAGTGGGGGCGGATCATCAACATCTCCTCGATCAACGGCCAGAAGGGCCAGATCGGCCAGACCAACTATTCCGCGGCCAAGGCCGGGATGATCGGCTTCACCAAGGCGCTGGCCCTGGAGAACGCCAAGAAGGGCATCACGGTGAACGCCATCGCGCCGGGCTACATCGACACCGACATGGTCCAGGCAGTGCCGGCCAAGGTGCTGGAAGGGATCATCGCCGGCATACCGGTGGGCCGGCTCGGCCGGGGCGAGGAGATCGCCGACATGGTGGCCTTCCTGGCTGGAGAGCGCGCCGGCTATGTGACCGGCTCCACCCTGACCTTGAACGGCGGCCAATACATGTCCTAGACCCGCCGCGGCGGGGCAGGGCGAACTTGGGGATCGATGCCGGCGCGGGGCCAGACTATGGTCCCGCCGTGACCTATTGTTTCGAAGCTCCCGGCCGTGCGCGCCGCCTGCGTGGCTGGGCCGTCCGAACCGCCACACCAGATGGCCTTGGCCGCGTCGAAAAAGCGCCTCAGTCAACCGGCATCACATTGTCGGTCATGACGGACGAGCCAACGGCGAATTCAAGGACGAGGTTCGCGGCGGCCATGTTCGCTGGCGTCCTGGGATTCGCAAGCCAGGCGCTCGCCGCGCCCGAAAGTCTCCGCGAGGGCCTGTTCGGGGCGCGGCCGGCGGAAGGCCGCCAGCCCGCCGCGCCGCCGGTGGCGCGCTATGTCTCCGAAGACGGCGATGTCTTCACCCTCGACCGCAGTCAGCCCCGGCCTCTGCTGAAATTCGAGAGTAGCCTTGAGGTGTGGGTGCTGCAGCCGCAGCCGGCGCCGCGCGGCGACGTGATCTACAAGAACGACCTGGGCGAGCCGATGCTCAGGGCCACCCGGCTGGGCGGACTGACGCTGTTCACCGATCAGCGGCCCGGCGGCTCCGCCGCGGCGCTGTCGGGCGGCGGAAATCCCCTGCGGCTCAGCCCGCTGGGGCCGCAGGCTCTGTTCGAGAAACTCACCCAGGCAAGCTTCCGCGCCAGCCGCGCGGCCCGCCACGGCATCCTGTTCGACGCCGAGGCCAATCCCGGCTCCTCGGCGCTGATCGCCGACGCCGCCCTGGTGGCCAGCCTGGCGGTGGTGCGGATCGCCGAGCGGCCGGAGGGGCGGGGCCTGCTGGCGCGCCTGCGCCGGGTGTTCCTGACCGAAGGGCGCAAGGCCTCGGCCACCTTCAGCCAGGGCACGATGCGGATCACCGTGGCGCCGCCCCAGGGCCTGGCTGGCCGGCCATCCTCGGACCGCATCGTGCAGATCGTATTCGGCGGCCGCTAGAGGTCCCTAACCCTTGAAGTTGTCCTTCGCCGCGCGGACCGCGCCGAACGCCTGGTAGTCGGGCCCGCCGTCGGCGCCGACCCGCTCGGCCAGCCTCGGCGCCCGCAGGAACGGGTTGGTGGCCTTCTCCGCGCCGATAGTAGTGGGCACGGTGGGCTCGCCGCGCTCGCGGGCCGCGAACACCTGGGCCGCCCGCGCTTTCAGCGCCGGGTCGTCGTCCACCGACAACGCGAAGCGGGCGTTGGCGGCGGTGTATTCGTGGGCGCAGTAGACGGTCGTCTTGTCGGGCAGCGCGGCCAGCCGCTGCAGGCTGGTCCACATCTGGTCGGCGGTGCCCTCGAACATCCGGCCGCAGCCCAGCGCGAACAGGGTGTCGCCGACGAAGGCGATGGCGTCGGCGGCGTCATGATAGGCGATGTGGCCCAGGGTGTGGCCGCCGGTCTCGATGACGTCAAACCTGGTCTCGCCCAGCATGACCGTGTCGCCGCCCCGGACCTCGCGGTCCAGCGGCGCCATGCGGGTGACCTCGGCGGGACCCACGACGACCGCGCCCGTGGCGGCCACGACCTCGGCGTTGCCGCCGGCGTGGTCCTCGTGCCAGTGGGTGTTGAGGATGAAATCCAGGCCCCAGCCCAGGGCCTTCAGCTCGGCCAGGATGGCGGCGGCGTCGGGCGTGTCGATGCAGGCGGTCCTGCCGGTCGCCTCGTCGCGGGCGAGGAAGCCATAGTTGTCAGACAGGCAGGCGAACTGGCGGACGGTAAGCGGCATCGGTGAACTCCTGGCCGGCGCGACGGACGCCGCCGTGCGATTTAGGTTGGCGCGGACCCTTAGTCGAGCATAGCCATCGCAATATGCGCCGCGACGTCCTCGAGCTTCGTCAGTTCTACGCCTCCGACCTGGGCCGGGCGGCCCGCGCCATGGTCGGCCGCAAGGTGCTGGAAGCCTGGGGCGACGCCCACGGCCTCGACGTGCTTGCGCTAGGCTATGCGACGCCGTTCGTGGCGCCCCTGCGGCGGGCGGCCCGCCGCGTGGTGGCCGCCATGCCGGCCCAGCAGGGCGTCGAGGTCTGGCCAGGCGGCGAGCGCAACCTTTCGGTTCTGGTGGGCGAGGACAGTCTGCCGTTCGCCAACGCGCTCTTCGACCGCATCCTGGTGGTCCACGGGCTGGAGGAGAGCCCCGATCCGGCCGGCCTGTTGCGCGAGGTCTGGCGGGTGCTGGCGCCCTCCGGCCGGGTGGTGGTCGCCACCGCCGCGCGCAACGGGCCCTGGGCCAATTCGGAGAAGACCCCGTTCGGCCACGGCCGCCCCTACAGCCGCAGCCAGCTGGCCGAGCTGCTGCGGGAGGCGGAGTTGGAGCCTTCGGGCTGGACCCGGGCGCTCTATGTGCCGCCGATGGCCTGGATGGCCGGCTGGGCCGAGGGATTCGAGCAGACCGGATCGCGCCTGTGGCCGGGCTTTTCCGGCGTGGTGCTGATGGAGGCGGTCAAGCAGACCTTCGCCGTCAAGCCCAAGGCGCTGCGCGCCAGGGTCCGGACCGGCCGCCCCGTGCTCTCTCCCGCCCCCAGCGGCGCGCCGTTTTCACCCGCGCCGGAAAGCCGGCGGCCCCGCAACCCCTTGGAGCCGGCGCGGGAAGGCCGTAGCCTTGCGTCGAACCCCGCCGTCCGCGGCGCAACCGGAGAGCCAGCGCCATGAAGATGATCGTCGCGGTGATCAAGCCCAGCCGCCTCGACGCGGTGCTCGATGCGGTGACCGAGGCCGGCGCCTCGGGCCTCACCGTCACCGAGGTGCGCGGCTACGGCCGCCAACGCGGCAAGACAGAGGTCTATCGCGGCGCCGAATACGAGGTGAAGCTGTTGCCCAAGGTGAAGCTGGAGATCGCCGTCCCCGACGACATCGCCAACGCGGTGGTCGAGGCGGTGGCGCGCACCGCCAACTCCGGCAAGATCGGCGACGGCAAGGTCTTCGTCCTTGACCTGGAACAGGCGCTGCGCATCCGCACCGGGGACCGCGACGCCGCCGCCATCGCGGGGTAGCGAAGCGTCAGCGCCGCTTGCGCTTCGGCGCTTCGGGCTTCGGCATATCCACGTCTCCGAACAGGTCGCGCGGAACCGCGCCCGGCGTGTCGTCGTGACGGCGGCTGAGCAGGAAGAGGGCGGTCTCCGAGCGCCAGTTCTCAAGCGCGCCATCGGGGCGAATCGGCCGCGCCGGCTTGCCGCTGGAGAGCGCCGCGCAGGCGTCGATGCGCAGCTCGAGCTCGCGGCAGAGGTCGGTGAAGTCGCGCAGCGTGCACAGGTGGATGTTGGGCGTCGACCACCAGGGATCGGGCAGGGCGCGGGTCTCCGGCATCCGGCCGCGCGTCATCAGCGAGGCCCGCATCCGCCAGTGGCCGAAGTTCGGCACCGAGACGATCGCCTGGCCGGCGATCCGCAGGAGTTCGGAGAGCACGTGGCGAGGCTCGCGCATCTGCTGCAGGGTCTTGGATAGGATCGCGTAGTCGAAGGCCCGCGTCGGGAAGTGGTCGAGGTCGCGGTCGCCGTCGCCCTGCACCACCGCCAGGCCCTTGGCGAGGCAGGCCGAGACGCCGGCCTGGCTGATCTCCAGGCCCTGGGCGTCGACCTGCTTGCCCTCGATCAGCAGTTCCAGAAGCTCACCCGAGCCGCAGCCGACGTCGAGGACCCGCGCGCCCGGACGCACCAGGCGCAGGATTTCGCGGAAATCCTCCCGGCCGTTCGGGTTGGCGCTAGGGCTCACGCAAGGCCCCGCGCGTGGGCGGTGGCGGCGAAGAAGCCGCGCAGCGTGGCGTCGAGCTGAGGCTCGTCGAGGAAGAAGGCGTCGTGGCCCTTGTCGGTCTCGATCTCCACGAAGCTGGCGCGGCAGCCGGCGGCGTTCAGCGCGCGCACGATGTCGCGGCTCTCGGCGGTGGAATAGAGCCAGTCCGACGAGAACGAGAGCACGCAGAAGCGCACGCCGCGGGCCTTGGCGAAGGCGTTGGCCAGCACCCCGCCATGCTGGGCGGCCAGATCGAAGTAGTCGAGCGCGCGGGTGATGTAGAGGTAGGAGTTGGCGTCGAAGCGGTCGACGAAACTGGTCCCCTGGTGACGCAGGTAGCTCTCCACCTGGAAGTCGGCGTCGAAACCCCAGGACAGGCCGTCGCGCTGCAGCTCGCGGCCGAACTTGCGCTGCAGGGCCTGCTCGGAGAGGTAGGTGATGTGGGCGGCCATGCGGGCCACGGCCAGGCCCTTCTCGGGGCGCACGCGGGCCTTCATGTAGGCGCCGGCCCGCCATTCGGGATCGGCCATGATCGCCTGGCGGCCGACCTCATGGAAGGCGATGTTCTGGGCCGAGTGGCGCGCGGCCGCGGCGATGCAGACGGCGCTGAACAGCTTCTCGGGATAGTCCGCCGCCCACTGCAGCACCTGCATCCCGCCCATCGAGCCGCCGACCACGGCCAGCAGGGTCTCGATGCCCAGCGCCTCGACCAGCAGGGCCTGGGCGCGGACCATGTCGGCGATGGTGATGACCGGAAAGGTCAGGCCGTAGGGCTCGCCGGTCCTGGCGTCCTGCGAGGCGGGGCCCGTCGAGCCCATGCAGCCGCCGACCACGTTGGTGGAGATGATGAAGTAGCGCTCGGGGTCCAGCGGCAGGCCGGGCCCGATCACCCGGCTCCACCAACCGGGCTTGCCGGTCACCGGGTGGATGGAGGCCGCGTGCTGGTCGCCGGTGAGCGCGTGGCAGACCAGGATCGCGTTGGTGCGGGCCTCGTTCAGCCGGCCATAGGTCTCGTAGGCGATCTCCAGCGGCTCCAGCGTGGCGCCGGAATCCAGGCGCAGGGCCTTGCCCGCCGGAAACCTGTGGGTCCCGGCATGGGTCTCGATCGCGGGGCTGGCGGAGGCCGTCACCGTCATGGGGGCCTTGGACTGCCAACCCCAATCACTGTCAATGGCTTCGCAGCCGATGCCGGGGCGGCTATGAGGGACGGGACGGGGCGGAGCATCGATGAAGCGGCTGATCCTTTTCCGGCACGGCAAGGCCGAGGCGGATTCCGAGAGCGGCGAGGATTTCGACCGCCGCCTGGCCGAGCGCGGCCACGCCGAATCGGCGGCCATGGGCGCGCACCTGGCCGACCTGGGCATGACGCCGGACCTGGCCCTGGTGTCGCCGGCGGCGCGCACGCGGGAGACCTGGGCCGAGGCGGGGGCCCACTTCCCCCGGGCCCAGGTGCGTTTCGAGGATGAACTCTACCACGCCGATTCGGGCCTGATCCGGGACCTGGCGGCGGCGGTGGCCAGGACGGTCAACGCCGTGATGGTCGTCGGCCACAATCCGGGCCTGCAGGAGCTGACGGTCCAACTGCTCACCGAGGGCGGCGCGCCCCCGTCGCTGATCGCCCGCGCGCAGCGGCAGTTCCCGACGGCCTCGGCGGCGGTGTTCCTGATCGACGACAACGGCCGGCCCGCCTACGACGGGCTGTTCCTCCCCGGGCGGGACGCTTGAGCCGCATCTACAAGATCCTCACCGCTGAGGCCTGGGAGGCGGCGCGCCGCGTCGGACGCTTCACGGGCTCCGCCGTCGATCTGGCGGACGGCTATATCCATTTCTCCACGGCGGCTCAGGCCCAGGAGACCGCGCGCCGGCATTTCGCGGGCCAGGCCGGCCTCATCGTGCTGGCGGTGGAGGCCGACGACCTGGGCGCGGCCCTGCGCTGGGAGCCGTCGCGCGGCGGGGCGCTGTTCCCGCACCTCTACGGCGATCTCGACGCGGGCCTCGTGCTGGAGGTCACGCCGGCGCCGCTCGACGCGGACGGTATCCCCGACGTCGGTACGCCAAGGTGAGCGCGCTGCACGGCCTGGCCACGCGGGCGCTGCGGGGCCTCGACCCGGAGGACGCCCACGGCCTGGCGATCCGTGGCCTGAAGCTGGGCCTGGGCCCGGCCGGCGGGCGCGACCCTTCGATCCTGGCGACCACGCTCGCCGGCATGGCGCTGCCCAATCCGGTTGGCCTCGCGCCGGGGTTCGACAAGGACGCCGAGGTGTTCGCGCCCATGCTGCGGGCGGGCTTTGGCTTCGTGGAGTGCGGGACGGTGACGCCGCTGGCCCAGGCCGGCAATCCCCGGCCCAGGCTATTCCGGCTCACCGAGGACTGGGCGGTGATCAATCGCATGGGCTTCAACAACCGGGGCTTGGAGGCCTTCGCCGGCCGGCTCGCGCGGCGTGGCCTAGGCGTGGTCGGCGCCAACATAGGAGCCAACAAGGACTCCGAGGATCGGGTCGGCGACTACGTCGCGGGCCTGCGGCGCCTCTGGGGCCTGGCCAGCTATTTCACCATCAACATCTCCTCGCCCAACACGCCCGGGCTCAGGGCGCTGCAGACCAAGGCGGCGCTGGAGGAACTGCTGGGCAGGCTGGCGGAAGCCCGCGACGCCCTGCCGCCGGCGGGCCGAGTCCCGATGTTCCTCAAGGTGGCGCCCGACCTGGAGGCCGGCGAGGTGGAGAGTATCGTCGAGACCAGTATCGCCCAGGGCCTGGCGGGGGTGATGGTCTCGAACACGACGGTCTCGCGGCCGGCGCTCAAATCGGCGTTCCGGGAGGAGGCGGGCGGGCTGTCCGGCGCGCCGCTGACCACGCTCTCCACACGGGTGCTCCGGGATTTCGCCCAGGCTTCCGCCGGTCGTCTCGCCCTGGTGGGTGTTGGCGGGATCGGCTCGGGGGCGGAAGCCTATGAGAAGCTCCGCGCGGGCGCCAGCGCCGTCCAGCTCTACTCCGCCCTGGTGTTCGAGGGTCCAGGCCTCGTGACCCGGATCAAGCGCGAACTGGCGCAGCGCTTGCAGGCGGACGGCTTCACGTCTGTCTCTGAGGCAATCGGCGCCAGCTGAACCCCAGGGCCATGGGTCGCGTTGCCGAACCGGTCGCGCTGGATTACGGGTTGCCGATGGCCGACGGCCCAACGCCACGGGAGCAATCCAGGCCGGAGAGGTCCCGCTTCTTCTGGCCGGGCGGCCTCTCCGCGCGCCTCCTCACCCTGACGATCCTGTTCGGCGTGCTGGCCGGGGCCTTCGCCCTGCCGCCGGCGCTCGCGGCCTATGAGGAGCAGTGGCTGCTCGACCGCATCCGCGCGGGCGAGCTCGCCTCCCTCGCCCCCGACGTCGCCCCTAACCGCAAGGTCTCCGACAAGATCGCCGCCCAGTTGCTGGAGGGCGCCGGCGTCACCCGCGTGGCAATCCAGACCGACGGCATGCGCCGGCTGGTGCTGGATGGGCCCCGCGGCCAGCGCACGCCCTACCTCGTCGACCTGCGCGACCAGGCGCCGGCCTCCTGGCTGGCGGCGCCGTTCCAGACCCTGATGGGCGGTGAGGGCCGGATGGTCCGGGTGGTCGCCGAGCCCCGCTTCCGGCGCGGCGACTTCGTGGAGATCGTCGCCCCCGACACCGAGCTGAAGAAGCTGCTGTGGAGCCAGCTCTGGCGCCTGGTGCTGGTCACAGCGCTCGTCTCCATGGCGGCCGGCGGGGTGGTCTACCTGTCGCTGAACTTCTTCCTGGTCCGCCCGATGCAGCGGATCACCAACGCCATGGAGCGGTTCCGCGCTGACCCCGACGACCCGGAGGCCCGTGTGCTGCTCTCGGGCCGCAAGGACGAGATCGGCCGGGCCGAGAGCGAGCTCGACCGGATGCAGGCCGACCTGCGTGTGGCGCTGAGTTCGCGGGCCCGGCTGGCGGCGCTGGGCGAGGCGGTGGCCAAGATCAACCACGACCTGAAGAACATGCTGACCAGCGCCCAGATCGCCTCGGAGCGGCTGGCGGCGCTGAAGGACCCCAAGGTCAGCCAGGCGTTGCCCCGGCTGGAGCGGGCGCTGGACCGGGCGGTGAAGCTGGCCTCGGGCGTGCTGGCCTACGGCAAGACCCAGGAGGCCGCCCCGGAGCCCCGGCCCGTGCCACTGGCCGCCGCCGTCGCGGTCGCCGCCGAGGAGGCCCGCATCGACGAGACGGGGATCCACCTGGTCTGCAGGATCGCTCAGAGCGAGCAGGTCAGCGCCGACCCGGACCAGCTGCACCGCATCCTCGCCAACCTGCTGCGCAACGCCCGCCAGGCGATCGAGCACCAGGAGGGGCGTCGAAAGGCCGGCCGCATCGAGGTGACTTTGACCAGGGCCGACAACGTCAGCCTGATCCGCGTGGCCGACAATGGGCCGGGCGTGCCCGAGCGGGCCCGCGAGCGGCTGTTCCAGCCCTTCGCCGGCTCCGGCCGGCCGGACGGGGCGGGCCTGGGCCTGGCCATCGCCCGCGAACTCGCCCAGGGCCACGGCGGCGACCTGACCCTCGTCGCCAACAGCGACAAGGGCGCGACGTTCGAACTCCGCCTGCCGGGCGCGCCGGAGCCGACACGGCGGGCCCGGGCGAAGAGTGGGGTGGAGAAGGGCGGGTAGAGACAATCGATGGCGTTACCATTCCAGCCTAAGTGTTCATGATTTGTTCTTGATTGTGCAATCGGCCTGTGTCATTCTTCGGTCGTGCTAGGCGCGATGTCGCGGCGGGGTGTCCAGCACACTTCTTGACAATGGCAGGAGGCGGCCTTTCGGCCGCTGGCGAGGTATGGGCGAAAGCATATTCGAATATATGGACCGTCGACGCCGAGAGGTGGCTCGGTTCGCCCGGAAGGCCGAGGCGGCCGGGCATGAGGCCTATGGCCGGGCGATCAGAGCGGGCCAGGATCTTCAACTAATCTCCCCCAGTGAGGTCATGCGGCATGGCGTCAAGGTCGTGCAGGCGAAAGAGGCGCGTGCCGCAGCGGCCGTGTCGAATGCAGTCCGCGAGGTCAGGCGCAACGCCGACGATGTGTTGAAGCGCGTGGGGCAGGACCCGCGAGCCAGGGGGGTTGCGGTCGACGTGGCGCGCAGGGCCGGAAATCTGGCTGGTGTCGTGCGTGGTGGCGTTCACACGGTTCAAGGGCTTGCTGACGGAGTGAACTTCGTCGGGCGCCTCATCGATCCCTCCGATGAATCGGCGCGGGAGCAACTCCACCGCGGCGCCGTCAACGCTGGGCGAGAGACCGTCGACTATGTTCGCAAGGGCATCGCTGATCCCCGCAGCGTTGTCAGGGATCTGAATGGTCAAGCGCAGCAGTGGCGTCGCGATCTGGATCCGTCTGCGACACCGGCGGCGCCGACGTTCTCGGGCGAACTGCGTCGCAACTTCGATATCGGCAAGAACCAGGGCGAACTCCTATTTGACGCCGGTTCGCTCGTGGTAGGCGGACCTGCGGCCAAGGCGGTGAAGGGGTTTGGCCGGATCTCGAATGTCGGCAATGTCGAGAGGTATCTGGCGCAGGGCTTCACTCCCAAGGCCGCCAAACGGCTTGCGGAGCCTTATCCGGCTTCGGGGATGGGGCATCATTTCGGGCCGCGGCGGTTTGGGCTGCCCGAAAGCTATAGCGATAGCGTTTTCAACGTCCTGAAGCCGGAGGGAATCAGCCGGGGAGATTTCTACGAGCTCCACTACAAGGTTGACCCGCGGTACCATGGCGGCCCGGTCGTGCGTGGTGAAGGTTGGAGCGGCAGGAGACTGAATCAGGAGCGATATGGGCTCGCGGGCCAGCTCTGGCACGGCAGTCCGGCGCCGCTGAAGGCGCGGGTTGGCGGATTGGGCGCAGCCGCCGGTGGCGCGGTTTATGATCTGGAAGGAGGCGATCCAGCATGGTGAAGCCGAGGAGCAACGTCGAGTTCAACGCCGATTTTCCCGACGACACCGTTTACGGCGAGGACGGCGAAGATGGCGACGAGCTTCAATTCGCGGGGCAGAATGTCGCCGAGGCCATCGCTGGGATGCTGGTCAGGTCTGGCTACGAGGTCTCAACGCCGGAAAACTGCTACGAACTGGGTTGGGAGTTCGACGCGATACGACGGAAGAGCAGGTTCTGGGTGCGGCTCACCAAGATCCACGAATTCGTGCTCGTGAGCCAAGACATGACATTCCGCCTTTGGCCAGATCGCAGGCCCTATGCGGAGTTCCTGCGCAGCCTCCATTCCGCACTGACCAGCGATCCGCGCTTCGGCCGGGTCAGGTGGTTCAAGGGTGACCTGCCCAGTGACGGAGGGGCATGGTCCGCGGAGCCGGTAGACGCCTGATCGCACTTGGTGAACTTAGTCTGGCCGGAGCCCCAGCACGAACCGCTAGGTGTGTGGTCCCGGAATGAGGTGGTGCGGGTCGATCTTGAAGATTGATGGTTTCTTGGTCCAGGCCTCGCAGATGACTTGGTAGGGCGTTCGCCATCGCAGCGCCTTCAGGTGCTTGGCGAAATTGTAAGCCGTGACGAAGGCCAGGACATGAGCCTTGAGGCTTTCGAGGTCGTCGTAGTGGTAGGTCTTGATCGTGGCGTCCTTGACGGTGCGGTTCATCCGCTCGGCCTGGCCGTTGGTCCACGGGTGATAGGGCTTGGTCAGGCACTTGCCGCAGCGCCTCAAGGCGTCGGTTCAAGCCTAATACCCCTTCGCCACGCCCTCGCGCCTCGGGTCCGCGCCGCCGCGCAGGCCGGCAGGCGTGACCTCGACGCCGTGCAGGCCGGAGCCTTCGCCGAAATTGCCGCCGGCCAAGGTCACGCCCTTGGCGGCGAGGCCCGCGACGACGCCCGGCGGATATTTGTCGGGCTCGGAGGCGTAGAAGTTGCCGACGGCGATCAGGTTGGGAAGGGCGAGGGCCTCCTGCATCGGCAGCTTCCAGTCGAGGACGCCCACCAGGGCCTTCAGGTTGAACGCCAGGATCGAGGGGCCGCCGGGCGAGCCCACCGCGGCCACGAAGCGCCCCTGGCGGTCCAGCACGATGGCCGGGGCCATGGACGAGCGCGGCCGCTTGCCCGGGGCGACCGCGTTGGCGGCGGGCGCCCCGTCCTTGTCCTTCGGACTAAAGGAGAAGTCGGTGAGCTGGTTGTTCAGGAAGAAGCCGCCCACCATCCGGCCGTCGCCGAACACGCTCTCCACCGTCGTGGTCATGGAGACGGCGTTCCCGGCCCCATCGACGATCACGAAGTGGGTGGTGCCGCCGGGCTCCTGCGTCTGGTCGGCGCCGCGGACGCCGGCCCCCTTGGGCTTGCCGGGCCCGGGCGGCGGGCCGGCGACGGGGCCGATAAGCCTGGCGCGAGCGTCGAGGTAGTCGGCCGCCAGCAGGCCCTCCATCGGCACATCCACGAAGTCGGGGTCGCCATAGTAGCGGTCGCGGTCGGCGTACATCAGGCGGCTCGCCTGGGAGAACAGGTACCAGCCCTGGGCGTCGTTGGGGTGGCTGGCGATATCGGTGCGCTGCAGGATGCCCAGGCCCTCCAGCACGGCGGGGCCGCCAGACGGCGCGGGGGGCGCGCAGACGACGTAGACCCGGTAGGCACGGCAGACCGCCGGCGTGGCCTTGGGCCGGTAGCCCGCCAGGTCCTTCAGCGTCATGGTCCCGGGCAGCGGGTCCTTCTGCAGCCTGGCGACGATGGCCTCGGCGATGGGCCCTTCCAGGATGGCCTTGGGGCCCTCGGCGGCGATCTTGCGCAGGGTCGCGGCATAGGCGGGGTTCCGGACGGTGTCCCCAGGCTTGATCCGGCTTCCATCAGGCTTGGTGAAGTAGGCGATCGCGTCGGGTTGCTGGGCCTGCGGGGCCCGGGAGGAGGCGGCCTCGGCCATCCGCCGGGGGGCGGGAAAACCCTGCTCGGCCAGCCGCTCGGCGTCGGCGAACAGATCCGACCAGGCGAGCTTGCCGTGCTGGACCTGCGCCAGGTGGAGCATGGCGACCGCGCCTGGCACGCCCGCCGAGCGGCCGCTGACCATCGCCTGGGGCTTGGGCATCGGCTTGCCGTCGGGCCCGTAGAACATTTCGGGCGTGGCCCCGGCCGGCGCGGTCTCGCGGCCGTTGTAGGCGGTGACCTTGCGGGTCTTGGCGTCGTAGTAGGTCATGAAGGCGCCGCCGCCGAGGCCCGAGCTCTGCGGTTCGACCAAGCCCAGCACCGCCTGCACCGCCACCGCAGCGTCCGCCGCCGAACCGCCGCGCTTGAGCACATTCAGACCTGCATCCACCGCCATCGGATTGGCCGCGGCCACCATGACGTGGCCCGCGGTGGCGGTGGGCCTTGGCGCGGGCGGCTTGGCCTCCACTGGACCGCCGATCCACAGGGCAGCAAGGGCGAGCGGCAGGAGACGCTGGACGAGAGTCACGGGCTTAAGGTCTCCGGGCGCGGACGAGGGGTGACATTTAGGGCGGCGGCGCGTGGACAACAAACACTCCGTCGTGCCACCTCGCGAATCCATGGACAGCACCTCGCGCGCCGGGCCGGGCGCCCGCAACCTGATCACCGACGTGCCGGGGCTCAAGGTGGGGCAGGCCCACGACGCGGCCGCGCGCACCGGCGTCACCGTGATCCTGCCCGAGGCGCGGGCCGTCTGCGGCTGCGACGTGCGCGGCGGCGCCCCCGGCACGCGGGAGACGGATGCGCTGGCGCCCGAGAACCTGGTGGATGCGGTGGACGCGGTGGTGTTGTCCGGGGGCTCGGTCTACGGCCTGGCCGCCGCCGACGGCGCGGCGGCCTGGCTGGGCGCGCGGGGCCGGGGCTACGGCCTGGTGGCCGGCGTGCCGCCCTCGCCGGTGATCCCGGCCGCGATCCTGTTCGACATCGCCAACGGCGGCGACAAGGCCTGGGGCGAGGATCCGCCCTATCGCGCGCTGGGCCGGTCGGCCGTGGCGGGCGCGGCGGCGGACTTCGCGCTGGGTACGGCGGGGGCGGGCTATGGCGCCATGGCGGGCGCGCTGAAGGGTGGCCTGGGCTCGGCCTCGGTGGTCTCCGGCGACGGGATGGCGGTGGGCGCGCTGGTGGCGGTGAACGCCTGGGGCTCGGCGGTGGCGCCGGGCGGCCGGAGCTTCTGGGCCGCGCCCTACGAGATCGGAGGCGAGTTCGGCGGCCTGGGATCGGCCGGGCTCGCGGCGGCGCCAGACGACTGGGGGCTCGCCAAGGGTCCCGCCGACGCACGCAACACCACCATCGCCTGCGTGGCGACCGACGTGGCGCTCAGCCCCGCCCAGGCCCGCCGCGTGGCGATCATGGCCCAGGACGGCCTGGCCCGCGCGCTCAGGCCCATCCACGCCCCCTTCGACGGCGACGTGGTCTTCGCGCTCTCCACCGCGCGCCAGCCGATGCCAGCGGCGGCCGACTACACAGTGGCCCGCCTGGGGGCGCTGGCCGCCGACTGCCTGGCCCGCGCCGTGGCGCGCGCGGTGTTCGAGGCCACGGCCTGGCCGGGCGTCCAGGTGCGCTGCTGGCGCGACCTGCCGAAATAGGCCGCTGGAGGGGCCGGTCCGCGCCTGCTAGCGTCCGGGCAAGCTGATTGGCGGGAGGTCTGCATGGCTGTCTGGCGGAAGCTTCTGATGTGCGCCGGCGTGGCGGGGATCGCGGGGGCGGCGTTCGCCCAACCCGCCGGGCAGAAGGTCACCGGCCCCATCGCCACCTACTGGATGAGCGCGGCCACCCAGACCGGTTTCGGCATGCCCGGCGCGGGCGGCGCCGGCGGACGGCCATCCGTCACCCAGATGATGGCGATGATGCGCGGCGGCGGGGCGGCGCAGCACAGCCTCACCCTGCAGCTCGGCTCGTCCCAGAAGGCCCCCGCGCCGGAGGCCCAGCACCTGCCGCCCCAGGGCCTGGGCGCCGGCCAGAGCCTGCCCCTGGTGACGCCCCAGCCGGTCCAGGCCCAGCCTCGGTCCGAGGAGCCGTCCGCGATCCCGCGCGAGTACCAGCGGCCCAAGGGCCGGATGCTGATCTTCTGGGGCTGCGGCGAACACGCCAGGCCGGGCCAGCCGGTGGTCATCGACTTCGCCCAGATCACCGCCGGCAAGGTTCCTCCGGGGTTGGAGGCGCTGGGTCGGGGCCTGGGCGCGCGGCCCATGCAGCCGCCATCGGCGTCGCGCAACGCCACCTATGGGGAGTGGCCCAACGCGCGGGGCCGCACCTCGGTCCCCAGCGAGGGCTCCTTGGTCGGCGACCACGTGGTGCAGGGCAACTACAGCCCGGAGATCCGCTTCGCGCTCGACGCCGCCCAGGACTTCCTGGGCCCGCTGAACCTGACGACCAACGCCAAGAACCCCAGTGGCTCGGGCCAGCTCGGCTGGGGCGCGGTCGCCGGCGCCCAGGCCTATCTGGCCAGCGCCATCGGCGGCGGCCAGGCCGAGACGGTGGTGATGTGGACCTCCTCGGAGACGCAGGCCGCGGCCTTCGCCATGCCGGACTATATCGCCCCCGGCGACCTCGAGCGCCTGGTGGCCAGCCACGCCCTGATGGGGCCGCAGACCACCAGCTGCACCGTGCCCAAGGAGGTGCTCGACGCGGCCCCCCAGGCGCTGGTCCAGATGGTCGCCTATGGCCGCGAGGCGAACTTCGTCTATCCGCCAAGGCCCAGTAACCCCAAGGTCGCCTGGAACCAGCAGTGGCAGGTCAAGGTCCGCTACCGCTCGGCCACCGGCGGCATGCTGGGCATGGCCATGCCCGGCATGGGCGACGACGAGGGCCGGGGACGGCGCGGCCAGCGCGGGAGCCAGCAGCAACAGCCGCAGACCCCGGCCGACGCCGCCGCCGAGCGCCGCAGGGCGATCCTCAAGGGCGTCGGCGGCCTCTTCGGCGTGCCTTGAACCGGCGGCGCGAAATTTCCCCGCCCCCGGGTTGCGCTTTCAGCCCCGCGCGACTAGGTTCCGCGCCCTCGCCCCAAGGCGATGCGCGCCCGTAGCTCAGCTGGATAGAGCATCAGACTACGAATCTGAGGGTCGGACGTTCGAATCGTTCCGGGCGCGCCAATACTTTCAATGGGTTAGGGGTTTTCCTTCTCGCCTAAGTCAGAAATGAACCGGACATTGACCGGACG
>CANJXI010000059.1 GCA_947478785.1 Caulobacteraceae bacterium
CTACGACCAGCTACCCACCCTGCGCGCCGCTCTGCAACGCCATCACGACAAGCACTTCGGCCTTGAGGAGACATCAAGGGCCGCGTAACCATCAACCCAGGCAACGCCCGCCCCATGATTTTCAACATCAAGCGGGACATCCCCTCGCGCCGCGAATCAAGTCTTGAAGGTCGCCAGCATGACCATCAACTCTGGCTCGTCGACAAGCCCGGCGGCCTCGGCGGCGGAGACCCAGCGTTTCTCGCGCTGCCCGGCCTCGGGGAATTCCTCGGCCTCGGCCTCGACCTGAAAGGCGAAGACCGCGACGCGGACATGCTGCAGGCGGCCGTTCTTCAGGCGCTTGTCGTAGGCGTATGCCCCGACCGGGGACTTGCCGACCTTGCCCATCAGGCCGGCCTCCTCGAAGGCCTCGCGCGCGGCGGTCTTGGCCGACGTCATGCCCTTGATCGGCCAGCCCTTGGGGATCACCCATCGCCGGGTTTCGCGGCTGGTGATCAGCAGCACCTCCACCTCGCCGGCCGAGTTGCGGCGCCACGGCAGGGCGGCGAACTGGGCGCGGGGCTCACGGTCCGGCTCGCGGTTCGAAGGTTTCGGCGGGGCCTTCTTGGGCGGCGGCTTCGGCTTGGCGGCCTTGGCCTTCTTGAGCTTGGGCGTCTGGGGCATCAGCCGAAGGTCCGGTCCGCGAACCTGGCGAGGAAATAGAGGCCGGCGGCGATCAGCCCCGACATCGGCATGGTGATCACCCAGGCCCAGACGATCCCCCTGGCGACATTCCAGCGCACGGCCGAGACGCGGCGGGCCGCGCCGACGCCCACGATGGCGCCGGTGATGGTGTGGGTGGTGGAGACCGGCACGCCGATATGGGTGGCGAAGAACAGGGTCAACGCGCCGGCGGTCTCCGCGCAGAACCCCTGCTGGGGCGACAGACGGGTGATCTTCGAGCCCATGGTGTGGACGATCCGCCAGCCGCCCATCAAGGTGCCCAGCGCCATGGCGGCCTGACAGGCGAGCACGACCCAGAGCGGGACGTGGAACGCGCCGGTGAGCTGGCCGTGAGCATAGAGCAGCACGGTGATAACCCCCATGGTCTTCTGGGCGTCGTTGCCGCCGTGGCCCAGGGAGAACAGCGCCGCCGAGACGAACTGCAGCTTGCGGAACGTGGAGTCGGCGAAGGTGGGCGTCGCCTTCACGAACGCCCAGGAGACGATCAGCACCAGCACCAGGGCCAGGCCGAAGCCCAGGGCCGGGGAGACCACGATGCCGGCCACGGTCTTCAGGACGCCGTCCCAGACGACCGGGCTGAAGCCGGCCTTGGCCAGGCCCGCCCCGAGCAGTCCGCCGATCAGGGCGTGGGAGGACGACGACGGGATGCCGGCCAGCCAGGTGACGATGTTCCAGACGATCGCACCGCCCAGCGCGCCGAAGATCACCGCGTCGGACACGATGCCGGGCGAGATGATCCCCTTGCCCACCGTGGAGGCGACATGCTGGCCGAAGAACAGGAAGGCGATGAAGTTGAAGAAGGCCGCCCAGATCACCGCGTAACGCGCCGGCAGCACGCGGGTCGACACGATGGTGGCGATGGAATTGGCCGCGTCGTGCAGGCCGTTCAGGAAGTCGAACGCCAGCGCGACCGCGATCAGGGCGATCAGCATCAAGCCCGGCCCGGTGAGATCCATGCGCCTACAGGTGCTCGATCAGCACGGCGCTGATCCGGTTGGCCACGTCCTCGAAGCGGTCGACGACCTTTTCCAGGTGGTCGTAGATCTCGGCGCCGACGATGAAGGCCATCGGGTCCTTGCGTGCGGGTCCGTGATAAAGCTCGCGGATGCCGGCGTCGTAGAGGTTGTCGGACTCGTCCTCCAGCCGGGTGACCTCGTCGGCGATGGCGTTCAGCCGGGCGGCGTTGCCGCGCAACGAGCGCAGCAGGGGCACGGCCTCCTCGGTGAGCGCGGCGGTCCTGACGATGATGTCGCCCAGCTTCGGCATGTGGGGATGGAAGTCGCGCTGGTCGAACAGGGTGATCGCCTTGGCGGTCTTGTGCATCTGGTCGATGGCGTCGTCCATCGAGGTGATCAGGTCGCGGATATCGCCGCGGTCGAAGGGGGTGATGAAGGTGCGGCGCACCGACAGCAGGACCTCGCGGGTGATCTGGTCGGCGGCGTCCTCGTGGCGGGCGACCTCGGCGCAATAGAGCGGCACCGCCTCGCCGCCGTTCAGCAGGTGGCGCAGCGACTGGGCGCCGGCGACCAGGGTCTTCGAGTGGGCTTCGAAGTGGTCGAAGAACTTGCCCTCCTTGGGCAGCAGGGCCTGGAACCAGTTCAGCATCGGCGGTCTCGCACGGGGGATTCGCGCGGATGCGCCGCCGTAGATTGATCCGGGGTCGGATCATTGCAAGCGGGCAGTGCGCGGCGGATTCGCCCATCTCGGCTTCCCCAGCGCGTGGCGGAGCCGCTATGAGCGTGGGCCAAGGAGACCTGGATGGCCCGCGTCCTGGCGATCGGCGAATGCATGGTGGAGCTGCGGCCGGCGGGCCGGGCCACGGCGGCGCTGGCCTATGCGGGCGACACCTTCAACACCGCCGTCTACCTCGCCCGGCTGGGACATTCCGTGGACTACGCCACGGCGCTGGGCGCGGGCGACCCCTTCAGCCGGGGCATTCTCGGCCTGATGTCCGCCGAGGGCGTCGGTCGTGCGCTGGTGGCGGAGGCGCCGGGGAGGCTGCCCGGTCTCTACGCCATCGAGCGGGACGCCCAGGGGGAGCGACGGTTCCACTACTGGCGCGGCGAGGCGCCGGCGCGCGACTACATGGCGCTGGCGGACCTGGATGCGCTGACCGCCGCGCTGCGGGCGGCGGACCTCGTCTACCTGTCGGGCGTGACGCTGGCGGTGATCGGCGAGGCGGGCCGTGCGGCGCTCCTTCCCATGCTGGCCGGCGCGAGGGTGGCCTTCGATCCGAACTACCGGGCCGGGCTCTGGCCGGACCCCGCAGCGGCGCGGGCGGCGATGGACGCGGTCGTCCCGCATTGCCGGTTCATCTCTCTGGGCGCCCCTGACGTGGCCGAGGTCTACGGCCCGGAGCCGGCGGAGGCCGTCGCGCGCGCCTGGGCGGCGCGCGGCGCCGAGGTCGTGGAGCGGGCGGACGACCGGACGGTGCGCCTCCATATCGACGGAGCCGTGGAGACGCTGGCCCCCGATCGGCCAGTGCGCGCGCTGGACACCACCGGCGCCGGCGACGCCTTCAACGCCGGCTACCTGGCCGCGCGCCTGGACGGCCTGGCCCCGAACCTGGCGGTGGCGAAAGCGCGGGCGCTGTCCCGCGCCGTGGTGCGGCGCACAGGCGCGATCATCCCCAGGTCGGCCATGCCGTGATCCTGGAACCTCCCCCGCGCGGCGGATGAGGTTCTGGATCGATCCCCTCATCAGAACAGGCCGAGCGCCTTGAGGCTGGCCACGCCGTCGCGGGCGGCGATGAGGTGGTCGTGGACGCTGATGCGCAGGGCGCGTCCCGCCTCGACGATCTGGCGGGTCATGTCGATGTCGGCGGACGACGGCGTCGGATCGCCCGAGGGGTGGTTGTGCACCAGGATCACGGCGCTGGCCGAGAGCTCAAGCGCCCGGCGCATGACCTCGCGCGGATAGACGGGCGCGTGGTCGACGGTGCCGCGGTTCATCACCTCGTCGGCGATCAGCTGGTTCTTCTTGTCGAGGAAGAGGACGCGGAACTGCTCGCGCGCCTCGTGCGCCAGGGCCGCCCTCACATAGGCGAGCAGAGCCGACCAGGAGGAGATCACCGGCCGCCTCCCCACGGCCTCGCGGGCGCCGCGCAGGGTGGCCTCGTGCAGCAGCTTCAGGTCCAGGGCCACCGTGTCCCCGACGCCCCGGACGGTCTTGAGCTCTTCCGGCGTGGCGCCCAGGACGCCGCCCAGGGAGCCGAAGCGGGCCAGCAGCTGCTTGGCCAGCGGCTTGACGTCGCGCTTGGGGATCGAGCGGAAGAGGAAGATTTCCAGCAGCTCGTAATCGGGCAGGGCGGCCAGACCGCCGGCCAGGGCCCGCTCGCGCAGCCGTTCGCGGTGGCCGGCGTGGTGGGGCCTGGGCGTCGGCGCGGGCTTGGCGGTGCGCCAGAGGTCAGGCTGGGGGCTTGCGTCCTGAACGGCGAGGGGGCGGTCCATGAGGACACAATGTTCCCCATGTGTTCGCTTTTGGCAAGCGCTTAGGCGCTTACGATCGGCGGTTTGAACTGACCTGTGGGGGAGATGGTGAAGACCTCCGCCCCGGTCTCGGTGACGCCCACGGAGTGCTCGCACTGGGCGGACAGTGACTTGTCGCGGGTGACCGCCGTCCAGCCGTCGGCCAGCAGCTTCACCGGGTGCTTGCCGAGGTTCACCATGGGCTCGATGGTGAAGAACATGCCGGGCCGCAGGACCTCGCCGGTGCCCGCATGGCCGAAGTGCAGGATGTTGGGGGCGTCGTGGAAGACGCGGCCCAGGCCGTGGCCGCAGAAGTCGCGCACCACCGAACACCGCATGGACTCGACATAGCTCTGGATGGCGTGGCCGATGTCGCCGGTCCGGGCGCCCGGCTTCACGGCCGCCAGGCCGCGCTCGAAGGCCTCGTAGGTGACGTCGACCAGGCGCTTGGCGCGCGGGGCCACGGGCCCCACGCCGTACATCCGGCTGGTGTCTCCGTGGAAGCCGCCCACGATCACGGTGACGTCGATGTTGGCGATGTCGCCCTCGCGCAGCACCCGCTCGCCCGGGATGCCGTGGCAGACGATGTGGTTGGGGCTGATGCAGACGGTCTTGGTGTAGCCGCGATAGCCCAGGCAGGCCGGGATCGCGCCGTGGTCGAGGATGAACTCGCGGGCCAGCCGGTCCAGGTCATCGGTGACGACGCCCGGAACCACATAGGGGGTCAGCATGTCGAGGCACTCGGCCCCCAGCCGGCCGGCGGCGCGCATGCCCTCGAAGTCCTCAGGCGTATGCAGCTTGATCCGACCGCTGCGGTAGTCGGCGTCGGTGAGGTCGGTGGCGGACATGAGAACTCCTAGACCCTTCCCGGATCAGATGGATTCCATCTGATCCGGAGGAGAAGGGTCTATCCTAAATGTTTAGAGCGCGTCGGACGGGCGAACCGGCGTCCACTTCGCCCTGACGCGCTCCTATGTCGTTCTTCTACCACGGAAGTTCAACCGGGCGGAATGGCGCCGGTCACCGCGCCCGCGTGTTGCTCCAGACCACCTGGGCCATGCCCACCAGCGCCAGGATCGCGCCCCACAGCACCCACTGCTTGTCGCCGACCATGAAGCCCACCCGGAAGGCGATGTTCAGCCCCTGCAGGATCCAGATCCCGCCCATGGCGACCATAAGCAGGCCCAGCAGGCTGGAGACGATGCGCATGACGACGTTGAAGAGGCTGTTCATTGGCGTTTCCCCGGGTTTCCCGCGCTCAGGCTAACACGGTTCGGCCAGTGGGCGAGCCTGATGGTTCGGCCTGCCGCCACGTCATCCGTCGGCCAAGGCTCACGCCTTCGGTCGTGAGGTCGCAGCCATAGATCAGTACCTCGACGCCCGCCCGCGCCGCCTGATCAAGCCCGCGCGCGAAGGCCGGGTCCAGGTCGTGGCAGGCGGCGAACGCCTCGCAATCGGTGCGCTGGACGGTGAACAGCACGACCGCCCGGTCGCCTTCCGCCACCATCGCCTCCAGCTCCCGCAGATGCTTCAGCGACCGCGCCGCGACGCAATCGGGGAATTCGGCGAGGCCCGGCGAGCGCATGAGGTGGCAGTTCTTCACCTCGAGCCAGACCCGGTGGTCGGGCTTGAGGCGGCTTTGGTGCGCCGCGTTGCCAAGGTCCGCCCAGCAGGGCGCGGGGGCGGGGTCCTCCAGCAGGAAGTCGACGCGGGAATTTGAGCCGTAGCGCACCTCGCGGCGGTGGGAGCCATAGCCGGCGACCTCCGGGATGGCGCCGGCGGCCAGGGCCTCGGCGACCAGTCTGTTGGGGTGCATGGTGTTGATGCCCACCAGCCCACCGTCGGCCTCGACGAGTTCCAGCGTGTGGGCGAGCTTTCGCTTGGGGTCTTCCGAGCGGGACACCCAAGCCCGCAGGCCGGGCGTGTTCAGGCCCAGCATGGCGCCGGGGTTCGGACAGTGGGCGGTGATCTCCCGGCCGTCGTCCAGCGCCACGTCGGCGAAGAAGCGCTTGTAGCGGGAGACGAGCACGCCGCGGGCGAGCGGGGAGGGGAAATCCATGGACTCACCAATAGGCGGCGGTATTCCAGCGTTCTAGAAGAATACCGGTCGGAACAGCGGTGAGGGCGGCGGACGTATGACTGAGGCAGCGAGCGACCGCGTCACCGCCGCGGTGCTGATCATCGGCGACGAGATCCTCTCGGGCCGCACCCAGGACACCAACCTGCGCGACATCGCCCGCTACCTGGGCGTCCTGGGCGTCGATCTGGCCGAGGCGCGCACCGTCCCCGACGAGATGGAGGAGATCGTGGCCGCGCTGAACGCGCTGCGCGACCGCTACGACTATGTGATCACCACCGGCGGGATCGGCCCGACCCACGACGACATCACCGCGGACGCGGTGGCGCAGGCCTTCGGGCTGCCCTTGCACGAGCACCCGGACATCATCGCCATGATGAGCGCCCAGTGGCCGGGCGATGCGCTGACGCCGGCGCGCCGGCGGATGTCGCGGGTGCCGCAGGGCGGCGGCCTGGTGAAGAACCCCGTCCAGGGGCCCCCGGGCTTCAAGATCGACAACGTCTTCGTCCTGGCCGGCGTGCCCTCGATCATGCGCGGCATGCTGCAGGACGTGGGTCCGCACCTGCGCGGGGGCGCGGTGACCCTGTCGCGGACGGTGCGGGTCCAGGGTTCCGGCGAGGGCGTGATCGCGGCCCCCCTGGAAGCGGTCGCCAGGCTGCACCCGGCCATGTCGCTGGGCAGCTACCCGTTCTACGACGCCGAGGGCTACGGCACCAACCTCGTGCTGCGCGGCCGCGACCCCGCCGAGCTGGCCGCCACCGTGGCCGAGCTGATCGCGGCCGTCCGCGCGGCGGGTGTGAATAATGTGGGCGAAATCGACGCGGCCTGAAGGCTGAGGCGGTCACGGGTTGGTAAATGCCTATTCACACTTGTGGATAAGTCTGTGCAAACTCTGTGAATCGGCGGCCCCTGCGCGGGCGCCTGGCGACCGGTGGGGGTCCACGGTGAAGACGCTAGTGGTGATGTCCCGCAAAGGCGGGGCGGGGAAGACGACCGTCGCGGTCAACCTGACGCTGGCCGCGCGCGCCATGGGGGTGAAGGCCGTTCTGGCCGACGCCGACCCGTTGCGCTCCGCCACCGAGGTGCTGCGCGAGCGCGACGACGCCGCGGGCCTGCTGTTCGAGACCAGCGCGTCGAAGCTGTTCACCCTGACCGAGGCCTCGCGCCGGGCGGGCGCGGACCTGCTGATCATCGACACCCCGGCCGCGCCCGAGGCCGACGTGGCCGAGGCGGTGAAGGTCGCCGACTTCTGCCTGGCGGTGTCGCGCCCGACCTATCTGGACCTGGCCGCGGCGGTGCGCTCGGTGGCGGTCATCCAGCGGCTGGGCCGCGATGGGATGATCGTGCTGAACCAGTGCGCGCCGGCCCGCAACCACGTCGAGCCGCCGGCGGTGGTCAAGGCGATGGAGGCGCTTCGGTTCGTCAGCCTGACCGTCTCACCGATCGCGCTGCGCTCGCGGATGATCTACCAGACCGCCTTCGCCTATGGCCGCTCGGTGCAGGAGATCGACCCCGAGGGCGCGGCCGCCACCGAGGTGCAGGCGCTCTGCGAGGACATCTGGCGCCGCCTGGGCGGCGAGGTCCGCCGTCCGCCGCTCAGGACCGCGAACGACGACCTGCGCCGTCCCGCCAGGCAGCCCAGCATGGGTTACCTCAAGGACTGACCGCGCCCGCCCGGCCTCGACCGGAAATGCCTGAGCCGATATGGCTGCTGGCGCCCTGGGGACCTGGCGAAACTGGTAGACGCAAGCGACTTAAAATCGCTCGGAGTAATCCGTCCGGGTTCGAGCCCCGGGGTCCCCACCAATCGCAGTCGGCGGCGCCGCGACCAGGCCCGATTTGGGCGCCGAGGCTACCCGCTAGGCGGTATTGAGGCGTAGAGTGTTCCAAACAGGATTTCCGCGTCAGAGAACGCGCATCGGGATGGAGGAGTTTTGATGTCAGTCGCCGAACGAGATCCGGCCACGCAGAAGGCCGGCGGAATTAAGTCCCGCTACCGGATCATCGACGCCGACCAGCACGTCGATCCGCCGTACACCTTCTGGAAGGACTACCTGCCCGCCCACCTGCGGGACCTGGCGCCCACCATCGAGGAGGGCGACGAGTTCGACTGGGTGGTCTTCGAGGGCAAGAAGCGCCCGGTCAATCTGCTGACCAGCCTGGCCGGCAAGGACAGCCTGGACTTCAAGGTCAAGGGCAAGCTCGCCGACCTGCGCGACGCCACCTCGACCGCCGCCCGCATCAAGGACATGGACGACGACGGCATCGACGGGACGATCCTGTTCGGCGGCGGGCCGCTCGGCACCCGCAACAGCGAGCTCTATATCGAGAGCTTCCGGGCCTATAACCGCTGGCTGGCCGACTTCTGCGCGGGCGCGCCCAAGCGGCTGAAGGGCGTCGCCTACCTGCCCATGCGCAATGTCCAGGAATCCATCGAGCTGTTGCGCGACGCCGTGAAGCTGGGCTTCGGGACCATCAATGTGCCGGCCTATCCGCAGGCCGACGACGGGATCAGCACCTCCGCCAAGGTGAAGAACGTCAACGAAGCGCAGGTCGCCGCGCTGACCGGCGACCCGAACAGCACCCGATCCTACTCGCATCCCGAGTTCGAGCCGTTCTGGGCCGAGGTCGTCGAGCACGACGTCACCGTGACCTTCCACCTGGGCGGCCGGATCACGCGTTTCGGGGAGAACGAACACTTCCTGACCGATCACGTGATGTCCAAGGTGGCCATGGCCGAGCCGGTGGCGATGGCGATCTACGGCGGGCTCTTCGACCGTTTCCCGTCCATGCGCTGGGGGATCATCGAAAGCGGCGTGGGCTGGATGGCCTGGATGGCGGAGTACATGGGCCATTCCTGGGGCAAGCACCGCCACTGGGTCGGCAACGAGTGCAAGCAGCCGCCGGCCTTCTACATGGACCAGAACATCTACGGCTCGTTCCTGCGCGACCGGCTGGGGATCCTCAACCGCAACCATCCGGGCGGCAAGAACATCATGTGGTCGTCCGACTTCCCGCATTCGGAGACCACCTATCCGAACTCGCTGAGGTTCATCGAAACCGACTTCGAAGGAATCCCGGAAGAGGATGTCCGCGAGATCGTCGGCGGCCGGGCCGCGAAGCTCTTCCACTTCGACTGAAGCGAGCGGCGCCTTCTTGATCGTCATCGCCCGGCTTGTCCGGGCGACCCACGCTGCGCCCAAAGGCCGTGGCCGGAAAGAATATAACTTTGAGTAGAATTCCCCAGATTGCGTATATTTGTAGTATAAAACACAGAATATTCTGAAAAGTTGTATTTAACGCTCTAGGTTAATTCGACTTTAACTACATTATTTCGTATTAATTTTCGTAAACCATCCTAGTTACTCGACTTTGTTTGGCCTTGTTTAAACCTTCGGTGCGATCTTTCCCCTCGACACGCGAAATCGCTTTCGCCGTTTCTGGGGTTGAGTATGTCTTCCAAGCTGCATCGTTCCGCCGTCCGGCTGGCCGCCCTGGCCTCCGTCTCGCTGCTGGCGCTGCCGGGCCTGGCGCAGGCCGCGAACGACCAGACCGCGGCCGCCAAGCCGCAGGCGCTGCTGGGCCTGGGCGGCGCGCCCGCGCCGGCCGCCAAGCCGGTGCAGCCGTTCTACGGCAACCTGCGGCCGTTCTACGGGAACCTGCGCCCCTTCTACGGCAACCTGCGTCCGTTCTACGGCAACCTGCGGCCCTTCTGGGGGAACCTGCGGCCGTTCTGGGGTGACACGGGCGCCTTCTACGGCGACCTGAAGGCGTTCTGGGGCGTCTCCAACCCGGTGGTGGGCGCCTCGCCGGTTGATTACACCAAGGTCGCCGACTTCTGGACCAAGTCGGGCGATGACTGGGCCGTGGCCTTCACGGCGCTGACGGCGGGCGCGCCCAACTATCAGACGGCATCGGCCAAGCTCGAGACCATTTATGGCGACTCCGCCAGGTTCTGGGGCGCGGCGGTCCAGGCCAAGACGGGCAAGAGCTTCGAGGACGGCTTCCTCAAGCCCTTTCTGGCGGCCCACGGCATCGATCCCAACAACACCGCCAGCTACTCCAACCTCGACCAGAGCGAACTCGCCTACCTGTTCCTGGAATATTACGACGGGCTGATGGACTACACCGGGACCGACCACGTCGATCACTGGATGAAGACCGTCAACTGGAACCCCGCGCTCACCGTCACCCAGAGCGGCGGCGGCGACAAGGGTCCGGTCATTGGCCTTCTCGACCAGACGGTCGTGGGCGAGCAGTCCCTGGAAAAGTCCATTGTCCGCGCGGACGGGATCTCCACCTTCACCAACGGCCACGGCGCGGCGGTCGCCAGCCTGATCGTCGGCGCGCAGGACGGGAAGGGCGTGATGGGCATCGCGCCGCATTCCCAGGTCGTGGCGTACAACCCCTTCGACTCCTCCGGCACCGCCAACTGGGCCGACATCACCACGGGCGTCCAACGGCTGAAGGCTGAGGGCGCGGGCGTCGTGAACATGTCGCTGGGCGTGCCCGGCGTCACCTTCGACCAGGGCTGGAACGATGTGTTCTCGGCCCTGGGGACGACCCTCATCCTGAAGAACACGGTCTTCGTGATGGCCGCCGGCAACGAGGGCGTGACCCAGAGCAAGAACATCGCCTGGAACCTGCTCAACCCCGCCTTCATCGTAGTGGGCTCGGTGGACGTCGAGGGCAATATCTCGAACTTCTCCAACCGCCCGGGCGACGCCTGCCTGACGCGGCTGCTCGGCCTCTGCACGGGCGACAAGCTGAAGGACCACTTCATCGTGGCGCCCGGCGAGCTGATCCTCGTCGATGACGGCCATGGCGGCGTGACCCGCCAGATCGGCACCTCGTTCGCCGCCCCGCTGGTCTCCGGCGCCATCGCGCTGCTGCACGACCGCTGGCCTTGGCTCGTCAACTTCCCCAAGGAGACCGCCGACATCATCCTGAAGTCGGCCAAGGACCTGGGCGCGCCGGGGACGGACGACGTCTACGGCCGCGGCCTCCTGGACGTCACCGCCTCGCAGTCGCCGCTGGATTTCAACAACCTGATCTGGTTCTCGGTGAAGAACGGCGTGCCCGTGCCGCAGACCGCCAAGATGGTGCTCTCGACCTACCAGGGCGAGAGCCAGAAGAGCTGGGACGCCAAGGGCGCCTATTTCTACGCCTTCGAGCCCCTGAGCCTGCTCGCCAGCCGCGACTTCGCCATTCCGCTGTCCTCCAAGCTGATCGGCCAGAACGTCACCTCGCTGAACGGCGCCCACGAGCAGTTCCAGGCCTACCTGCTTTCGCGGATGGACACCTGGGCGGCCTCGCAGCCGCGTTCGCTGGCGTTCGGCGGCCGGGGCTTCAACGGCTTCACCTCGGGCAGCTACCCGGTCGCCAACCCCTGGGGCGCGAACCTGACGGTGTCCTTCTCGCCGCGCGTGAAGGCCCAGGGCTACCGCGACGAGGGGCCGGACTACCAGTCGTCGCTGACGCTGGCGACCGAGGGCTCCTCCATGCTGGTCGGCTTCGGCGACGGGGCCGTGGCGCTGAACGGGCTCCAGGGCCTGGGCCTGGGCGCGGACTACGACAGCGCGCGCGGCGGGGCCAACCCGCTGCTGGGCCTGGCCTCGGGCGGCATGTACGCCAACTGGACCGTGAACCTGACCCAGCGCCTGCAGGTTTCGGCCGGCACGCTGGAGCGCAGCGCCCGGCGCGACGCGAACCTGCTGCCGGCTCTGGGCTACGCCGGCAATGGCGCGGAGACCTACGAGGCCGCCGCCCAGCACATCAGCCTGAAGTACCGCCTGGCCGATGGCCTGAACCTGGTGGGCGGCTACACCCACCTCAGCGAGGCCACCGGCCTGCTGGGCGTGCAGTCGTTCGACCCGCAGGACTTCCGCCACGGCTCGACCACCGACGGCTACAGCGTCGGTGTGAACTGGACCCTGGCCCACGACGTGACGCTGGCGGCCTCCGGCACCATGGGCCGCACGCGAGCCGGCGCCAGCCAGACGCTGTCGGTGGAGAAGGGTGGCCTGACCACCTCGGCCTACGAGGTCGCGGTGTCGAAGAACAACCTGTTCGCCAAGGGCGACAGCATGCGGCTGACCCTGTCGCAGCCGATGTATGTGGAACGCGGCCGGTTGAACCTGCAGACCGTCCAGGTGGTCGATCGCCAGACCGGCGAGATCGGCATCGTCAACCAGGGCTTCGATATCGCCGGCAAGCGGCCGTTCGCCGCGGAGGTCGTCTATGGCCGGCCGGTCGAGGGCGGCGCGGGCGACATCAGCCTGGTGGGCCGGGCCGAAACCCTGCCATCGAGCCAGGCCGGGACCAGCTACATGGCCGGCGCGCGCTACCGTGTGGCGTTCTAGGGTGGGGCGGACGAGGGGCGTTTAGCCTCAACTTAACAAACCCCCTGGCATCCTCCGGCCGTCGAGAAGGTCGGACATGACGGCGAGACGAATCCTCCGCGCGGCCGCCGCCGCCCTGATCTGCGCCGCGCCGGGCCTCCCTGCGGGCGCGGCGGCGCGCCCGCCGCCCGCCGCCGACATCTCAGCCTTCGACAGCCAGGTGGGCGCGGCCAAGGCCGCCATGATGGGCGCGCCGCAAGAGGCGCTGGCGCGGGCGCAGGGCGCCCTGACGCTGGCCCGCGGACAGGACGGCGACCCCCGTCGGGCGGTCAAGATCGCCACCGCCCAGTGGCTTGAGGGCGAGGCGCTGCTGCGGCTCAACCGGCTGGCCGAGGCCCGGCCGATCGTCGATGCGGCGCTGGCGTCGGTGGCGGTGAGCGCGCCCAATTCCAAGCTGCACGGCGACCTGATGATGGCCCAGGGCGGAGTGCTGGCCACCACCGGCCAGGTGCAGCCGGCGCTCAGGGATTTCCAGACCGCCTACACGATCTTCGGCGCGGCCCATGAGCCGCGCAGCCAGGCCATGGCGCTGCAGAACATCGGCTCGATCTACCAGGACGCGGGCGACTATCCCAAGGTGCTGCAGTATTACGCCCAGTCGGCCGAGCTCTACCGGGGCGATCCGGCGCTCCTGGTGTCGGCCTATCACAACACCGCCAATGCTCTGAAAGAGCAGAAGAAATATCCCGAGGCCGAGGCCGAGTTCCAACGCGCCCGCGCCGTCGCCCGAGAGATGAAGAGCCCGTTCCTCGAAGGCATGATCCTGGCCGACATGGCCCAGGCCGAGGTGCTGGCCGGCCATCTGGACGCGGCCGACCGCCATATCGCCGAAGGCCAGCGGCTGTCGCAGGGCGATCCGGCGGCGCGCGAATGGCGGCCCTTCCTGACCGGCGTGGCGGCCCAGGCGGCGCTGAAGCGCGGCCAGCTTTCCGCCGCCGCGGCGCTTATCGAAAAGACCTTCGCCGACGCCAATCCGAACACCACCAGCCTGCTCTACCGCGACTTCCACGAGACCGCTTTCCAGGTCTATTCGAAGCTCGGCGACGACCGGCGCGCGCTCACACACCTGCAGGCCTTCAAGCGGCTCGACGACGAGGCCCGCGAATTGTCGGCCTCGACCAACGCGGCCCTGATGTCGGCCCGGTTCGACTTCGCCAACCAGGCCTCGCGGATCGCCCAGCTCAAGGCCGGCCAGCTGCAGCGCGACATCGCGCTCGCCCGCTCGCGCAACCTCTTCACCCTGGTGCTGCTGGCGGGCTCCATGCTGGTGGCCGGCCTGCTGTTCGTGAGCTTCCTCTACATCCGGCGCAGCCGTAACGAGGTGCGCCTTGCCAACGCCCAGCTGGGTGTTGTCAACATCTCGCTGGAAAGGGCCCTGAAGGCCCGTACAGAGTTCCTGGCCACCACCAGCCATGAGATCCGCACCCCGCTCAACGGCATCCTGGGGATGACCCAGGTGATCCTGGCGCAGCGCGCCCTGGACCCGGGCCTGCGCGAGAAGATCGGCCTGGTGCAGCGTTCGGGCGAGACGCTGGTGGCCCTGGTCGACGACATCCTGGACGTCGCCAAGATCGAGACCGGCAAGCTGGTCATCGACCGCACCGACATGGACCTGGCGAAGCTGATCGACGAGACGGCGCTGTTGTGGACCGAGCGGGCGCACGGCAAGGGCCTGGCGCTCACCCTGGACGTGGCCGACGCGCCGACCCGCATCGTCGAGGATGGCGTCCGGCTGCGCCAGGTCCTGTTCAACCTCCTGTCCAACGCCATCAAGTTCACCGACCGGGGCGAGGTCAGGCTGTCCGCGCGCGTGGAGGTCGACGAACTCGGCGAGCGCCTGGCGATCCGCATCTCCGACACCGGCATCGGCATCCCCCCCGATCGCCTGGGCGAGGTCTTCGAGTCGTTCAGCCAGGTGGACGGCAGCATAACCCGCGCCTACGGCGGCACGGGCCTGGGGCTCAGCATCTGCCGCAGCCTCACCCAGGCCATGGGCGGCGACATCTCGGTGGAGAGCGTGCTGGCCGAGGGCTCGACCTTCACGGTGCGCCTGCCGCTGGAGCGCTCCCAGCTGGCGCAGGCCGCGGCGCCGGCCGCGGCGGCCGCGGCCGCCGACCAGTTCGCTGACTGCAGCATCCTCCTGGTGGACGCCAATCCGCTGTCGCAGAGCATCCTGCGCGCGGTGCTGCAGCCGAAGGTCCGGGCCTTCGCGGTGGTGGGCTCGCTGGCCGAGGCGCTGCCGGCCCTCGACGGCGCGGCCTGCGACCTGGTGCTGGCCGATCTCGTCGCCCTCGAACTGGACGGTGAGGACCGCGCCAGGGCCGTGCGCGCCCTGGCGGACGCCGCCCATCCCGCCCCGCTCACCGTCATGGCGGCCGCGCCCACGGACCAGGAGGCGGCGCTGCTGCTGGCCAGCGGGGCGGCGCAGGTGATCCGCAAGCCCATCGCCGCCCAGGCCCTGGCGGCCGAACTGCGGGCCGGTTTCGAGCTGCGCCTGGCGCCGGCCGAACCCTCTGGCCGGGGCTCAATGTTCGCTTAAACCCTCTGCGTTAGGGTGGATCGGATTACCAGCCAGGCCTGGGAGCGTCCGCCGTGCGTATCTTGTTCGTCGAAGACAATGAAACCAACCGCCGCATCGTCAAGGAGATGCTGGCGGCCGGCGACATCGACATGGCCGAGGCGGAAGACGCCCAGACCGGCCTCGACATGATCGAGGCGGAAGACTTCGACCTGATCCTGATGGACCTGCGGATGCCGGGCATGGACGGGCTGTCGGCGGTGCGCCGGATTCGCGCCCGCACCGACGCCAAGGCCGGCCTGCCGGTGATCGTGGTCACCGCCGACGCGGGCGGCGCCATCCAGGCGGACTGCACGGCGGCGGGCGCTGACGACATGCTGCTCAAGCCGGTGTCGATGCCGCTGCTCTACGACGCCATCGGCCGCGCCCTGGCGGCCGGCGACGAGGCGATGTTGGCCTAGGGCCGCGACCCTCTCAGTCGGCTCCGCCGACAGCTCCCCCAGAGGGGTTGCACAAGATCCTTCTCAACTTGTCCTCCCCCGTTTTGGGAGGTGGCGTTCGAACATCGTGAGAAACTACGGTGGGGGCTTTAGGCCCGGGGACGCTCACCCTGGCGGCCCGCGCCGCCAGCCGGATCGGCCGCGGGCGCCGCATAGGCGAAGCCCTGGCCCAGGCCGTCGGATGCGGCCAGCTGGGCGTCGGCGAAGGACCAGTTGGCGACCTTGTCGAACCAGGCCTCGAGGTATTTCTTCCGGTCGTTCTTGTAGTCCAGATAGTAGGCGTGCTCCCACAGGTCGCAGACCAGGAGCGGGAACAGGCCCTCGCGGATCAGGGTGTCGTCGGCGTCGTGGGTGGAGATCACCTGCAGGCCGTCCGAGCCCGTGACCAGCCAGACCCAGCCCGAGCCGAAGTGCTCGGCGCCCTCGGTGACGAAGGCGTCGCGCAGGCCGTCCAGCCCGCCAAACGCGTCGCTGACGGCGCGGCTCAGCGCGGTCCCCGGCTTGCCGGCCCTGGGCGTCATGCATTTCCAGAAGAAGGCGTGGTTCCACGCCTGGGCGGCGTTGTGGAACAGCTTCACGTCGCCCTTGCGTTGCGATTCCCGCACTACGTCCTCCAGCGGACGCTCCGCGAGGCCGGCCCGGGCGGCGAGTTCGTTGGTCTTCTCGACGTAGGCCTTGTGGTGCTTGTCGTGGTGGGTGTGCAGCGTATCGGCCGACAGCGTCGGCTCGAGCGCCGAGGTGTCGTAGGGCAGGGCGGGCAGGATGAACATTGGAGGGGCCTCCTTGGGACGCGTAACCGGCTGGAGCCTCGCCGGGTTCCGCCCTCAGCTCTTCGGCATGGCGATGTATTCCAACTCGTGGCCTTCCGGGTCGAGCACCATGGCGATCCTGACGTCGCCCATGCCGAACGGCTCGCGGAGCGGGGTCGCGCCGTGGGCCAGGGCCAGGGCATAGGCCGCATCCACCTCGTCCACATAGACCCCGAGCGGCCCGTGACCGTTGCCCACGGCGACGTCGCGGCCGTCCTTGTTCCAGTAGAGGATCAGGCCAAAGCCCGCCGCGTCGCCCGGCCGGCGCATCAGGAGCTCGATGAGGTCGGGAAGCTCGATCGTCCTGTCGAGCTCAAGGCCGAGCGCGCGCTCGTAGAAGCGCTGCATGGCGGGCAGGTCGCGCACCACGAACTTCATGAACCCGAACCGGACCGAGGGCAGGGTGTCGCTCATCGGGTCTCCTCCAGTTGGCGGTCACGGCGACGCCTTGGCCCGCATCCTGCGCGAGATGCGCGCCTCGCGCCAGCTAAGCCGCGGCCAGCGCCTGGGGCAGCACCCGGGCGATGATCCCGGCCACCGCCCGCTGGCCGGCGGGGTCGCCGATCAGGTCCTGGCGGACCTCCAGCTCCAGGTAGTCCAGGCCACGTGGCCCGGCGTGGTGGGGAATGGTGTAGTCCACCTCGTCCATGCGGTAGGGCTGGTTGTCGCCCACGATGTCGGGCCCGAATTCGGCGGTCAGCCGGGCGAGCACCGCGCGCGAATAGGCGCTGTCGCCGGCATGCAGCACGCCGAACCGCCAGGGCCGGGCGAACCCCGCCATCACCGGCGTGAAGGAATGCAGCGCGATCAGCGTCGTGGGCGCATCGCTCCGCCGATCCAGGGCCGCTGCGATCGCGGCATGATAGGGCGCGGCGATCGCCGCCAGCCGCGCCTGGCGCTGGCCCGGCGTGAGATCGGCATTGCCGGGAACCACCGCGCCGTCGCTGACCGCGCAGATGGCGTCGGGGCGGGTCGGATCGCGGTTGCAGTCGATGACCAGCCGCGAATAGCGCTGGCGGATGAAGGTGGCGTCCAGCGCCGCCGAGAGCACCCGGCCCAGGCCCGCGACGCCGATGTCCCAGGCGATGTGCCGCCGCCGCTCGGCCGGGCTCAGGCCAAGGGTCCCCAGCGAACGGGGGATGACCCGCCCCGCATGGTCGCCCAGCAGCAGGAACGGCGAATCGGCGCCCGGATTCGTGACAATCGTTGGCGACCCTTCGTCGCGGGCGAGGAGTCCCGTGGATTTGGTTGAGGAATCAAGGCCACGCTTAACCAATGCCGGTTCTCTCCATCCGTCACCTGACGACCTACCGCTACCGCACCCGGGTCGGGTTCGGCGAGCACCGGGTCATGTACCGGCCCCTGGAGGGCCATGACCAGCGGGTGCTGTCGGCCGAGCTGACGGTTTCGCCTGATCCGGCCGCCGTGCGGCAGATCTACGACGTCTCGGGCAACAACGTGACGGTGACGCGGTTCCAGACCCGGTCTGACCGGCTGGTCTTCGAGAGCCGGGTGCGCCTGGAGCATCGGCCGCAGCCGGCCTTCGCCGACGGCGACGGGGACAGCGAGCGGCTCTGGCCCGGCCGGACCTTCACCTACGATCCCATCGACATGGCCGACCTGGCGACCTCGATCGCCCGCCGGTTCCCCGACGCCGAGGGGGACGTCGCGGCCTGGGCGCAGCGGTTCGTCCGCCCCGCCGGGACCACCAGCCTGGGGCGCCTGCTCAGCGACATGACCCATGCGATCCGCGGCGAGCTGGCCTACGGCGTCCGACTCGACGGCCACCCGCAGGCGCCGGAGGAGACGCTGGCGCTGGGACGCGGCAGCTGCCGCGACTTCGCGGTGCTGATGATCGAGGCCTGCCGCAGCCTGGGCCTCGCGGCGCGGTTCACCTCCGGGTACATCTATTCGGGCTCCCAGAAGGCAGGCCGTACCGGCGGTGGCCACACCCACGCCTGGGCGCGGGTCTATCTGCCGTCCCGCGGCTGGGTGGAATTCGATCCCACCAACGGCATCGTCGGCAATACCGACCTGGTGCGCGTGGCGGTGGCCAGCGATCCGCGCCAGGCGCTCCCGCTGTACGGAACTTGGGCAGGCAAGCCGGGCGATTATCTCGGCATGGACGTAACGGTGGACGTTTCCGCGGAAGCCGAGCCTATGGCGCAACCCGTCCCGCGGTTGCGGGTTGCTCAGGGGGCATGACAACGCGGGAGTGATCCATGAGAATCCGGTGCGGGTACGAGATCGTCTACGACTGTCCCGCGCCGACCCCGATGCTGCTGATGCTGAACGTGCATCCGTCTCGGCTGGGCGATCTCGAAACCCCCGACAACATCCACACAAATCCGCACGTCAAGCTGGTCCAGTACCGCGACACCTACGGCAACCTGTGCAGCCGCATCGTCGCCCCGCCCGGGCGGATGACGCTGAGCGCCGACTTCATCATCCGCGACACCGGCGCCCCGGATCAGATCTTCCCCAACGCCCGGCAGGCGCCGGTGGACGAACTGCCCGACGAGGTGGTGCTGTTCCTGCTGGGCAGCCGCTATTGCGAGACCGACGCGCTCAGCAACCTGGCCTGGTCGCTGTTCGCCGGCATCGAGCCGGGCTGGCAACGGCTGCAGGCGATCCTCGACTACACCCACGAGCGGATCACCTTCGGCTACCAGTACGCCCGGCCCACCAAGACCGCGTTCGAGGCGCACGAGGAACGGGCCGGCGTCTGCCGCGACTACGCCCACCTGGCGGTGACGCTCTGCCGCTGCATGAACATCCCGGCGCGCTACTGCACCGGCTGGCTGGGCGATATCGGCATCCCCGTGGACGGGGTCATGGACTTCAGCGGCTGGCTGCAGGTCTACCTGGGCGGCGCCTGGCGCACCGTCGACGCGCGCCACAACAAGCCGCGCATCGGCCGCGTGCTGATGGCCCACGGCCGCGACGCCACCGACACCGCCATCATCACCAACTTCGGCCCGGCGACGCTGGCGGGCTTCACCGTGATCGCCGAGGAACTGGCCTAGAACCCCCGCCCAGGATAAGCCGCCCGTTCTGCTGGGAGGCTCCCTATGGGCGAATTGGTTCTCACCACCTTCGACTGGGTTCCGGAGCCCCCTCGGGGCTTTGTGCGCGACCTGCGTATCCGCTGGGCGCTGGAGGAGGCAGGCCTGTCCTACCGCGTCGAGAGCACGCCGTTTCGCGAGCGGGCCGCCGGGCACTTCGCGCACCAGCCCTTCGGCCAGGTCCCCTGGCTCACCGACGGCGATCTCACGATCTTCGAGAGCGGCGCGATCCTGCTGCATCTGGGCGAGTTGAGCGATGTGCTGATGCCCGCGGATCGGCGCGGCCGCAGCGACACCAGGGAATGGCTGTTCGCCGCGCTGGCGTCCGTCGAGGCCGCGAGCCAGCCCTGGTCCTTCTTCATGTTCTCGGGCGACACCGGCGAAAACCCGATGGGGAAGTTTTTCGACGATTTCCTCTACGAGCACCGGCTCAAGCACATGGAGACGGTCCTGGGCGGCCGCGAATGGTTGGCCGGGTCCTTCTCCGTCGCGGACATCCTGATGGCCGACGTCCTGCGCCTCGTGGATCGGTTCGACGGCCTGGCGAACTATCCCGCCTGCCGCGCCTATGTCGGGCGCGCCACGGCCCGCCCGGCCTTCGCCAAGGCCCTTGCTGATCAGATGGCCCACTTCGCGGCGGCGGACTGAGCGCGGGCGCCGCCCCCTGACGGCAACGTGAGGTTGCGTGGCGGCGGCATCCGTGGCGGAATGACCGCTCCAGGCCAGGGGGAGGGGACATGCTGACGACGCTGCAGGAAGCGACCATCAAGTCGATCCTGAACATCTTCGAGACCAGCCAGGTGCGGGGCGATTACGCCAGCATCACGCTGATTCCCGGCGACACCGGCGGCCTGACCTACGGCCGCTCGCAGACGACGCTGAACGGCGGCGGCCTGTTCAGCCTGGTCACCGACTACGTCGCCGATCCGGCGCGGCCCTATGCGGGCCCGCTGAGCGCCTACCTGCCGGGACTGAAGGTCAAGAAGGCCGCGCTCAACACCGACGTCTATCTCTGCAACCTGTTGCGGGCGACCGCGGACTATCCGGTGATGCGCGACATCCAGGATGTGTTCTTCGACCGCTTCTACTGGGGCCCGGCCGCGGCGACGGCGGCCGGCCTCGGGATCCAGACGGCGCTGGGGGTGGGCGCGGTCTATGATGGCAGCGTGCACGGTTCCTTCAAGCTGATCCGCGACCGGGCCACCGCCAAGGTGGGCTCGGTGGCCAAGGCCGGCGAGAAGAAGTGGGTCACCACCTATGTGAACGAGCGCTACGATTGGCTGTCGACCCATCCGCGCGCCGACCTGCGGGCGACGACCTACCGGATGGAGACCTTCAAGGCGCTGGTCGCCCACGGCGCCTGGGACCTGGCCCTGCCGCTGGTGATCCGCGGCGTGACCATCAGCCCGCAGACCCTGTCAGCCCAGCCGCCCCGCGTGTTCGACGGCCCGCCGGTGGGTTCGCGCGACCTGGCCGTGGGCTCGGGGGTGATGTCCGGGCGCGACGTGCGGGCCGTGCAGGTGGCGCTGACCGCGCCGGCGCTTGGCGAGCGGCTGGCGGCGGACGGCCACTATGGCGGGGCCAGCCAGGCCGCCGTCCAGCGCCTGCAGGCCAAGAACAGCCTGCCGAAGACCGGCGTGGCCGACGGCAAGGTCTTCAAGCTTCTGGGGCTTTAGCCCTTACTGCGCGGCCTGCTCCTGGGCGTAGCCCAAGAGCTCGTTCAGGCGCTCCAGCACGGTGATCGCCGCGTCGGGGACCGCCGTGCCGGGGGTGAAGATGGCGGCCACCCCCATGTCGGTCAGAGCCGCGAAGTCCTCCGGCGGGATCACGCCCCCCACCACCACCAGGATGTCGGCGCGCCCCAGCCTGGCGAGCTCCGCCTTGAGGTCGGGGACCAGGGTCAGGTGGCCGGCGGCCAGCGAACTTGCGCCGACCACATGCACCCCGTCGGCGACGGCCTGGGCGGCGGTCTCGGCGGGCGTCTGGAAGAGGTCGCCGATATCCACGTCGAAGCCCAGGTCGGCGAAGCCCGAGGCGATCACCTTCTGGCCCCGGTCGTGGCCGTCCTGGCCCATCTTGGCGACCATGATGCGGGGCTTGCGGCCGTCGGCCTGGGCGAAGGCCTCGGTCATGGCCTTGGCGCGCTGGGCGGTGGGGGTGATCCCGGACTCCTTGAGGTAGACGCCGGAGACCGCGTTGGCGTGCGCCTTGTGGCGGCTGAACACCTTCTCCAGAGCGTCCGAGATCTCGCCCACCGTGGCCTTGGCGCGGGCGGCGTTGACGGAAAGCTCCAGCAGGTTGCCATTGCCCGCCGCGCCCTTGGTCAGGGCGTCCAGCGCCGCGGCCGTGGCCGCCGGATCGCGCTCGGCCTTGAGGCGCGTCAGCTTGGCCAGCTGCTGCTCACGCACCGCGGTGTTGTCCACCTTGAGCATGGGGATCTCGTCCGCGCCTTCCGGCCGATAGCGGTTGACGCCCACGACGCTCTGCAGGCCGGCGTCGATGCGCGCCTGGGCGCGGGCCGAGGCCTCCTCGATGCGCCGCTTGGGCAGGCCGTTCTCGATGGCCTTGGCCATGCCGCCCAGCGCCTCGACCTCGGCGATGTGGACCATCGCGCGCGCCGCCAGGTCGGCGGTCAGCCGTTCGATGTAATAGGATCCGCCCCAGGGATCGACCACGCGGGTCTGGCCGCTCTCGGCCTGCAGGAAGAGCTGGGTGTTGCGCGCGATGCGGGCCGAGAAATCCGTAGGCAAGGCAAGGGCTTCGTCGAGCGAATTGGTGTGCAGGCTCTGGGTCTGGCCACCGATCGCCGCCATCGCCTCGACCGTGGTGCGCGCCACGTTGTTGAACACGTCCTGCGCCGCCAGGCTCCACCCGGAGGTCTGGGTGTGGGCCCGAAGGTTCAGGCTGCGGGCGTCCTTCGGATCGAACTCGCGCTTGATCAGCTGGGCCCACAGCAGGCGGCCGGCGCGCTGCTTGGCGATCTCCATGAAGGCGTTCATGCCGGCGTTCCAGAAGAACGACAGGCGCGGGGCGAACTTGTCGACGCTCATGCCCGCCGCCACGCCGGCCCGGACGTATTCGACGCCGTCGGCGAGTGTATAGGCCAGCTCCAGGTCGAGCGTCGCCCCGGCTTCCTGGATATGGTAGCCGCTGATCGAGATCGAGTTGAAACGCGGCATCTCCTGGGCCGTGTAGGCGAAGATGTCGGAGATGATCCGCATCGAGGGCGTCGGCGGATAGATGTAGGTGTTCCGGGTCAGGAACTCCTTCAGGATGTCGTTCTGGATGGTGCCCGAGAGCTTGGCGTGCGGCACGCCCTGTTCCTCGCCGGCCACGATATAGAGCGCCAGGATCGGCAGCACGGCGCCGTTCATGGTCATCGAGACGCTCATCTTGTCGAGCGGTATGCCGTCGAACAGCGTGCGCATGTCGAGGATGGAGTCGATGGCGACGCCCGCCATGCCGACATCGCCCTTCACCCGCGGGTGGTCAGAGTCGTAACCCCGGTGGGTCGCCAGGTCGAAGGCGATGGACAGGCCCATCTGGCCGGCCGCCAGGTTGCGCCGATAGAAGGCGTTGGAGTCCTCGGCCGTGGAGAAGCCCGCGTACTGGCGGATGGTCCACGGATTGGTCAGGTACATGGTCGGATAGGGCCCGCGCAGGAACGGCGCGATGCCCGGGTACTCGCCGGCGATGTCGAGGCCTTCGAGGTCGGCCGGGCCATAGGCGGGCTTCACCGCGATGCCCTCGGGGGTTTCCCAGGCGGGGCCGGTCGCGGACTTCGTCTCGGCCAGGCTGCCGAAGGGCAGGGTGGCGAAGTCGGGGAAGGGAGGAAGGCTCATGCCGCGACCTCGAAGGGTTCCGAAAGCCGGATGGGGGCCAGCGCCGGGCAGGCGCTGTCGGGGCCGGGCAGGCGGGGCGAGGGGGCCGCCACGGCGCGGGCCGCCGCGATCTCGACCTCCACCGGGGCGTCGTGTTCGGGCGGGAAGGCGGTGACGCCGACGATCCGGGGTTTCGGCCGGGCGGCGATGGCGGCGGCGACCTTGGCGGAGACCTGGCCGGCTTCCAGCGCCGCGATCAGGCCGCCCGCCGCCTCGATCGCCTGGAAGTCCGCCCAGGCCGCGCGGGCGATCTGGTCGGTCATGGCCTCGACATAGCCCGAGCCCGCGGCCGGGTCGGCGACGCGGCCGATGTGGGCCTCCTCCATCAGCACGAGTTGGGTGTTGCGGCTCTGGCGGCGGCCGAACTCGGTGGGCAGGCCCAGCGCGTCGGTGAGATTGCCCAGGACGATGGCGTCCGCCCCGCCGACCGCGGCTCCGAAGCTCGCCACCGACAGCCGGATCATGTTGGTCCAGGCGTCCTTGGCGGTCAGCATCCGCCGCGAGGATCGGGCCTCGATGCGGGCGGTCGGATCGCCCCCGCAGGCCGCCGTGATCCGGGCCCAGACGGCGCGGGCCGCGCGCAGCTTGGCGATGGTCAGGAAATAGTCGCCGTCCGCTGAGAGCCCGAGCGTGATGCGGGCCCACGCCTCGGCCATCGGCAGGCCGGCTCGCACCAGGGCCTTGGCGTAGGCCAGCGCCGCCGCCGCCGCCGCCGCGACCTCCAGGGCTTCGCCGCCGCCGGCCTCATGGACCGGCCGGCCCGAAGCCAGGAACAGCTGGGCCTGCGGATAGGTGTCCGCCAGGCGGCGCGCCACGGTGGCGGCGGAGACGAGGTGGGCTTCGACCGGTCCGGGGCTCGCGCCGGCCTCGGCGAAGGCGCTGAGCGGGTCGAGATGGAAGCGCAGCTTGGCGCCCGGCGAGGCCTTCGCCGCCGCGCCCAGCCAGTCGGCCGCCTGCGGCCCCAGGAAGCCCGCGTCCAGCGCCACGGGCGCCAGTTCCAGGATCACGCCATCCACGACGCGGGCCAGGTCACCCCCCGAGCCGACGGCGACGCCGGCCTTGCCCGTCGGATCGATCCGGACGACGACGGAAGCCGCCCCGCCCTGCAGGTCGCGCAGAACCTCGGCGTTGGCGCGGGCCGCGTCGGGATGGGCGGTCAGGGTGCGGACGTCCCACTGGCGGTCGGCGTCCACGGCGCGGGCCGGCGCGGCGGGCCGGGCGGCGGAGACGTAGAGCGGCTCGATGTCGAGCCCTTCCACGGTGGTCTTCCGCAGGCTTTCGAAGGGGGCCTCGCCAAGGGTCTTGGCGACGAGCGCGCGCCAGTCGGCGTCGCTCGCGGGGGCGAATTCGGGGTTGAGGGCAGGGGCGTCGGCCATGGGCAAGCCATTGCCGGGCAGGCCGCGCGCGTCAAGTTTCCAGGCAGCCGGCGGAGCGGCTTGGCCGCAAATGTTGCGTGCGCGCCCTAGCGGCGGGCGGCGCGCTCGATCAAGGCGCTCGCGCCCTTGAGGTCGCCGTGTGATTCCAGCATCCCCGCCAGCTTGCGGACCTCGGTCGGCGCCAGCCTGACCCACTTGCCGCCCGCCCTGCGCGATTCGTCGAGATAGGCGGGCAGGACGGCCAGGGTGTCGGCGGCCTGGCCATTGCGCGCGTAGAGTTCGGCCAGCAAAAGATAGGCGCCGGGAACCTCATCGGGCGCGGCGTTCGCGGAGCGGGCGTAGATGGCGATGCCGGAGCGGATCAGGGTGGCGGCTTCGGCGATGCGGGCCTGGTCGCCGGCGGTGTTCACCGGCGCGCCCCGCAGCCGGCCCAGCGTCACATAGGCGCCGGCGGTCTCGATGTCGCCGGGGCCCAGCTTCAGCCGCCGGATGCGCAGGGCCTCCTGCGCGGCGGCGATGGCCGAGGCGTTCAGCGAGTCGGGGTGGAGCTCGGTCATCAGGTCGGCGTAGCTGTGCAGGGCGACGGCGACCTCGACATCGTCGGGGCCGCGGGCCGTACGGTAGGCGTCGACCGCGCGCTTCACATAGTCCACGGCCTGCTCGCGGTAGCCGGCCGCGAAGACCTCGACCCCAAAGGACATGAGCGCGTCGCCCACCTCCAGGCTATGTACGCCTTGCCGGGCCGTCGTGGCGGCGAGCAGCGCCTCGAATTCCCGTTCGCCGCGCGCCAGGTCGCGGGCCTGGACGGCCTGCATCGGCCCCTTGACGATTTCGCGCATGCGCTCCGGGTCGAGCCGGTCCTTGGTCTCGCAGGCGATCGTGGGCGGGGCCGGGCGGGGCGCGCCAAGGCTGGGCGATGCGGCCAGCAGGGCCAGGCAGACAGCGGTGCTAATACCAACCGCCCTTAAACGTCACCGCAGCAGGCCCATGTCCGTGCGCCGAGGGATTGGATGCGGTCTGGCTCGGCGATGAGGCGGTTCCAGGCGTCGCAGACGGCGTCGAGGATGGCGTCGTAGTCCTTGAAGACGTGGTTGGA
>CANJXI010000060.1 GCA_947478785.1 Caulobacteraceae bacterium
CAGAGTTGCGTCAGCAAACCCGACCCTACCGAAGACCGCGGATGACTACCGCTTCGCCGCTCGCTCGCTACGGCGCCTTGTGAGAGGCGCGCTACGCGAGCGGCGAAGCTACCGCCGGGGAGCTACACCACCTCCCGGGACACGACCGCAGAATCTCCGTCGCTTCATCTACGCTTGGTCACATCGACAGGCAGCGAATTGGAAGCCAAGAACATAAAGAGAACGTTTGTGATTGGCGGTACGGTCATGACCGGGCGGTGCGGGCCTTTTCTGTTTCACCGGCGCGCGGGGCTGATCTAAGACGGCTGGGATGGCCAAGAACCCGGAAAGTCCCCTGGAGCCCTTCAAGCGCGCGCTGGTCAATGCCACGCGCTCGCTGGCGGAGTCGCCGGACCTGGAGATCGTCTATTCCGGCGAGGGGCCGCAACTCGTCGGCAACCGGGCGGTGCTGCCGCATCCGCCGCGCGACCTGACCGCCATCGACGCGGCCCGCATCCGCGGCTTCGCCGACCAGATGGCGCTGCGGATCGCCCACCACGACGCGGCGGCCCACGCCAAGATGCGGCCTTCGGCGGTCCAGAGCCAGTCGATCTATGACGGGGTCGAGCAGGCGCGGATCGAGGCGATCGGGGCCAATGCGCTGGGTGGGGTCCGCGAGAACCTGAAGGCGGTGATGGAGCAGGCCTGGTCCAAGCGGGCCTTCAACCAGGTCGAGGCCCAGGCCAATCCGCCCTACGCCGACGTGGTGTCGCTGATGGTCCGGGAGCGGCTGACCGGCGATGCGCCCCCGGCCATGGCTCAGCCGCTGGTGAACCTGTTCCGCGCGGAGATCGAGGCCAAGGCCGGGGCCGACCTCGACCGGCTGACCGAGGCCGTCCAGGACCAGAAGGCCTATGCGCGGATCGCGCGCGCCATCATCCGCGACCTGCAGATGGGCGACGACCTCTCCGACACCCCCGAGGACTCCGACGAGAACGAGGGCGACAAGGAGGGCGAGCCCGAGACCAGCGAGGACGGCGAGGAAGGCGACGGCGAAGGCGCTTCCCCCCAGCAGTCGACCATGGACGACAGCGAGGCCAGCCTCCGCGAAAGCGAGGACACCGACAGCCAGATGATGCAGGCCGAGGAGGACGAGGGCGCGGAGGACAGCGACGAACCGCCGGACATGGGCGACGGCGACAAGCCCGCCAGGCCCGATCCGAAGGGCGACGCGCGCGTGGTCACCTACAAGGTCTTCACCACCGCCCACGACGAGGTGGTGGCCGCCGAGGAGCTGTGCGACGCCGACGAACTGACCCGGCTCAGGGCCTACCTCGACCAGCAGCTGGCGAGCGTCTCCAACGTGGTCTCGCGCCTGGCCAACAAGCTGCAGCGCAAGCTGCTGGCCCAGCAGAACCGGTCCTGGAGCTTCGACCTGGAGGAAGGCATCCTCGATGTCGCCCGCCTGACCCGCGTGATCGTCGATCCCACCTCGCCGCTCTCCTTCAAGGAAGAGAAGGACACCGAGTTCCGCGACACCGTGGTCTCGATCCTGATCGACAACTCCGGCTCCATGCGCGGGCGGCCGATCATGGTGGCGGCGGTCTGCGCCGACATCCTGGCCCGCACCCTGGAGCGGTGCGGCGTGAAGACCGAGATCCTGGGCTTCACCACGCGGGCCTGGAAGGGCGGCTCGGCCCGCGAGGACTGGCTGAAGGCCGGCAAGCCGCCGCAGCCCGGCCGGCTGAACGACCTGCGCCACATCATCTACAAGTCCGCCGACGCCCCCTGGCGGCGCGCCCGGCGCAACCTCGGCCTGATGATGCGCGAGGGCCTGCTGAAGGAGAACATCGACGGCGAGGCGCTGATGTGGGCGCACCACCGCCTGCTGGGCCGGCAGGAAGCCAGGCGCATCCTGATGGTGATTTCCGACGGGGCGCCGGTGGACGATTCGACGCTTTCGGTGAACTCCGGCCACTACCTGGAGCGCCACCTGCGCGAGACGATCAACGAAATCGAGGCCAAGAGCCCGGTCCAGCTGATCGCCATCGGCATCGGCCACGACGTGACCCGCTACTACCGCCGCGCCGTGACCATCGTCGACGTGGAACAACTGGCCGGCGCCATCGTCGACCAGCTGGCCGAGCTGTTCGACGAGGAGATCCGCAAGGTCAGCCGCCGCAACTCCGGCATGCTGGAGCCGCCGCCGAACACCCAAGGCCCCTCCGGCCCGCCCCGGCGCTCGACCTTCAAGGAAGTGCGGAGAGCGGTCGCGTGATCCAAGGCGCCTGTTCCGCCGCGCCAGGGCGGGGATTCAGGTGTTTTCGTGTTTCAGGATCGACACTCGCCAGGCGGATCGCCGGGCTGTCGACCGCGGCAAAAAAAGCCTGGGTCCCCGCCTTCGCGGGGATGAGCGGACTCCTATGGACGGCCTGCGCGCCGGCGCCCGCGCCGCTGCCGGCGCATCCCGTCGCCCCGGGCCAGGGGATCACCGTCGAGGCGCAGCGAACACCGCAGATGACCGGCGGCCAGGCCGCGCCCCAGGGCGGCGCCTTCGCCTATGCCGGCGGGCTGTGGCTCACCTCGCCCGACACCTCGCGACTGCACGGCTTGTCGGACCTGAAGGTCTGGCCGGACGGACGGCTGCTGGCGATGGGCGACGAGGGCGACCTCTTGGAGGCTCGCCTGACGCTGGACGCGCAGGGCGCGCCGTCCAGCGTGACCGACGCCAGACTGACCGGCATCGTCGGCGAGGACGGCCGCACGCTGACCTCCCGGGGCAAGGCATGGGCTGACGCGGAAGGCATCGCCGAACTCGCAAACGGCGATCGGCTGGTGAGCCTGGAGGAGCACGACCGCATCCTGGTCTATCCCCACGCAGGCGGCCCGCCGAGGCTCGCCCCCTCGCCTGACGTCGTCTACCCGTTCAACCTCGGCATGGAGGCGCTGGCCGACTATCCGGCGGCCGGGCCCGACGCCTACATCGTGGGCGGCGAGGCGAGCGGGGAGTTCTTCGTCTGCCACCTGGCCGGCGGCTGCGCCAAGGACCGCACCGTGGCCCTGCCCCCGGAGTTTGGCCTGACCGCGGTCGCGCCGCTCTCGGGCGGACGGCTCGCCTATCTGCTGCGGGCCTATGACCCGGTGCGCGGCGCGCGGGTTCTGTTGCGGATCGACGACGCGGCGGGTCTGCGCCTGGGCGAGTGGAGGTTCGAGCGGCCCGCCACCGTCGACAATTTCGAGGGACTAGCCGCCGTGCCCAAGGCTGATGGGCGGATACGCTTCTACATCCTGTCGGACGACAATTTTTCGAGCGCCCAACGGACGCTGCTGCTGGCGTTCGACTGGACGCCACCACCGGGGAGATGACCCATGCGGCAAGACATTTCCATTCCCACCCCTGAAGGGGCCATGCGGGCTTTCGTGTTCACACCGGACGCGGGCGCCGGGCCGTGGCCGGCGGCGATCCTGGCGATGGACGGGGTGGCGATCCGGCCGGCGATGTTCGAGATGGGCGAGCGACTGGCGGGCGGCGGCTACTATGTGCTGCTGCCGGACCTGTTCTGGCGCTCGGGGGCCTACGCGCCGCTGGACGCCGGCAAGATCGCCGCGGGCGACACGCAGGAGACGCAGCGGCTCTACAAGATGTTCGGCGCCCTGACACCCGATCAGCAGATGGCCGACGTGAAGGCCTGCCTTGCGTTCCTGGACGGCCAGCCCAAGGCCAGGGCCGACAAGGTGGGGATCACCGGCTACTGCATGGGTGGCGGCGTGGCGCTGAGGGCGGCGGGGACCTTCCCAGACCGGATCGCGGCGGCGGCCTCGTTCCACGGCGGCCGGATGGCCACCGACGATGCGGCCAGCCCGCACCTCATGGCGCCGAGGATCAAGGCCAAGGTGCTGGTCGCCGGCGCCGACGAGGACGCAAGCTTCGACCCTGCGGAGAAGGACCGGCTGGCGGCCGCGCTCGCGGAGGCGCGTGTCGACGCAGAGGTCTCGATCTGGAAAGGGCTCCGCCACGGCTGGGTGCCGACGGATGTGAAGGCCTACGACGCCCAGGGCGCCGAGCGGCACTGGCAGGCGCTGTTCAAGCTGTTCGAAGAGACGCTGAAGTCGCCGCAACCCGCCTAACGCAAAGACGAGGGACGAACCGATGCGCCAGGATCTTGGCATTCCCACCGCCGAGGGCGAGATGCGCGCCTTCGTCTTCACGCCCGACGCCGGGGACGGGCCGTGGCCGGCCGCGATCCTGCTGATGGACGCGCCGGCGATCCGTCCGGCCCTGTTCGAGATGGGCGAGCGCTTGGCGGCCGGCGGCTATTATGTGCTGCTGCCGGACCTCTTCTGGCGGGCCGGCCCCTACGATCCGCCGGACCTCGCCGCCGCGCGAGCGGGGAACGCGGAGGCCGCGGCGCTGTTCGGCAAGCTGCGGAACTCGACCGGCGTCGGCAAGCAGATGGACGACGTGAAGACCTGTCTCGCCTTCCTGGACCGGCAGTCGCGGGCGAAATCCCATAAGGTGGGCGTCACCGGCTACTGCATGGGCGGCGGGATCGCGCTCAGGGCGGCCGGCACATTCCCCAGCCGGATCGCGGCCGCAGCCTCGTTCCACGGCGGCAACCTCGCCACCGACGACAAGGCGAGCCCGCACCTGCTGGCGCCGAAGATCCAGGCCCGCGTGCTGGTCGCCGGCGCCGATGAGGATTCGAGCTTCGACGCCGCCCAGTGCAAGCGCCTGGACGCCGCCCTGAAGGACGCGCGCGTCGAGGCCGAGGTGGCGATCTGGAAGAATTGCCGCCACGGGTGGGTGCCGACCGACATGCCGGTCTACAACGCCCAGGGCGCGGAACTGCACTGGCAGGTCCTGCTCAAGCTGTTCGGCGAGACGCTGAAATGACCGGAGACGTGCGCCACGCCGCCTGCGCCTGTGGCGGCCTCAGCATCTCCGTACGCGGGGATCCACAGCGGGTCGGCATGTGCCATTGCCAACAATGCCAGCGCCGCACAGGCAGCGCCTTCGGCCTGGCGGCCATCTTCGCCCGAGACCAGCTGGCGGAGGCTCACGGCCCGCGCAGCGCCTATTCCAGGCAAGGCGAGAGCGGCGGGACCCTGACCTTCAGCTTCTGCCCGACCTGCGGCTCGACCGTGTTCTGGGAGCACAGCAACCTGCCGGAGGTGATCCTCGTCGCGCTGGGCGCCTTCGCCGACCCCGGCTTCCCTGGACCGACTGGCGCCTTCTGGGCGGAGTCGCGCCATCCGTGGGTCGAGACCCTGCACGAGCTACCCGCCCAGCCGCGCGCGGCTGGCTGAAGGCAAAGAAAAAGGCCGCTGTTTCCAGCGGCCCTTTTCGAATCACGAGAATGCGTGGCTCAGGCGGCCGGTTGCTCGGCGAGGCGGGCCTTGAGCTGGCGCTTGATCTTCAAGGCGCGGGGCGACAGTTCGTCGTCGGCCGCCTTCAGCAGGAAGGGGTCGAGGCCGCCGCGGAAGTCGAGCGTGCGCAGCGCCGCGTTGGTGATCCGCAGGCGATAGGACTGGCCCAGCGCGTCGGACTGCAGCGTGGCGGGGTTCAAGGCCGGCAGGAAGCGGCGCTTGGTCTTGATATTCGAGTGGCTCACATTGTGGCCGACCATGGGGCCGACACCGGTGAGTTCGCAGCGACGCGACATGGACGGTAACCTTCGCGAGAATAGGGATCGGCGGGCCGGGACCCGCGCGAGAGCGGGCGATATAGAGGAACCGCAGCACACACGTCAAGGTGACGGAGGGTGATTAGAACTCTCTCACCGTGATTTCCCGGCTGCCCTCTTGTGCCGGAACTCCATGAGGATACAATATGTTGCGGTGAACAAACACCGAATCGCGCGAGGTCGCTGATTCGGTCCTGATTCGTTGCGCCCGCGTTCCGGTCCAGGCGCACCGCTGTCACGCCAATTTCCAATCGGCTTTGGCCGCAAGCTTGCAAACGCGCGTTTTGCATATTAATGACTGACCGGTCAGTTATCAGGACGTGCGCATGCTGCCGCCCGGAGAACCCAAGTTTCGTCGCCGTAAGGCCGCCCGGCCGGGCGAGATCGTGGCCGCCGCCCTGGCCGTCTTCGCCGAGCGCGGCTTCGCCGCCGCCCGGCTGGACGAGATCGCCGCGCGGGCCGGGGTCTCGAAGGGCGCGCTCTATCTCTACTTCGAGACCAAGGAAGAGATCTTCCGAGCGGTGGTCGACCATGCCATCGCGCCCAACATGCAGATGATCCGCGCCATGGTCGCGGCCCATCCCGGGCCGTTCCCAGCCCTCCTGCGGGCGGTCGGCGAACGCATCGGCGCGCTGATCGAGACCGTCCCGATCGGCGGAGTGGTGAAAATGGTGATCGGCGAGGCGCGGAATTTCCCCGAGATCGCGCGGGTTTGGCACGACGAACTGGCCGCCCAGGCGCTGGGCGCCCTGACCGACGCGGTGCGCGCCGCGCAGGTCCGCGGCGAGGTCCGCGTCGGCGACCCGCGGATGTTCGCACTCGAGCTGATCGCCCCGATGATTATGGGGGTGATCTGGCGCGAGACCTTCGTGCCGGTGGGCGCGCTGCCCTTCGATTTGTCGGCGCTGGCCGGCCAGCATGTGGAGACCATGCTGCACGGCATGATGGCGACGGAGGCGGTGGCATGACGCGTCAACGGATCCTGGTGGTCGTCCTGCTGCTGGTCGCGCTGGCGACCGTGACCGTGCTGGTCCTGCTCCCGCGCCTCAAGGGACCGACGGTGCTCACCGGCTATGTGGAGGGCGAGCCGCTCTACCTGGCCGCGCCCGTCGCGGGCTCCGTGACCGCCATGTATGTGGTCCGCGGCCAGCCGGTGGCGGCCGGCGCGCGGCTGTTCGTGGTCGACCCGCAGCAGTCGCGCTCGGTCCGCGACGAGGCCGCGGCCGAGGTCGCCGCGGCCCAGGCCCAGGCCGAGGACGCCCGCAAGGGCCAACGCCCCGTCGAGGTCGCGGTCTTCGAGGCCAATATCGCCGCCGCCGAGGCCCATGCTGTGGACGCCCGCGCGGCGCTGCGCCGGGTGTCGATCCTGGCCGCCAAGGGTTTCGCCGCCAAGGCCGCCCTCGACGACGCCCAGGCTATGTCGAGGGCCGCCGACGCCCAGGTCACCGCGGCGCGGCGCCAGCGGGACGCGGCGACGCTGGGCGCCCGCGCCGACCAGATCCGCGCCGCCGACGCCAAGGTCAGCGCGGCGGCGGCCGGCCTCACGGGCGCCAATGCGCGGCTGTCCGACGTGGCGCCGGTCGCGCCCGCCGCCGCCCGCGTGGAGGATGTCTTCTACCAGGCGGGAGAGTGGGCGCCGGCCAACCAGCCGATCCTGTCCCTGCTGCCGGACGCGCGGATCAAACTGCGGTTCTATGTGCCCGAGCGCAGCCTGTCGGCCTATCGGCTTGGCGGTGTGGTGCAGTTTTCTTGCGACGGCTGCGCCACAGGGCTGACGGCGCGGATCAACTACATCAGCCCGCGTCCGGAGTTCACCCCGCCGGTGATCTACAGCCGCGGCGCCCGCGACGGCCTGGTCTATCTGATCGAGGCCCGGCCGTCGGTCCGGCTCAATCCCGGCCAGCCGGTGGACGTGATCCCGCTGGGACCCGCCCGGTGATGACGCCGGCCGGCGGATGGGCGATCGACGTCGCGGGCCTGAACAAGAGCTTCGGGACCAAGCGCGTCGTCCAGGATTTCTCGATCCAGGTGGCGGAGGGGCGGATCTGCGGCTTCCTAGGTCCGAACGGCTCGGGCAAGACCACGACGCTTCGGATGCTCTGCGGCCTGCTGACGCCCGACAGCGGCTCGGGGACCTGCCTGGGCTTCGATATCATCCGCCAGGCCGAGGCGATCAAGTGCCAGACCGGCTACATGACCCAGAAGTTCTCGCTCTACGAGGACCTGACGATCGCCGAGAACCTGCAGTTCACCGCCCGCGTCTACGGCCTCGACGACCGCGCCCGACGGATCGGCGAGGCCCTGGAACGGCTGGGGCTGCAGGCCCGGCGCGACCAGCTCACCGGGACGCTCTCGGGCGGGTGGAAGCAGCGCCTGGCGCTGGCCGCCGCCACCCTGCACGAGCCGAAGCTCCTCCTGCTCGACGAGCCCACCGCCGGGGTCGATCCCAAGGCGCGGCGCGACTTCTGGGACGAGATTCACGAACTGGCCGGGCGCGGGCTGACCGTGCTGGTCTCCACCCACTACATGGACGAGGCCGAGCGCTGCCACGAGATCGCCTACATCAGCTACGGCAAGCTGATCGCGCGGGGGACAGCGCAGGAAGTGATCGCGCGCTCGCAGCTGGTCACCTTCCACGGCGAGGGGCCGGAGATCGGCAAGCTGGTCCACGAATTGTCTGGCAAGCCCGGCGTCGAGACCGTCGCCCCGTTCGGCGCCGCGCTGCACGTCAGCGGGACTGACCGGGCGGCGCTGGAGGCGGCCATCACCCCCTGGCGGCATGCGCCCTACCGTTGGAGCGAGGTCGATCCAACCCTGGAGGACGTCTTCATCCAGCTGATGGGCCAGGCCGAGGACAACTTCGCATGAACGGCTTCTCCCTGGGCCGGGTGCTGGCCGTGCTGATCAAGGAGTTCAAGCAGCTCACCCGCGACCGGCTGACCTACGCCATGATCCTGGCCCTACCAGTCGTGCAGCTGCTGCTGTTCGGCTTCGCCATCAACAGCGACCCCCGCCACCTGCCCACCGCCGTGCTGGCGCAGGAGGACAGCGTGTTCGCCCGTTCCATCGTCGGCGCGCTCAGGCACAGCGACTATTTCGACCTTCGCTACCAGGCCCACTCCGTGGGCGAGCTGGACGAGCTGATCCGCCAGGGCCAGGTGCAGTTCGCGGTGGTCATCCCAGGCGACTTCAGCTGGCGCGTGGTGCGCGGCGACAAGGCGCAGATCCTGGTCAAGGCCGACGCCACCGACCCGGCGGCCACCGGCGGGGCGCTGGCCGCGCTGGCCGCCCTGCCCGCCCAGGCCCTGGCCCACGACCTGAAGGGGGCGACGGCGCCCAGGGCCGTGGGCGTCCCGCCCTTCGAGGTGATCGTCCACCGTCAGTACAATCCCGAGGCCGTCACCGCCTACAACATCGTGCCCGGACTGCTTGGCATCGTGCTGACCCTCACGCTCGTCATGATGACCGCCCTCAGCGTGACGCGGGAGACCGAGCGGGGCACCATGGAAAGCCTGCTGGCGACGCCCTTGCAGCCGCTCGAGGTGATGGCCGGCAAGCTGGCGCCCTATGTGCTGATCGGGCTGATCCAGACAAGCATCATCCTGCTCCTGGCGCGCTTCGTTTTCCATGTGCCGATGGAGGGCGGCTGGGCCGGGCTCGGGCTCGGCGTCAGCCTGTTCATCGTGGGCTCGCTGGCCTTGGGCTTCCTGATCTCGACGGCCGCCCGCTCGCAGCTGCAGGCCATGCAGATGACGGTCTTCTATTTCCTGCCTTCGATCCTGCTGTCCGGCTTCATGTTCCCGTTCCGCGGCATGCCGGCCTGGGCCCAGGCGATCGGCGAGGTGTTGCCCGTCACCCACGTCCTGCGGGTGGTGCGAGGCGCGCTCCTGAAGGGCCAGTCGATCGCCGACATGTGGCGCGAGCTGGCCGCGCTCGCGGCCTTCGTCTGCGTGGTGACGGCGCTGGCCATGGCGCGCTATCGGCGGACCCTGGATTAGGGCGCGGGCTTGCGAGGTCTCGCCCAGAGGCCGGCGAGGATCAGGAGCGCGCCGACGGGCAGGGTGGCGGTGATGAGCCACGGCGCGAAGCGGGACTCGGCCGGGACGACCCCGGAACCGATGAATTCCACCGCCAGCCATTGGGCGCTGAGCGCGCCGGTCGTCCAGTTCATCCGGAACATGGAGACCCCAACGAAGGCCAGGACGCCCCACAGCCACTTAAAGCGGAGGCCCGGCGTGGCCACCACCCGGATCAGCGCGGCGAGCATAAGGAGAGGCGAGGCGATGGCGTATAGCAGGAAGCCGTACTGGGCGGGGCGCTTGCCCATCAGGGTGAAATCGTTCGCGGCCAGGGCCTTGGCGAAGGCGACGTTCACGTGGAAGCCGCCCACTTGCCAGGCCTTGCCGCCATTGGGCTTGTAGAGACCGGTCTGGGCGAGCGCGACGCGGTCGCCGTAGTCGTACTCGACGCTCACGGTGGCGTGCCTGGCGTGGTCCGGCATGGTGATGGTCTGCAGGCCCACCACCCTGGCGGAGCGGGCCGGACCCTGCGGGATCAGCCCGCGGAACTGGGCGAGATCGGCCCGCGCCTGGGGCGTCCGCAGCGCCGGGGAGAGCTTCGTCTCGAGCGCCGCCTGGTCGCCGGTGCGGACCTCCTCATAGACCGCGCGGGCGAGGGTCTCGAGTTCCACGTCGTGAACCGCGGGCCGGCAGGCCACCATCAGCACCACCGCACCCGCGAGCGCCAGCCACCGCAATTTGATCATCGCCGTCGAGTCCTTTGCCCAGAGCCAGACAACACGACCCCGGCGCCGCTGTGAAGGGGCAAGGCGACACCCATGGACGGCGCGGCGGCGCTCGCTAGACTTCTCTGTCCCCGCGAGACCCCACGGGACGGAATTTATCGCGATGATCGGCATACTCTGCGCGACGCCGGAAGAGGTGGCAGCGGTGCGGGCCCGGCTGGACCTGGCCCCGGCGGCGCGGACGCACGGGCCGACTCAAGTCTGGACCGGTCGCCATGGGGCGAGCGACATCGTCCTCGGCCAGGCGGGCATCGGCAAGGTCAACGCCGCGGCCGCGGCCACCCTGCTGCTGGGCGTCTTCGGGGCGCGGATCCTGATCTTCTCCGGCGTCGCCGGCGGCCTCGATCCGGAGCTGCCCGTGGGATCGGTGCTGCTGGCCGACCGGCTGGCGATTCACGACTACGGGATCATCGCGGGGGGCGAGTTCACGCCGACCGCCTCGGGGCTGATTCCGGTGGGCGCGCCCAGGCTGACGGCCTTGTCGCCGGTCTCCGCCGGGGTCGCGGAAATCCTTGCCAGCCTTGCCCGAACCCTGCGTGACAGGATCGACGCTCCCGTTCGCCTGGGCGGGATCGTCACCGCCGACTATTTCCTGAACTGCGGGCCGACGCGCGAGACCCTGCGCCGTGACTTCGGCGCCGACGCCATCGACATGGAGTCCGGCGCGGTCAGCCAGGTCGCCGAGGCCTGGGGCGCGCCGCTCTATGTGATCCGCACCGTCTCCGACCTGGCCGGCGAGGAGAGCCACCTGACCTATCCGCAGATGGCCGGGATGGCGGCGCGCAACTCGGCGCTCGCCGTGGTCGAACTGCTGGCGATCCTGGCGGACAGCGGAACGCCGACGACCGCGTGAGGGAACGGAACCCGCCAAGGCTTCGCTTGTCCGACTCTTCCAGGGACCCCAGATTAACGCCATGAGCGATCGCCCCACGGGCGTGGCCCCGCCGAGACTGGTGGCGGTGCTGGGCCCGACCAACACCGGCAAGACGCACCTGGCGGTCGAGCGGATGCTGGGCCACGCGTCGGGGATGATCGGCCTGCCGCTCAGGCTGCTGGCCCGCGAGATCTACGACCGCATCGTCAGGCTGCGCGGCGTCCGCTCCGTGGCGCTGATCACCGGCGAGGAGAAGATCGTCCCGCCCCGCGCCGTCTATTTCGTTTGCACCGTGGAGGCCATGCCGCTGTCGCGGCAGGTGGAGTTCCTGGCCGTCGACGAAATCCAGCTCTGCGCCGACCCCGAGCGCGGCCACGTGTTCACCCACCGCCTGCTGCACGCGCGCGGCACGGCCGAGACCATGCTGCTGGGCGCGGGGACCATGGCGCCGCTGGTGCGCCGGCTCCTGCCGCACGCCGAGATCGTCACCCGCGAGCGGTTCTCCAAGCTGACCTATTCGGGACCCAAGAAGCTGACCCGCCTGCCCCGGCGCTCGGCGGTCGTGGCCTTCTCGGCCGACCAGGTCTACGCCATCGCCGAACTGATCCGCCGCCAGCGTGGCGGGGCGGCCGTGGTGATGGGGTCCCTGTCCCCCCGCACCCGCAACGCCCAGGTCGCCCTCTACCAGTCGGGCGAGGTGGATTTCCTGGTGGCCACCGACGCCATCGGCATGGGCCTGAACATGGACGTCGACCATGTGGCCTTCGCGGGACTTCGCAAGTTCGACGGCAAGCGCACGCGGTTCCTGCATCCCCAGGAGGTAGGCCAGATCGCCGGCCGCGCCGGGCGCTACCAGCGCGACGGGACGTTCGGGGTCACCGGCGAAGCCGAGGATATGGACGAGGACCTGGTGGGCGCGGTGGAGGAGCACCGCTTCGAGCCGGTGGCGGGGGCGGAGTGGCGCTCGTCGAACCTCGAGTTCGCGAGCCTGCCGGCGCTGCTGAAATCGCTGGACCGGCTGCCCGACCGCGCGGGGCTGAAGCTGTCGGCCGAAGCGCTGGACGAGATCACCCTACGCCAGCTCGCCGGCGATCCCGACGTCGCCGAGCGGGCTCGCGGCCGCCCGGCCATCGAGCGGCTTTGGGACGTCTGCCAGACGCCCGACTTCCGCAAAACTGGCATGGAGGAGCACCTGCGGCTCAGCCGGGAGTTCTTCCTGCACCTGACGACCGGACGCCATCGCATTCCCGAGGACTGGATCGCCCACCAGTACAAGGGCCTGGACCGCACCGAGGGCGAGATCGACACGCTCGCTACCCGCCTCGCCAATGTGCGGACGCTGGCCTATGTCGCCAACCGGCCCGACTGGCTGGCCGACCCCGTACTCTGGCAAGGGAAGACGCGAGGGCTGGAGGAAAGGCTCTCCGACACCCTGCACGAGAAGCTGATGGCGCGGTTCGTGGACCGGCGGACCAGCGCGCTGATGCGGGGCCTGCGGGTCCGCGAAGACATGCTGGCCGGGGTCGGCGGCGACGGGGTGGTGACGGTGGAAGGCCACTATGTCGGCAAGCTGACCGGCGTGCAGTTCGAGCCCGCGCAGGGGTCGACCTTGCTGGAGGAAAAGGCGCTCAGGGCCGCCGCCGTTCACGCCGTGGCGCCCGAGATCGCCAAGCGGCTGGGGCGCCTGGCCGCCGAGCCCGACGAGGCCTTCGCCCTGACGCCGGACGGTGTGGTGCTGTGGCGCGGTGAAGCCGCCGGCGTGCTGTCGGGCGGTCAGCCATTCAGTCCGCGCGTGCGGCTGCTGGGCGAACTCGGCCATGACGCGGCCCGCCAGCGGGCCACACAGCGCCTGGAGGCCTTCGTGGCAGCCGAGGCGAGCCGCAGGCTGGCGGGCCTGCGGCGGCTGGAGACCGCGGTCGCCGAAGGAACGCTGAAGGGTTTGGCGCGCGGGGTCGCCTACCGGCTGATCGAGGCCGGCGGCGTGCTCGACCGCGTCGCCGTACGCGCCGACGCCAAGGCGCTGAGCCAGGTGGAACGCCGGGCGCTCCGGGGCCTGGGCGTGCGGCTGGGAGCCTTCTCGCTGTTCATGCCCGGACTCTTCAAGCCTCAGGCCCGAGCGCTGGTCCAGGCGCTGGCCGCCAAGGAGGCCGGCGGTTGGCGGCCCTCGATCGATCGGCCGAGCCCCCTGCCCCAGCCCACCCCGCCGCCCCGCGCGCTGGCCGCCTTCGGCCTGCGGGCGGTGCGGGGCCTGGCCGTGCCGGTGGAGCAACTGGAACGGCTCGACGAATTGTTGCGGGCGGGCGTCAAGCAGGGCGGTGGCGTGGTGCTGTCGGACCAGGCGCGCGCCGAATTGGGCTGGAGCGAGACGGAGGCCCGCGACATCCTGCGCGGCCTTGGCTTCGCGCCGACCGGCAAATTCAAGGACGGCGAGCCCACGGCCTGGCGCCGGCGCGCCGAACAGCCAGTCTCGACGGCGCCGGCCGCCGCCCAGCCCCACTCGCCGTTCGCCAAGCTCGCCGCCTTGAAGAGCGCGCCCGCCCCGGCCCGGCGTCCGCGCCGCCGCAAGGTGAAGGCCGCGCGGGCGTGAGCGAAGAGGCCTGCCGCGCCGACGTCTGGCTCTGGCGCGCCCGCTTCTTCAAGACCCGCACGCTCGCCGCCAAAATGATCGACGAGGGCCGCGTGCGCCTGACCCGGGCCGGCCAAGAGACCCGGCTCGACAAGCCATCCCGGACGGTGAAGGTCGGCGACGCGCTGGTGTTCGCGCTCGGCGGCCGGCTGACAGCTGTGCGCGTGGACAGGTTGGGCGAACGGAGGGGGCCGCCAGCCGAAGCGCGGGCCCTCTACGCGCCGCTTGACCCAAGGCCCGCTCCTTGAGCGTCGCCTATTTCAGGCCATAGAACTTCTCGGCGCAGCCGGCGACAATCCAGTCGCGCTCCTTCTGCGGCACGCCTTCGAAGATCCTGCCGATGACGTTTTGCGAGTGGGGGAAGGTCGTTTCGGAATGGGGGTAGTCCGACGACCACATGATGTTCCGCCCGCCCGGTTCGTCGCGGAGCAGGACGGCGACGCGATCCTCGATGAACGAGGCGTAGACGTTCTGGTCCATGTAGTAGCTTGGCTCGTGCTTGAGCGGACTGTCGATCCAGTGCCGCTGCATCCGCCATATGCGGTTCATGAACTCTCCCGACCAGGCCAGCCATCCGGCGCCGGATTCGATCAGCCCGACGCGCAGGGTGGGGAACTTGTCGAACACGCCCGCGAACACCAGGATGGCCGCCATCTCAAGCATGGTCGGCTTGGAGAGCGCCAGGTCCGGCAGGAAATTGACCTTGTCGGTGAAGCGGACCTGATGCTTTCCCAGGTGCCAGGTCACCGCCATATCGAGGTCGCAGGCCGCCTTCCAGAACGGCTCGAACTCCGCGTCGCGATATTCACGCCCGCAGCCCGGATGACCGGCGATGACCATCATCGGCGCGTTCTTGGCGTCAAGCATCTCGGCGCTGTGGGGCCAGGCCGGGATACAAACTCCGCATGCGCCGTCGTCCTTGACCTCCTTCATCATCTCGATGGATTGGGCGACGTCGAACATCGGGATGTAGGAGACGTGGCGGAGGCGGCGGGGGGCGTGGCTGCAGAAGTCCGCGATCCAGCGGTTATAGGCCCGGTAGCTGTCGATATAGAGTGGCAGGTTGGCGGTCGCGAGCAGGCTCTGGCCGTAGATCACCGCCGTTTCGACACCATCGCGGTCCATGTCCTCCAGGCGCTGGGCAGGCATCCAGCCGCCAAGCCGCTGGTCGGAAAGCCGGCCTTCACTCTTGTATTGTTCGAAGGTCCGACCGGCCTGGGCGCTCAGCAGGTTGACCTTCCGGCGTTCGCCTTCGAACACGACATAGTCGAACTGGTCGTCGCTCTCGACCCTGGGCGCGTGCTCACGGAACTGAGGGGAGAGATAGTCCGCCCACATCGTCGGCGGAGGATTCACATGCGCGTCGGCGTCCACGAGATGGGTGACCACCCTGGCGGCCTTGGCCACCGGCGCATTGACGTCAACGTCAGTGATATCGCTCATCTCGATCTCCTCCTGGCCTCTCGCGGACCCGAACTGCGCGGGCGGGCTTGCGCCTAGCGTTTCATTCCGGCGCGTGCATCGCAAGACGCCAATCCGCGTCCCGGGCGCCTTTGCGCGCCTCCGCCGCCAGGTTGACCGCGCCAAGGCGCCCAAACGGCGCAAAGCTCATCCGGCTTGGAGCATTCTTCGTGGGGCCAACCCCGGGCGCGGCATTGACAAGTGCGCCCGCGACCGTGAAAAACCCGCGCCCCCGACGCCAGGAGTCCATCTGCCCGCCATGACCTACATCGTGATGGATCCCTGCATCAAATGTAAGTTCATGGACTGCGTGGAAGTGTGCCCGGTCGACTGCTTCTACGAGGGCGAGAACTTCCTGGCGATCAATCCGGACGAGTGCATCGACTGCGGCGTCTGCGAACCAGAGTGCCCGGTGGACGCCATCAAGCCCGACACCGAGGACGATCCGGACGGCAAGTGGCTGCGGATCAATTCCGAATATTCGAGGGTCTGGCCGAACATCACGGTCAAGGGCGAGGCCCCGGCCGACGCCGAAGCATTCGAACGCGAAACCGGCAAGCTTGAGAAATACTTCTCGGAGAAACCCGGGCGCGGCTCCTGAAGCGCATCGGCCGGGTCCTCCGCCCGCGGGGGCAAGCCTTTCATTCCACTTAATTTTGTGTTACGGTCCTGGGCGATGCGGTGAGGAGTCCTGCGCCTGACCCATCATTTTAATGAAGCGCCGTTCCAGTGCCGCTCCGGGGGGAGCACAAGGAAATGGCCAAGGGTGTTTTAAGAGGTCGACTTCCGTTCATATCGATGATGCCGCCGCGACCTCTTCGTGGAGCGTGGCCTCGTCGTTATTGCGGAAGCCCTTAAGTCAGCGGTCCGACCCTGAGTGCGGACCCCTAGAACGCGAATGTGGGAAGAGGATTTCCGATGAGCAAGAACGGTCATGATTTCACGGTCGGCGATCACGTCGTCTATCCGGCCCACGGCGTGGGCCAGGTGCAGGGGATCGAAGTCCAGGAAGTCGCCGGTCTGAAGCTCGAGGTCTATGTGATCACCTTCGACCACGAGAAGATGACGTTGCGCGTGCCCACGGCCAAGGCGCGCACCGCGGGCCTGCGGGCGCTGGCCGAGACCAATGTGGTCTCCCAGGCCCTGACCACGCTCAAGGGCCGCGCGCGGGTGAAGCGCACCATGTGGTCGCGCCGGGCCCAGGAGTACGAAGCCAAGATCAACTCCGGCGACCTGATCTCCATCGCCGAGGTTGTGCGCGACCTGCACCGCGCCGAGAACCAGCCGGAGCAGTCCTATTCCGAGCGCCAGCTCTATGAATCGGCCCTGGACCGCATGGCCCGTGAAGTCGCCGCCATCGAGCGCATCGACCGCGACGCCGCCATCGGCATCCTCAACAAGTCGCTGATCAAGGCGGTCGCCGCCTGATCCCAGGCTTCTGCGATTTAAGACTGGAAACGCCCGGCCTCACCGCCGGGCGTTTTCGTCATGGCGCAGCTTCACGCGCCCTTGGCGCAGAGGGTCAGGCCCAGCCGGGTGAAGTCGTCGGCAAGCGCGTTGGTCAGCGCCGTGAGCGTGTTGCCGATCTCCGGGACGTACTTCAGCGTGCCGTCGATGGCCGGGCTGTCGTCGTTGTAGGCCGTCTTGGCCGAAGACCCGATCACCGCCGTCGCCACCGCCGGATTGCCCATCCGGTCGACCTGGACATAGGCCGAGGGCGCATCGGTGCGGAAGTTGAAGTTGGTCCCGCCGGGGGTCAGACCCGGTGGGTTGCCCTGGGGCGGGGCCAGGTATGGGAAGTTGGCGCGGAAGGGCACGTCGTTCGCCTGCGGCCCCAGCGGCAGGTTGGTCAGCACGTTCACCCCCTGCTTGGCGACATCGAGGAACAGGTAGGCCAGTTCCAGGTCGATGACCGAGTCTGTCAGCCGGCGGCCATTCGGGAAGCCGGCCGGCCGGGTGAGGTCGACCTTGATGGTGTCGGGCACCACGACGTTGGCCGTGTCGTTCTGGCCCGCGAAGAAGTTGCGGTCGCTGCGGAAGGACAGCGTCCCGGTCGAGCGCGTTTCGCGGAAGCCCTGCAGGTCGAAGAAGAACGGATCGTCGTAGAGGCCGGCCCGGACCTGGATGGCGCCCCGGGTGAGCGTCTGCTCCACCGGCCCCTCAAGCGGCGGGCCACCGTCCGGCAGGCCGGTCACCTGCACCCCGGCGTTGGTCCCGTCCTTGCCGAAGCGCCAGCGGATCTGGATCTCGGGATCGGTGGGACTGCCGGCGTTGGAGATGTTGATCGTGTAGAGAACATCACGGTCGTAGATGGCCGGCAGCGTGTTCACCTGGGGTCCCGCGAAGGTCACGGCGATCACCAGGCTGTCGGTCGTGTGCCAGACGTAGACGTCGGCGATGTCGGCGGCCGCGTCGGGCGTGCTGTTGACGAGCGGATCGGTGCGGGCCGGCGGGTCGAAGTGATCGGCGGCGCGGGCGATGCGCAGATCGTCCGCCCAAAGGGCGGCCGTCGCCACCGTCAGCATGGCCGCCACCGCCAACAGGCGCCTCGGTCGTCTCACAATGCACCCCCAACTGTTGCGGGCCTGCCCAGGCCCGCGAAGGCCAGTCTAGGACCAAGGCGAGGCGTGGGCGAATCCAAATAACGCGTGCGGCGAAACCCTCGTCAATCTGCCTCGGCCGCGACCAGCAGCAGGTCGCCGGCCGCCGGGCCGCGATCCAGCTCGGCCTGCAGACGCTCGCGGTCGAGGTCGCCCTCCCAGCCCGCGATGACCAGGGTCGCCACCCCGTTGCCCACCAGGTTGGTCAACGCCCGGCACTCGCTCATGAACCGGTCGATGCCGACCAGAAGGGCCAGGGCCGCGACCGGCAGGGTCGGGACAACGGCCAGGGTCGCGGCCAGCGTGATGAACCCCGCCCCGGTGACCCCGCTGGCGCCCTTGGAGGTCAGCATGGCCACGCCCAGCAGGCCCGCCATCTGGGCCAGCGACAGCGGTGTGTTGGTGGCCTGGGCCAGGAACAGGGTCGCCAGCGTCATGTAGATGTTGGTGCCGTCGAGGTTGAAGCTGTAGCCGGTGGGGATCACCAGACCAACCGTGCCCTTGCCGGCGCCCAGCCGCTGCAGCTTGGCCATCATCTGCGGCAGCACCGATTCCGAGGAGGAGGTGCCCAGCACGATCAGCAGCTCCTCGCGGATATAGGCCAGGAACTTGAGGATCGAGAAGCCGGACAAGGCTGCGATGGCCCCCAGGACCAGCAGCACGAACAGCGCGCTGGTCAGATAGAAGGTCCCGATCAGGGCGCCCAGGCTGACCAGCGCGTGGACGCCGTACTTGCCGATGGTGAAGGCCATGGCCCCGAAGGCGCCGATGGGGGCCAGCCGAACGATCACCCCGATGAGGCCGAAGAACAGCCTGGCGATGTCATCGAGCGTGTCGGCCACCTTGTCGCCGAAGCCGCCCATGCGGGTGCAGGCGAACCCCGTCAGAATGGCCACCACCAGGACCTGCAGCAGCTGGCCGCCCGCGAAGGCGCCGACGAAGGTGTCGGGGATCAGGTTCAGCAGGTAGGCGCTCACACCCTCGGCGTGCTGGGCCTTGGCGACATAGTCGGCGGCGACCTTGGGATCGAGCGTCGCGGGATCGATATTGAAGCCCGCGCCCGGGTGGACCAGGTGGCCCACGGCCAGGCCGATGCCCAGGGCCAGCGTCGAGACGACCTCGAAATAGATCAGGGTGCGCGCGCCCAGCCGCCCGAAGGCCTTCAGGTCGCCCATGCGGGCCACGCCGCCGGCCACGGTGCAGAAGATCACCGGCGCCACGGCCATCTTGATCAGCTTGACGAAAGCGTCGCCCAGCGGCTTCAGAGAGGCGCCAAACTGCGGCCAGAGCGCGCCCACCAGCACACCCAGCGCCACCCCCACCAGCACCTGGACGTAGAGCACGCGGAAAATCCGCAGGAACCCCATGGCTTGCTTCCCCCTCACCTCACCCCGCGGCGCTTGCGCGCCCGCGTCGTTAGGCTATCACGCAGCCCACGCGGCCCGGTAGCTCAGCCGGATAGAGCAGAGCTTTCCTAAAGCTAAGGTCGGGGGTTCGAGTCCCTCCCGGGCCGCCAGTTCAGTCTTCGCAACCGGTCTCCTGGCGGAGCCCCTCCCCCGAACGCGCCGAGTTTCCGGGCATTGCGCCCCGCCAGTCGGTCGTTGGCGCGCATTACTGGCGACCGAATGGGCCCTTTTCCGCTGCCCGTATCCGCGCCTTGAAGCCGTGACGGTTTGGGGAACCGCATCACCACGGGATTGCGCGTACAGCCCTGACGCCCAGCGTCTATGCCCGCGGCGTGAGGAAGCGCACGATCATGGTCTGCAGGAGTTGAATGCTTTGATCCGTATCCTGATCGGGATCGCGAAGCCGTAGTGTCATGGCCCCGTCCATCACGCTGAGCAGGACGGCGGCCGCCACATCGGCGTCGAGATCGGGATCGACCTGCCCTCGCTCCTGGCCCTGGCGCAGGAACGCGGCCAGTTGATCTCGTAGGGCGCGGCTATGGTCGCGCAAAATGACAGCGATCGCGGGATTGCGGCCGGCCTCCACCAGCAGGTCCAGCATTATCGCCCGCCCGGCGCGGGCGCCGTGGCCCTTCACCCGCTTCAAGCTGCCGATCAGTGCTGTCAGGGCGTCCGACGCGCGCGCCATTTCCTGGAAACGCAGTTCGGCGTTGGCCACGCTGCCTTCGGCCATGGCGCTGATGATGGCCTCCTTGCTGGCGAAGTAGTGATAGAGGTGACCCGGACTGATCTTGGCCTCCGCGCAGATGGCCGAGATGGTCGCCCCCTGGAAGCCGCTGCGCCCGAAACAGCGGCCCGCGGCCAAGAGGATTTCTTGTCGCTTCTCCTCGTACTTCGCCGGATCGACCGTCCGCATGCGCCATCCCAAGTTAGAACGATCAATCTAGGAAATCTTGACGTTCGCCCCGATCGCTTCGTAAAATAGAGCGAATAATCGGTCTATGAAAGAGTCCTTGGATGGCGGAGCTTGCGTGGCGTTCGGTCAGGGAGACCCTTAAGGCCCGAGAACGCCAGGTAATCGGGGCGCCTGTCCGGGACGGCTTGGTCCGATGAAGCGGAATCTTGTCCTCGGCGTGCTCGCCGCCGTGGCGGTGATCGGGGTCGGCGTCTATCTGAGGTTCACCGGCCACGCCGCCAAAATCGAATGGCAGGGCTACGCCGAGGCCGACTATGTGAAGATCGGTCCGACTCAGCAGGGCCTGTTGACGGCGGTGCATGTCCAGAGAGGCGATCATATCGTCGCGGGCGCCCCCCTGTTCGACCAGGACGACGGCAACGACCGCGCCGCCGTCGATCAGGCCCGCCGCCAGCTGGACCAGGCCGACCGCCAAGTCGCGAATCTCGAAGCCCCGGGCCGCGCGGCGGAAATCCGGCAGGGTGAGGCGAACCTGGCCGACGCCACGGCCAACCGTGACCGGCTGCGGATGGACCTGCGGCGCTATGAGACGCTGGCTTCCGCGGGCGCCGTCGCGATCCAGACCCGCGATAAGACCCGCGCCGAACTCGCGTCCGCCACCGCAAGGGTCGCCGGCATGCAGGCTGCGCTCGATCAGATGCGCGGCTCAACCGGTCGGCCGCTGGAGATCCAGGCCCAGGTGGCAGGCGTTCAGGGCTCCAAGGCGGCTCTGGCCGGAGCGGAGTGGCGCCTGTCTCAACGCCACTTCACCGCGCCCGTCGCAGGCGTGGTCGATGACATTCTGGCTCGCGCAGGCGAGACCCTTCAGGCCGGCTCGCCGGTGATCTCCCTGATGCCCCCCGGGAATATCTTCATCCGCTTCTTCGTCAACGAGACGATGCTCGGCCGGCTCCATCGCGGCGACCGCGTGACCTTCTCCTGCGACAACTGCGCGACCGGTCTCGAAGGGACCATCGAGTTCATCTCGCCCAACGCGGAATACACTCCGCCGCTGATCTATAGCGACCAGAACCGGGCCAAGCTCACCTACATGGTCCAGGCCCGCCCGCGAACCGATCAGGCCCTTTTGTTCAACCCCGGCCAGCCCGTCAGCGTCCAGCCTGTCTTCGCCGCCGCCCGATGAGCGATGGTCCTCCCGAGTTGGCGATCGACGTGCGTGATCTGCACAAGAGCTTCGGTTCCCGCGTGGTGGTCGACGGCTTGAGCCTGCAGGTGGCGAGGGGCGAGATATGCGGCTTCCTCGGCGCCAACGGCAGCGGCAAGACAACCACGATCCGCATGCTGTGCGGCCTGCTCGTACCAGACGGCGGCAGTGGGACTTGCCTCGGCCTCGACATCCTGAAACAGGCGCCGCTGATCCGGCGCCAGGTCGGCTACATGACCCAGAAGTTCAGCTTCTACGAGGACATGACGGTCTCGGAAAACCTGACTTTCGTCGCCGAAGTCTATGAGATGAAGAACAGCGCGGAGGCCGTGCGGCGGATCATGGATCGCATGGGCTTGGTCGACCGCGCGGACCAGCTCGCCGGCCAGCTTTCCGGCGGCTGGAAGCAGCGGCTGGCGCTAGCCGCCTGTGTTCTGCACGAGCCCAAGCTGTTGCTGCTGGACGAGCCCACCGCAGGCGTTGACGCTAAGGCCCGCCGCGAGTTCTGGGACCTGATCCACGATATGGCGGTTGATGGCCTGACCGTACTGGTCTCGACCCACTACATGGACGAGGCCGAGCGCTGCAAACGCATCGTCTACCTGGCTGGCGGCAAGCTGGTCGTCCAGGGGAGCGCCGACGAAGTGGTCGCCGCGTCCAGCCTGATCACCTTCGAGGCCACCGGTGGCGACATCGACGCCATCGCGCGCCAAATCCGCAAGCGGCCCGGCGTACAGGCGGCGGCGGTGTTTGGGCACGTCCTGCATATTGCCGGCACTGATCGCACGCAGCTGCTGGCCGCCACGCGTGCGTGCGCTGACCCCAACATTGCCTGGGCCGAGGTCAGGCCGGGGCTCGAGGACGTCTTTATCCATCTGCTAAGCGGCACGGAGGGCGCGGGTTGAACGCGTTCTCTTTCCGCCGCCTGTGGGCCCTGCTGCGCAAGGAGTGGGTGCAGGTCCGGCGCGACCCGACAACCCTGCGGCTGATCATCCTCATGCCGATGATCCAGCTTCTGATGTTCGGCTATGTGATCAATTCCAACCCGCACAACCTGCCCGCCGGCGTGCTGATGGCGCAACCCTCCAAGTATGAGCGCAGCATCGTCACGGCGTTGCGCAACACCGGCTATTACAACATTCGCATGGTCGCCACCGAGGCCGAGGCCGAGCAGGACCTCGCAGACGGGAAGCTGCTGTTCGTGATAAATATCCCGGCCAATTTCGACCGCTCCGTCGACCGCGGAGAGAGCCCGTCAATCCTGGTCGATGCGGACGGCACCGACCCGACGGCGATCGGAAACGCCACGGGCGCGCTTGGCGGCCTGACCAACACCCTGCGACGCGACTTACCGCCAAACCTGCAGGCGGGGCCGGCCCCGCCGCCGTTCCGGTTCGTCATCCACGCCCGCTACAACCCCGAACAGATTAGCGCCTTGAACATCGTCCCCGGGCTAATCTGCGTCGTCTTGATGATGTCGACCCTGATGCTCACCACCTTGGCCATCACCAAGGAGCGGGAGCGGGGCACAATGGAGAACTTGCTGGCGATGCCGGTGCGGCCGATCGAGGTGATGCTCGCCAAGATCACGCCCTATATCGGAATCGGCTACCTGCAGGTGGTGATCATCCTGGTGATGGCGGCGGTGCTGTTCCACCTGCCGATCCACGGCTCGGTCGTGCTCTTGCTGCTGGTGCTGGGCTTGTTCATCGCCAGCAATCTGGCGCTCGGCATCACCTACTCCACCATCGCTTCCAACCAGTCCCAGGCCCAGCAGATGGCTCAGTTCACCATGATGCCGTTCATGATGCTGTCGGGCTTCTTCTTCCCGTTCCAGGGCATGCCGGCCTGGGCCCGTTTCATCGGCGAGGCAATCCCGACAACCCACGCCATGCGCATCGTCCGCGGGGTGCTGCTGAAGGGCAACGGAATCGTCGAAATCTTCCCCGACCTATGGCCCATCGGCCTGTTCATGCTGGTTACGGTCACTATTGCGGTGTTGTTCTATCGCGAAACCTTGGATTAGCGCGTCGGCTCTCGCCTGACGCTGTATAGGAACGCGCTGGCGCTGGGCGTGATCGGCTGTCATCCCCTGACTCGCGGAGCACGTTGGGATGGTCCCCTCAGTCGCGATCAAGGCCAAGTCAGGTTGGGTGCTGTGGTGAACAGCAGCGGTCGTGACAGGCCGGCGGGAGCAATTGCGGCGACCACGCGTTATCGCGGTGTGAGCGCCCGTTGGGGTGTCTCGGCCGAGGAATTCAACGCCATGAAGACGCCGTTCGTCACCGCCGTCGCGTCGGTCGCCATCCTGTTGTCTGGGGCGGCCTACGCCCAGCCCGGGCAGGATCGTGGCCGCCACGATGACAGGGGCGATGGGAAGGGCAAACCCGGCCAGCAGCATGGCAAGGACAACAAGGGCGGCGAGAGGGCGGCCCCGGCCGCCGCCGTTCCAGCGCAGGCGCCCGCGCCCGCGCCCGCCGTTCGGCCCGAGCGGGGAAATCACGGCGCTCGCGGTCCCGCCATGCCGCCGGTCCCTCCCGGCGCGGTCAACGCCCCGCATGGCGATCGGCGCGGCAGGGCCGAGCATCGTCCGGAGAGGCCTCCGGCGGCCCCCGCCCGGCCGGCGCCGCCAGCCTCCGCCGTCCATCGCCCCGCCCCGGATGTTCCGCGGCCGCCTCAGCCCCAGCGTCCGGCGTCCGCCGCCCGGCCGGCGCCGCCAGCGCTCGGAGCCTGGCGCGCGCCGCCCCGTGGGGGGAGCCGAGACCGGGCGAACCAGGAATGGCGCCAGCAAAATCAGGGCTGGGATCGCAGCGCACCCTGGCGGAGGAGCCAGGACTGGTGGCGCAACGACAGCGGTTTCCGCCTGTTCGCGGGACCCCGCGTCGGCTTCTTCTTCGTGCCGCAGCGGGGCTACATCGCCCTGCCCCGGCAGTATCGCGATCATCACTGGCGCGCGGGGGAATACCTTCCCGGGTGGTTCCGCGCCTATTCGGTATCCCACTATGAGCGGTACGGCCTGCCTCGTCCGCCGCGCGGCTGCGCGTGGATCTGGTTGAATGGCGACGTGGCTCTGATCGACCGCTCGGACGGCTACATCCTGGACGTCGTCCACAACGTCTGGTGAGCACCAGCGCCCAGGCGATGACCATGGAACGGCGGGATGCCCTGATCATCGGCGCGGGGCCCGCGGGTCTGGCGGCCGCGGTCTATCTCGCGCGGTTCCGGCGCAAGGTGCTGGTGCTGAGCGACGGGCCGTCGCGGGCGAGCTGGATCCCGGAAAGCCACAACACGCCGGGATTCCCACACGGGGTCGGAGGCAAGGAGCTTCTCGCGCGCCTGACGGCCCAGGCCCGCGCGTTCGGCGTGGAAACCCGCCAGGCCCGCGTCGACGCCCTCGTCCGCAGATCAGACGCCTTCGAGATCCGGGGATCCGATGTCGCGATCGAGGCCCCGACGGTGCTCCTGGTCACTGGCGTCATCGATCGCCTGCCCGACGTCCCGGGGGTCGAGGCGGCCGTGCGCCGAAGCCTCGTGCGGATGTGCCCGATCTGTGACGCCTTCGAAGCGACAGGCAAGCGCATCGCCGTCCTGGGCGACGGCGGTGTGGCCGAACGCGAGGCGGCCTTCCTGGCGACCTATTCGGACCAGGTGACGGTGATACCGCCAGGCGAGGGGCGGCTGGACTTCACCGAGGCGACGGTTCGGTGGACGCCGCCCGGCGGCCAGGCGTCTCAAGACTTCGACAACCTTTATCTCGCCCTCGGATGCGCCGCCCAGGCGGCTCTCGCGGTCGATTGCGGCGCCCGGCGCGACGATGAGGGCGCCCTCGTCGTCGATGCTCACCAGATGACCTCGATCGACGGCCTCTACGCCGCCGGCGACGTGGTGCGCGGCATCAACCAGATCGCCGTGGCCACGGGCGAGGCCGCGATCGCCGCCACCGCGATGCACAACCGCCTTCGGCAGCTCGCGGGCTAGGAGCTGTGGACAGTTACCGCAGCCATAGGACGATGGCAGCGAGCGTGACGACGGCGAGGTAGTTCCTGGCGGTCTTCTCGAAGCGGGTGGCGACGCGCCGGAACTGCTTGAGCTTGCCGATGCAGCATTCGACGAGGTGGCGCTG
>CANJXI010000061.1 GCA_947478785.1 Caulobacteraceae bacterium
GACCGGCCCTGACCGGTCAGCACATCAACCTGACGCAGCTTGCCGACGATCTCTTCCGGCTTGTGGTGCTTCCTTGCCATCGTTCCATCCATCCAAAATGGTCCTCGGACCAACATAAGCGATGGATCACCTCAAGGGGCGCAGACCAAGGTCGCCCGCATTTCCAAGATCACCGAGGCGGCCTGCCGCCGCGCCGCCGATGAACTGGTCGACAATCCGGCCCTGATCATGGCCGTCGAAGACGAAGTGGGCCTGGGATATCGCTTCATCGACGAGACGGTTTCCCTGCTCGTCTGGCTCGTGGCGACCCAGGAACAGGTGTCCACCGTCGTTGGTCAGGTAGTGAACCGCGAACCGACGATCAAACAGCGGGCCTCCCCGGGCTAGACCCTTTCCGGTTCAAGTGGAATCATTTGAACCGGATGAAAAGGATCTACCTTCAAATGTTTAGGGCGCGTCGGACGGGTGAGCCGGTATCCACTTCACCCTGACGCGCTCTAGCCGAGCAGGTCCCCCGCCGCGGCGTCGAGCAGCAGGTACAGACGGCCTGCCTCGTCGCCCAACAGGCTCGCCATCAGGAATCCCTCGGGGTCGCGCACGACCGCGTCGTCCACCAGCGTCTGATAGCGGCGGACGTACACCTGCACCTGGCGCCTGACGCCCTCGTCGGTGGACAGCCTGCGCGCGATCCGACGCGTCGCGGCGGGCGCCAGGCGGCTGACCACCTGGCGGGCGCCTTCCAGATCTCCCGTCTGGACGGCGGCGGCGATCTCGTCGATCCGCGCCTTGGGCAGCAGCTTTGCCGGGTCCACGCCCATCTTGGTGAGCTCAGCGGTCAACTGGTCCTGCAGGCGCTCACCGTCAGCGTCGGCGCCGTCGATCGAGGCCAGCAGGTCTTTCCACGTCCAGGATTCGCCGTCGGGTGGATCCTCCCCGTCGGCCGCGGGGCCGCCGGCCGCCTCGAACACGGCCGAGAACTCCTCATCCGTGGCGGTGGGCGTGAGTTTCAGGCGCGGCCGAAGCTTCTCGGCCACCTTCGCCGCCTCCGGTTCCATGAGGTCTTCCATCGCGAGGTCGGCGTCGTCATCCGCGGCTGCGATCGGCGCCGGCGGGGCGCGCCTCTGTGGCGCCGCTTGCCGCTCTGGGGACCTCTGCGGGGGTGGCGGAGATGGGCTGCCCACCAGCGGTCCTGGCGGGGTGGCGGCCACGGCGCCCATCAGCCGGACGGCCTCGCTCAGCATCTCGAAATTGCGCCGGACGCGTTCCTGAAAGGCCGCATCGATCGCCTGAGCCTCATCGGCCGTGCGGCGCGCCTGGGCCATCAGGTCGTCCATGCCCTTTGCAACCGCGACCCGCACGAGATCGACCTGTCCGCGCGCGGCGCCGGGCAGCCGCTGCGCGCGCTGCTCGATCTCGGCCATCATGTCCTGCAACTCGGAAAGCGACGCACGGGCGGCCGCGGCCCCCTCCTCCAGGCGCCGGGCGGTCGCCTCGCCCGCCTGGTCGACCATGTCCGAGGATCGCTCGACCAGGGCGCGGGCTTCGGACAGGCGGGTTTCGAACACCTGATTGGCTTTCTGACCGGCGGAGAAGGCGGCTTCGGAGAGTTTGTCCACCTGTTCGCGCGCCGCATCGGCGTGACTGGCGGCCGCGGCGCGGGTCTGCTCGGCGGCGAGCGCCAAGGCGTCGATGGCCGCCCGGGTCTGAGCCTCCAACTTGGCGCGTTGCTCGGCGGCGGCGGCCGAGACGTTTTCGAGAGACTGCAGGGTGGACTGACCGAACTCTTCGCGCTCGGCTCGCGCCGTTTCCGCAAGGTCGCGGAATTGCTCGGCCGCATCGGCCATCAGCCCGCGCAGGGTCTCCCCTCCGCTCGTCGCCCGCTCGCTCATCTCCATCGCCGAAAGGCGGGCCTGTGCGATGAACTCCTGTAGCTTTCCGGCGTGGACCTCGGCCTCCTGGGAGAAACCTTCGTGGTCGGACTTCAGGGACTGCGATAGCGCGACGAGCGCGTTGCGTTGCTCGCCCAGTCCGCTCTCGATGGCGCGAACCTGCCCGGCGACGCCCGCGCCTGCGTTCTCCAGTCGGGCGATGTGGCGGGTCAGGTCCTCACCGGCCGTGCGCGCCGCGTCGCTGGCCTCCCCGGCGGCGGCGGTCAGGTCCGCGGCGCGCGCGGAAAGCGCGGCCTCCGCCTCGCGGAGCTGCGTTTCGGCCAGGTCGGAGGCCTCCGCCACCATGCGCGCCTGTTGGGTGATGGTGTCGACCAGCTTGGCGGCCTGCAGATCGAGGCTTTGGGACAGCGCGCCAAGTTCGGAGCGTTCAAGCCCAAGCATGCCGGCCAACTCGTGGGTGACGCGCACGGAGGCGTCCGTACCCTCCGCAAGCTGTTCGGTCTCCGCCGCCATGACTTCCCGCAGCGCAAGCATGGTGTCGCGCGCCTCCTCGGCAGCGGCGCCGGCGTGGACGATCTCCTCGCGCATGCTTTGAACGACATGGCCCGCGCGCGCCGCCGCGACCAGGGCGGGGGCCAACATGTCCTCGGCCATGGCCTTTGCCCGCCGGGTTTCCGCGCCCAGCTTCTGGCCCTGCCTGAGCAGGTAGGCCGCCACGAACACCAGCGCGGCGGGGCCGGCCGCCAGCAACCCGAAGACGGCCATGGCGAAGGTGTCGTCGCGCAACGGCTGCACGCCGTTTCGATAGCCGACGGCGAACGCAATCGGGGCGAGCGCCCACAGCGCGGCCACGGCCACGGCGATCAGGTAGATCGGCCATCCCGGCGGCGGAAGGAAGGCGTCCTCGTCCAGCGTCCGGCCAGCCTCCGGCGCCGCCCGGCGGGCCGGTACGCGCGACGTGGCGGCGGCGACCTCGCTGCGATGGCGCGGCGGCGCGCGATTGGTTTCCTGCTCCATTTCGGCGAAGGCGGGATGGCGCTCGGCTGCGTCTTGCTCAGGGGCCCATTCGGCGGACTCCGTGACCAGGCGCTCCGTCGCCGTGGCGCCAAAGTCGGTCGGCCCGGTCCGTTTCCTGATCTTCATGCCGGTCATTCCGCCCTTCCGCGCTCGCGCCGGGCCTGACCTGCCCCGCCGGTCGCCTCCGTTCAACCAAGGATTACCCGCGATAGGTCGCCACGCAAACAGCGGTGCTCTTTCGAAGCATCATGAGGGCGTCATGTCGCGGGCGCGGGCGCCGGCGGATGGCTCAGTCAGGCCCGATCGAGAGGCTCGCGCGAACGTCTCGCCTGCGGACAATCGGTCAGCTTCTCGATCTTTCGGACCGGCGTCCGCGCTACGACGCGCTCGGCCGCTGGCGTCGGGCGATCGAGCTGAGGCGCGTCGAGGACGACGCCGAAATGTGAGAAGGCGACCACCGACGAATGCACGACCACGCTGGCGACGAGTTCAGTCAACGTAGTCATCGCGCCCTCCCATCGCACCAGACGATTCCGCCGAGCATCGTTATACGTCAAGCCTCACCATTGGGCGACGGGCCGCCCCGTGAATTCCCCGTAATGTTCGCGCCCGATCGGGTGCGCTCACGCCGCGAGTTGCGGCTTGAAGCGGGCGCCCTCATGGGTGAGCAGCCAGCGCTTACGGGGCAGGCCTCCGCCGTACCCCGTGAGCGAACCGTTTGACCCGATCACCCGATGGCAGGGCGCGACGACCGCCACCGGGTTGGCGCCGTTGGCCAGGCCTACGGCGCGGACCGCGGTAGGCCGGCCAACGCGCTCGGCCAGGCCCGCATAGCTGAGGGTCTCGCCGGCGGGAATGGTGCAGAGCGTCTCCCAGACCTTGAGCTGGAACGCGGTGCCTGAAGCCCGCCATGGCACCGCTTCCAGCGCCCGGACGTCGCCCTGGAAATATCCATCGAAGGCCGCGCGCACCTGACTGGCCGACACGCCCTCCGCAAGCCGCGCCCGCGGATAGTGGCGTCGGATCCAGGCCAGCATCTGGGGCTCGTAGTCTGTCCAGTTGAACGCCCGCAGGTGGTTCGCCTCGTCGGTGACGATGAGCGCGGTTCCGATCGGGGTCGCCAGACGGTCAAGGGTTAGGCTTTCAGGCTGCGTGGCGGGCATCGGGCTGGTTCCTCTGAAGCTCAGGCTGGGCGACGGCGTCGCACGCCCACAGGTGCTGGGCGGCATAGGCCCGCCAGGGGCGCCAGATCTCGGCCCTGGCGAGCAGCGCCGCCGGCGTCGGCCGCGCGCCGGTCTCGTCGGCCATGGCCCGCATGAGCCCGATATCGGCCTGCGGAAAGGCGTCCGGCTCGCGCAGTTCGCGCAGGGCGATATATTGCGCTGTCCATTCGCCCACCCCCGGCAGGGCCCTGAGCGCGGCGATGGCGCTCTCCAGATCGGCGCGCGGGGTAAAGATCGTCGGATCGGCCGCGACCGTGCGCGCCAACGCCTCCAGGGCCGCGCCGCGCGCCTTTGGCATGCCGAGCGCGGCGATATCCTGGCCCACGATGAGGTCGGGTGACGGAAAGACCCGCGACAGGCCGTTTTTCACCGCCGCCGGGTCGTCGATCCTGTCGCCATGGGCGGCCACCAGCTTGGCGGCGAGGCCGCGGGCGGCCGCGACGGTGATCTGCTGACCGAGGATCGCGCGGACCGCCAGTTCGAAGCCATCCCAGGCCCCCGGCGCCCGCAACCCCGGCCGGGCGGCGACAAGGCGCGCCAGCGCCGGGTCCAGGCTGAGGTGCGCGCCGATCAGCGCCGGGTCGGCCGTCAGGTCGAACACCCGGCGTATGCGGGCGATCACCGCCGGCAGCGCCGGCACCCTGGGGAAATGGATCTCGGCCACCAGGAAATCCCCGGCTCCCGGGGTAACGATCACCACGCCCCGCGCGCCATCCACGGCCAGCGTCCGGGCATAGCGGCGCGCGGTGACAGTCTCCACGCCGGGGATCGCCCGGGCCGCCAGGAAGCCGATCATCGCGTCCCAGTCATAGGGCGCGCGATAGGGCAGTCTCACCGTGATGCCGCCGACCGCGGCGGCGGACTCCACGGCCCGCGACCGTCGCAGCGCGCCGGGCGGACGCCCGAACAGCTGCTGGAAGGTCTCGTTGAAGCGCCGGATGCTGCCAAAGCCCGAGGCCAGCGCGACCTCGCCCATCGGCAACAGGGTCTCCTGGATGAGTTGCTTGGCGAGCAGGACACGGCGGGTCTGGGCGACGGCGACCGGCGATGCGCCGAGATGCTGGCGGAACAGTCTGCGCAGCTGGCGCTCTCCCACGCCAAGGCGGGCTGCGAGCGCGTCGAGGTCGCCATGATCCAGCGCCCCGCTCTCGATCAGCGCCAACGCCCGGGAGACCGTGTTCGAGGTGCCGCGCCATGCGCCGAGATCCGGCGAGGCCTCAGGCCGGCATCGCATGCACGGCCGAAAGCCTGCCTCCTGGCAGGCCGCGGCGGACGGATAGAACGTCATGTTGCAGGCCTTCGGCGTCCTGGCCGGACAGATCGGCCGGCAATAGATTCCGGTGCTCCTGACCGCGCAGAAGATCCGGCCATCGAACCGCGCATCACGGGTCAGGAACGCGCGCCGGCAAGCTTCGAAATCCATATCCATGTCCGCAGGATGAGCGCCCACGCCACGCGAGTCTCGCGGTTTTCGGACATCGTTGGGCGGGCCGTTAAGGTTTTTGCCCGGGGGACCGCCTCTGGAAGCCCCACGAGACTCGACTCGGTGTGGTAAATGCGTCCTAATTCGGGACATGGACGCGAATTTTCAGGTCTTGCTGATCATGTTGGGTGTGGCGCTGCTGGTGGGCGGGGTCGCAGGCCTGTTCATGAGCGAGCGGGTTCGTTCCTATGGCGTCCTGGGCGCGCTTCGCCGCCGTTTCTCCGGCGGGCACCACCGCTCTCCCTACCGGCGATAGGGTCATGCCCGATCACGCAGGCAGGCGTCGCTAAACCACGCGGTGTCGACAGCAAGATTGAGGGCGAGTTTGCGCCGTGGATGCGTCCAACGGCGCGCGGCAGGCGTACAATTTGCAATGCACGGCTAGGCGTCGCTCGCGATGTCCGGGTTCGGTACAGATGTGGGGCGCCGCACGCACCTTCGCCCCTGACTTAGGGTCCTTATGCTGCTGTTGTTCTTGCTTTTGGGTGCGTTGGCCGTCGCCATTGCGGTCAGCGCGTTCCTGTTGGCCATGCAAAGGGCCGAGCAGCGGGCCCGGCGAGCGATGTTCACCGCCATGGGATTAAATCCAGAGCTCACCGAAGCCTTGCTGCTGCAACGCGGCTCGGCCTCGGCTCAGATTTCCCTGGTGCGCCAGACATCCGCCGCCGGCGGCGCGCGGCCCGAAGAGGCTCGGACAGCCAGCGAATTGCCGCCGCTCGCGCCACAGCGCCCCTTCCGCTTCACCCGCGTCCTGGGCGACGCTCGGGTTCAGCGCGAACGCCTCATGCAGCCGCAGCCCCGCCGCCAGGATCGCCAGGACCGCCGCGAACCGTCCTAGGCGCTTGGCGGAGCCGGGGAGAAAAACGCGGCGGATTAACCGCTTGCTCAGCCGCCATAGGCATTGTCCAGGCTGGACAAGAGGCCAGCGATTACAAGATGCCTTACGATGCGGGCGCCGCCAGCAGCCAAAGTGACAACCCCGGGTCAAATCGCCGTGGACCGATGCGGCCGGACCGGCTGGCCAGTGCTCGCTCGCGGCTCGGCGGCGGCGCGCTCGCCCGCCTGGTGCAGGCCACCGATGTGGGCGTCCTGGCCACGGTCTTCTACGCCGGTCGGCTGACCCACGCCGCCGACGGCTCAACCGGCTTCGTGCTGGCGGCGACCTTTCTGGTGGTCGCCACGCTGGGCACGTTCGAGGCCTATAAATTCGGGGCTCGCGAGCATCTGTTCCCGCACCTGTACCGAGTGATCGGCGGCGTGGGCGCGGCGGCTCTGCTCGTGCTGACCGTCGCCTCGCTCGGGGCGCCTGCCGCCAAGGCGGCGAACATTCCGCCGATCGTCGACTGGTGCCTCAGCATCGCCGCCGGTCTCAGCCTCACCCACCTCGGCTGGTTCACCTATATCCGGCGCCTGCGCAAGCAGGGCGCGTTGACGCCCAACCTGATCATTGTCGGCGCGACACCGGCCGCGGAGCGTTTGATCGGGGCGGCGTTGGGCAGCCGCGACGTCAACATCCTGGGCGTCTTCGACGACCGGGGTGGAGCCCGGCGCCCGCAACACCTCTATGGCGTTCCCGTGCTGGGGCGGACGGCCGATGTGAAGACCCGGTCGCTCATGCACCGGGCGTCGCGAAGCTCGCCCCGGAAGCCGTTGACCTGGGCGTAGCCGGTCAGGCCGGGCTTGGCCCGGAAGCGGGCCGAGTAGGTCGGGATCAGGGCTGCGTAATACTCATCATGCGCCAGGGCGTGCGGCCGGGGCCCGACAATCGACATGTCGCCGCACAGGACGTTCCAGAGCTGCGGCAACTCGTCGATGGACAGTTTGCGCAGGATGGCCCCGACCTCCGTCACCCGGGCGTCGTTCTTGGTGGCCTGGCGGATCGCGCCGCTATCCTCGGCCACCGTCATGGTGCGGAACTTCAGGATCGTGAACACCCGGCCCCGGTAGCCGGTGCGCCGCTGACGGAAGATCGCCGGACCAGGCGATTCAGCCTTGATGGCCAGCATCACCGTCAGGAGCAGGGGAAGAAACAGCAGCAGCGCCAGGCTCGCCACAAGGATGTCGAAGCCGCGCTTCCACCGGCTCGACGCCACCAGACGCCGCGCTCGGAAGTCCAGGGGATGGGCTGCCCCGAGACGTTCCAGCTCGATATCTCCCGTAAAGGCGTTCACGTCCTCAACCCCCAGCCCCCGTTTGCTTAATCGGCCGTTTTCCATCTCTGGGCACGATCCCTTAAGCGCACTCGTTGTTTATGGGACATGCGACCCAACCGAGGGGCCCGGAGCAAAAGCGATGCCAGCCGACGTTTCGTTTCAGGACGTCATTTCACATGCTGAAGCCCCCGCGCGTCCGCGGCGACTGCCCATTGGCGTCGGCCTTGCGTTCGCGGCCTGCATGTCGGCGGGCCTGTGGATCGCCGCCGCCGCCGGTCTGAGGGCGATCTTCTCCTGACCGCGCCGACTATTTGGGGCGCGTCACAGCAGTTCCGCGCCGCTGTCCGGGATTGACGGCCGGTCGGCCAGCTCCCGCAGATACTGACCATATTCGCTCTTGGCCTGCACCTTGGCCTGGGCCCGCAGCTGGTCGGCGTCGATCCAGCCCCTGCGGAACGCGATCTCCTCCAGGCAGCCGATCCGCAGGCCCTGACGCTGTTCGACCGTGCGGATGAACTCGCCGGCCTGGATCAGGCTGTCGTGGGTGCCGGTGTCCAGCCAGGCGAAACCCCGGCCGAGCAGTTCGACGTTCAGCTCGCCCGCTTCCAGATAGACCTGGTTCAGCGCCGTGATCTCCAGCTCACCCCGGTGCGAGGGCTTCAGGGTCTTGGCGAAGGCGCTGGCGCGGCCATCATAGAAATAGAGGCCGGTGACCGCGTAGTTGGACTTCGGGACCTCGGGCTTTTCTTCAATACCGAGGGCCACGCCACCCGGGCCAAGCTCGACCACGCCGTAGCGTTCCGGATCCTGCACGAGGTAACCGAATACCGTGGCACCGCTCTGTCGCGCGTCAGCCGCCTGCAGCGACTTGGTGAAGTTCTGGCCGAAGAAGATGTTGTCGCCCAACACCATCACGCTGGGCTCGCCGCCGACGAACTCCTCGCCAAGGATATAGGCCTGGGCGAGGCCATCGGGCTTCAACTGTACGATATAGGTGATCTCGATGCCGAGTTGCGAGCCGTCGCCCAGCAGACGCTTGAATCCCGCCTGGTCCTCGGGCGTGGTGATGATCAGCACCTCGCGGCAGCCGGCCAGCATCAGCACCGACAGCGGATAGTAGATCATCGGCTTGTCGTAGACCGGCAGCAGCTGCTTGGAGACCGCCAGAGTCAGCGGGTGCAGCCGGGTGCCGGATCCGCCGGCCAGGATGATGCCACGTCTCATGCCGCCGACCTCTGTTCGTCCTTAAGTTCGGCCAGGATGTCGCCCAGGGCCTCGCGCCACGTGCGCGGCTTCATTCCGAAGACGCGCTCAAGTTTTTGGGTGCTCAGCGTGCCACGCAGCGGCCGCATGGCCGGCGCCGGGCGGTCGGCGGTGGCGATGGCTTCCACCTTTGGCGCGGCCGGGCCGAGCGCCAGGTCGAAGACGCCCTCCGCGAAGCCCTTCCAGCTGACCTCGCCCGCGTTGGCGAAATGATGCAGGCCGAAAACCGGCGCGCCGGCCCGGGCCTTGGCGAGCCTCGGCGCCTGGGCGAGCACGAAGCCCGCCAGGTCGGCCGCCGAGGTCGGCCGGCCGAACTGATCGTCCACAACGCGGATGGTCCCGCCCTCCCCGGCCAGCCGCAGCATGGTCTTGACGAAGTTCTTGCCGTGACTGGAGACCACCCAGGAGGTCCGCAGCACAAGCGCGCGCGACGACGCGGCCAGCACGGCGCCCTCGCCGGCCAGCTTCGAGGCGCCGTAGACGTTCAGCGGATGTGGGTCGTCGGCCTCCACATAGGGCGCGCCCTTGGCCCCGTCGAAGACGTAGTCGGTGGAGAAGTGCACGATCGCCGGGCCATCATCGCCGCACACGCCGGCGATCGCCGCGGGGGCCAGCGCGTTGACCCGATGGGCGCGGTCCGCCTCGGTCTCGGCGAGATCGACGGCGGTATAGGCCGCCGCGATGATCACCAGGTCGGCTGGATGGGCGCGCACGGCCTGGGCGACCGCGTCCGGATCCTCGAAATCGGCCTGAGCGCGGGAGAGCGCGGTGATCTCGACGTCGTGGCCCTTGGCCTGGGCCAGGAGTTCTCGGGCCACCTGGCCGGTGGTCCCGAACTGCAGGATGCGGACGCTCATGCCTTGACCAGGCCCAGCCGCTCGGACTGGAAGCCCCGCCGCCGGATGCCGTCGATCCAGTCGCCGTTGTCGACGTACCAGCGCACGGTCTCCTCCATGCCCACCTCGAGCGGACGGCTGGGCGCCCAGCCGAGCTCCTGCTCAAGCTTCGAGGAGTCGATGGAATAGCGGAAATCATGCCCTGGCCGGTCGGTGACGAAGGCGATCTTGTCGGCGTGGCTGGTATTGGCCGGCGCGAAACGGTCCAGCGCCGAACAAAGCATGTGGATGACCTCGAGGTTGCGCTTCGTGGAGTCGCCGCCGATGCAGTAGGTCTCGCCCAGCCGCCCCTTGCCCAGCACCAGCAGCAACGCCTCGGCATGGTCGTCCACGTGCAGCCAGTCGCGGACCTGGCGGCCGTCGCCATAGACCGGGATGGACTTGCCCTCCAGCGCCCGGGTGATCACCGTCGGGATCAGCTTCTCGGGGAACTGGTAGGGACCGTAGTTGTTCGCGCAGTTGGTCAGCACCACCGGCATCCCGTAGGTGCGGCCCCAGGCGCGCACCAGGTGGTCGGCGCCGGCCTTGCTGGACGAATAGGGCGAGTTGGGATCGTAGGGGGTCTGTTCGGTGAACTGCCCATCCTCGCCAAGCGCCCCGAACACCTCGTCGGTGGAGACGTGGTGGAAGCGGAAGGCGTCCTTCTTGCCCGCCGGCAGGGCCGTCCAGTGCGCGCGGGCGGCTTCCAGCAGGACGGCGGTGCCCATGACGTTGGTGCGCACGAAGTCCAGCGGCCCCTCGATGGCCCGGTCGTTGTGGCTCTCGGCCGCCAGGTGCATCACCGCGTCGGGCTGGTGGCGGGCGAAGATGGCGCGCACGGCCGCCTCGTCGCAGATGTCGGCGTGCTCGAAGGCGTAGGCTGGGCTTTGGGCGACGCCCGCGACGTTCTCGAGATTTGCCGAATAGGTCAGCGCGTCGAGGTTGACGACCTGGTGGCCGTCGGCGACGGCCCTGCGCACCACAGCCGAACCAATGAACCCGGCCCCGCCTGTAATCAGTATCTTCATGCGGTCTTTCGTTGATCGGCGGCGATGCCGTCGGTATGGCCCGGCCGTCCTCTTACAAGGAACCGCCCGAGGCTCAAGCGCGGACTTGAGCCGTGACACCATAGGGGCCGAAACTGAACAAATCCCGAGTCCTGATCTTCGGGACGCCGCGTCAGAACTGCAGCACGATCTTGCCGAAGTGGCTGCCGGCCTGCATGACGGCGAAGGCCTCACCGACGTCCGTCCAGGGAAACACCTTGTCCACCACAGGGGCGATGCAATGCAGTTCGATCGCCCGGCACATGGCCTCGAACATCTCGCGCGAGCCCAGCGACACCCCCTGCAGCCGGGCGGAATTGCCGATCAGGCTGGCCGGGTTGAACGCGGCGGCCTGGCCGGCCACCACGCCAACGATCGCGATATGCCCGCCGACCCGAATGGCGCGCATCGACTGCTCGATCGTCCCGCCGCCGCCCACTTCGATGATCATGTCGGCGCCGAAGCCCCCGGTCCCGTCCCGGACGGCCTTCCCCCACTCCGGGACGTCGCGGTAGTTGATCAGCTGGTCGGCGCCCAAGGCCTTGGCGCGCGCCAGCTTCTCGTCCGAGGACGAGGTGATCGCGGTGCGAAAGCCGGCGGCATGGGCGAACTGCAGGCCAAAGATCGACACGCCGCCGGTTCCCTGCAGGACGACGGTGTCGCCGGGCCGTAGGTCACCGTCCGCGAAGATCGCGCGCCAGGCCGTCAGCGCGGCGCAGGGAAGCGTCGCGACCTGCTGGTCGGTGAGGAAATCCGGAACCTTCGAAACGCCTTCCTGACTGAACGTCGCCAGCTCCCGCCCGGCGCCCGGGAGCGGGAAGCCGAGCGCGGCGGCCGCCTTCTGGGCGCTGGGCGGGCCGGCGATCCAGTTCTGGTGGAACATCGTCGCCACCCGATCGCCCGGCGCCACTCGGGTAACGCCCGGGCCCACGGCCTCGACCACCCCGCAGCCATCGGAGAAGGGCGTGATGGTGTCCGGCGCGGCGCCGGGCGTGCGGCCGTACTTGCCCTGCACCATCATCATGTCGCGGTAGTTCAGCGACACCGCCCGCATGCGCACCAGCACCTCGCCGTGGCCGGGAACCGGATCGGGCGCGTCCACGACCCTGATCTGGTCGAAACCCCAGGGCTCGGTGACGCTGAGTGCGCGCATGGTCGATCTCCTTGTCTCGGGCCAGGTCGTGACCCGATCGTCCGCCGAACCCGGCTCTATCGGGAATTACGCCCCAGGCGAAGAATCTCGGCCGTATCCGCGCCGAACCTCGGCGCCACGCCGTGGGGATCGGCCAGCGCCCGGTCGCCGTGGAAGGGCGATCCCGGCAGGTCGATCTCCCATCCGTCCGCTCGCACCGTCACGAAGAATCCCCGCTCGCGAAGATGCGGGTCGGCGAGGAGGTCCTCCGGCGTGAAGATCGGCGCGGCTTCCAGGCCGGCGGCCTGCAGCCGCCGGGCCGCGTCGTGCTTGTCGAGTGTGCGCGTGAAGCCAGCGATGAGGGCTTCGATACGATCCAGGTCGCGCGGGTTCGCCGCCGCGGCCCGCGAGACTTCAGGCTCGCCGGACACGGTCGCGAACCGCTCCGCGTCGGCCTGGCCGGCAATTCGCACGGCGACCCATTGATCGTCGCCCCGGCAAGGGAACGCGCCCTGGATCGCGCCCGTCCGCGAACGGTTGCCGATGCGAGGCGGGGCGCGGCCCGCCTTCGAGGCGGTCAGGATCTCCTCGCCGCTCAGCGCCACATAGGCCTCGAGCTGCGAGATCTCGAACCAGCCGCCGCCCCGCGCCTCGCGTTCGCGCAGGCCGCGCAGCACGGCCAGCGTGCCGACCAGGCCGCCCACGCCGTCGGGCAGGGTGTGGCCGAGACGAAGCGGCTCGCCCCCCGCATAGCCGGTGCGCGCCTCGATTGACGAAACGGCCTCGATATTCGGACCGTAGGAGCGCAGATCGCCCCAGGGGCCGGCCGCGCCATAGCCGGACAGCGAGACATAGACGAGACTGGGGTTCGCCGCGCAAAGCTGGGCGGCGCCCAGCCCCAGCCGGTCGGTCACGCCGGGCCGGAAATTCTCCACGAGCACGTCGGCCTGGCCCGCGAGGCGCAGCGCCGCGTCACGCCCCTCGGGCGAGGCCAGATCCAGCGTGATGCTGAGCTTGTGGCGGTTCATCTTGCAGTGGAAGAGATGCGGCACCAGGGCGGCCGGGTCGGCGAGCTGGTTGTCGAGATCCACCCGCGAGCCCGGACGCTCCACCTTGATCACCGTCGCGCCGAGGTCGGCGAGATTGCGCGTCGCGCTGGGCCCGGCCCAAAAGGCGGTGAGATCCAGCACGACGGTTCCGGTCAGCGGCAGCGCGCCTCGGTCGTCCCTGGCTGTGGCCCAGGCCTGGAGCGCGCCGGTCGGCGGCTCGCCCGTCGCGGCGAACCGCCGGGCGTCGGGCGCCGGGTTGCCCGGCATGACGCCGCCGCCCACGGCCTTCCGCCAGAAGCCGCGGTGCGCTAGCTGCGGATTGTCCAGGATCTCGAGGGTGTCGGTGACCTTCGCCGTCGCGACGCCGAAGGACCGGAGCTGGGCCACCACCTCGTCGCAGCTGTGGGCCGACAGGAAGACCGCCAGTTCCTGGTCCAGCGCATCGCGGTTGGCCCAGCGCGCCCGGCCATCGGCGAACCGCTCGTCGCTCGCCAGCTCAGGCCGGCCCATGGCGATGACCAGACGGTCGAATTCGCTGTCCATCACCACGCCCAGCGAGACATGCCCATCCCGGCAGGGCCGCACGACCAGCGGATAGGCTTCGGTGTAGCGCCCCGTCCGCACCCGCCCCAGCCCCGCCGCGACCCGCGCGAAGGTGGATTGGTGCACCGACAGCATGGCCTCCATCGTACTGATGTCCGCGTGCTGGCCGAGGCCGGTGCGCCGGCGCGCGTGCAGGGCCGCCTCGGCGGCGATCGCCGCGGTGTAGCCGCCCACATAGCCGCACAGCCGTTCCGGGCCGGTCAGCGGCTCGCGCTCAGGCTCCCCGGTGATCGCGAAATAGCCGCCCGCCGCCCAGTCGGCCAGGGGACCGCCGCGCCAGGCCGCATAGGGGCCGGTGACGCCGTAGGTCGACGTCGTGACCTGGACGCATGACGTCGGCAGCGCCAGGGGCTCGGCCGCTAGGCCCTGCCAGGCGCCGCGATCGAAGCTCGTGAACACCAGGTCCGCTTCGGAGACGGAGACCAGGACTTCCTCTCGGCTTTGGAAGCGCGCAACGCGCTTGTCGCAATCCAGATAGAGGCTGAGGTCGTCCGTGTCGTCTCCCATCGCCTGGCCAACGACCATCGGCCGGACCACCGGCAGGCCCGCCATGGCGAACAGCTTGGCCGCGTAGCGGCCCGCGACATCGCAGCTCAGATCGAGGATTTTCACCCGGGCCCCTACTCGAAGCGGAGCGCCGCGGCCTCTTCCAGCAGCGGCCGGTTCAGCGCGCGCTTGGTCGCCGCCACGCCCGCGGGAGGCAGATCGACGTAGGTCCTCGCGGCCTCCAGGGCGGTCTCCAGTTCAAGGCCGTCGGGGCACACCCGGTTGACCAGCCCGATCCTCAGCGCCTCTTCCGCGCCGACCTTGCGGCCGGACATCAGGAGGTCCCTGGACACGGCCTGGGAGGTCAGCCTCGGCCAGATCATCATCGTCGGCGGACTGGCGGCGATGCCGTAGCGCACGTGCGGATCGGAAAGGAAGGCCCCCTCGCCCATCACGACCAGGTCGCACAAGGCCGCCAGGCTCGCCCCATAGCCCACGGCCGGGCCGTTCACCGCGGCGATGGTGGGGATATCGAGCCCCAGCATGCCGCGGATGGTGCCGAGCTGGATGCGGCCGAGTTCTTCCTTGTGCGGCAGCCGCCCTTCGCCCGCGGCCTCGGCCAGGGACCGGTCGCCGCCGGCGCAGAAGGCGCGGCCATTGCCGGTCAGCACCATGACCCGCGCCTCGGGATCCGCGGCGACCGCCTCGACGGCGCCCAGGAACTGCTGCTGGAGGGCGAGGTCCGCCGCGTTCAGCTTGTCGGGCCGGTTCAGCCTGACGACCCGGATCGCGCCGATCCGTTCCACCAGCACACGCGGCGCCTCGCCACTCGCCGCAAGGCCGCTGTTCTCGGACATCGCGCCGTCCCCCCTGGAAGATATGTCGACCATCGGATGGGCGGTCGCGTCCCCGGATCGTGTACTCGTGGCGGCCGGATAATCCAACGCCGCCGAATAGCCGTTGGCCACCGCCTGGACTACACCGTAGTGGGTCGGCGCGAGCCGAAGGAGCAGCGCCGATGAGACTGTGGAACCGCCGCGTCTGGCTGCTGCTGGCGGCGGCCGGAGGATTCGCCTCCGTGGGCTTCGGAGCCTTCGCCGCCCACGGCGTCGCCGACCCCCACAGCCGGGAGCTGCTGCGCACCGGCGCGCTGTATGGGTTCATCCACGCTCTCGCCACGTTTGGCTGCGCGACGCTGTTACAGATCGGCGGGCGGCGCGCCCGCTTCGCACCGGCCTTCTTCCTCGGCGGCGTCGTGCTATTCTCCGGTTCGCTCTACGCGATGGCGCTCGGCGCGCCGGCTTGGCTTGGAGCGATCACGCCCCTGGGGGGGCTGGCGTTCCTCATCGGCTGGGCCATTATGGCTTGGGCCGCGCTGGACGTGGACAGGGGGTAGCTCGTGTCGTTCCGGGACCAGGCCGTCATTCCGAGGGCGCAGAGCGTCCGCTACCAGCGCTGGGTCATGGTGCGCGGCGTCCTGCTGGCCCTGCCGGCGGCCCTGCTCCTCTGGGGATTGATCTTCTGGCTCGTGCCGCCGCTGCCGGACCTGACGGAGCCCGCGGACCGGATTCCGTTCGCGTGGCGCTGCTGCTGTGTAGTCGTGCTGCTTTGCTTCCTGCCGGCCATCGAGTCCGTGGCGCACAAGCGGTTCGGCTCTCCGGAGATCGACATCGTCGGCCAACGGCCCCGGCAACGCTCCGATGTCCGCTTCCTGCAGCACTCCATCGAGCAGCTCCTGCTGTTCATCCCGGGCCTGCTGGGGCTGGCCACCTATTGCCGCGACGGTGGCGAGATGCGCGCCGTCCTGGCAGCCACGGCCGTCTGGGTGGTGTCGCGCGGGATGTTCCGGCTCGGCGACGACACCGGCGCCCGCTGGCGCGGCGCGGGCCTGGTGGGCATGGTTCAGAGCGTGGCGATACTGATGTATGTCAGCGCCCGGTTCGGATTCGACCTGGCGGGCTGGTTCGGAGCCATCGTGCCGCTGGTGCTGGTCTTCGGCCTCGAGGGGTACATCATCATGACGCGGCGCGACTGACCTTCGGCAGCGCCAGGAGGCGCAGCGCCAGCGCCGATCCCAACAGCGTCATCAGCATGACAGCCGCCATCGGCCGGGCCGTGCCGTCGTGCAGCGCGCCCGCCAGCCATGACGCCAAGGCCCCCGTGCCGAACGAGGCGCAGCCCATCAGGGCCGAAGTCGCCCCGGCGCGCCGCGGATCGACGCTCAATGCGCCGGCCATGGTGTTGCCTGAGATGAATCCGTAGCTGGACATCAGCAGGAAGAGCAGCGGCAGCACGCTCCAGCGCTCGCCGAAGCCGGTCGTCGCGGCCACCGCCAACAGGATGGCGAGCCCGACGGCGATGACGCCGGCCCGGGCCAGCACCTGGTCCGGCGTGCGGCGGCGAAGCAGGTAGCGGTTCAGCTGATTGGCGCCGATCATGCCCGCGGCGTTCAGGCCGAACACCCAGCCAAAGGACCGGGCGGGGATGCCGTAGGTGTTGATCAGCAGGTCGGGCGACGAGGCGACATAGGTGAATATGGTCGCCCCGTTCAGGGCGCCGGCCAAGGCGTAGCCGATCACCCGGGGTTCCCGCATCAGGGCCAGATAGGCGCCTAAGGGCGTTTCCGTCCGGGCGTGGGCGGTGGTCTCCGCGGAGCGGCTCTCGCGCATCCGAAGGCCCGCGGCCAAGGCCAGGGCGCCCCCGAAGGCGACCATGAACCAGAAGTTCAGGCGCCATCCGCCAAGGCTCAGCAGCGCCCCGCCCAGCAGGGGCGCCAGGATCGGCGCCAGGCCCATGATCAGCATCATCAAGCTGAGCATGCGGGCCGTCTCGGTGTGGTTGAAGCGGTCGCGGACCACGGCGCGGGAGATCACGCCGCCGGCGCAGGCGCCCAGCGCCTGGGCGAACCGCGCGGCGATCAGCATCTCTGGCGTGGCGGCCAGGGCGCAGGCGATGGACGCCGCCACGAAGATCGCCACGCCGATCAGGATCGGCGGCTTGCGTCCCAGCCGGTCGGACGCCGGTCCGTAGAAGACCTGCCCCACCGCCATGCCGGCCAGGAAGGCCGACACCGTGGCCTGGGTCTGGCTCGCCGAGGCCCCGAGGTCTGTCCCGATGGCCGGGAGGCTGGGCAGGTACATGTCGATGGCCACCGGGCCCATCCCGGTGAGGGCTCCCAGCAGGATCACCAGGCCCCAGGGCATACGTGGCGGCGCGGTGTCCGGGCTCATGGCGCCTTCATACCGGCTTCGCCGCGCGAGTCTTCTCTGTTCGCGGGCCGCCGGCATGTCCGCGAATCTGCCCGCCAGGGCGCGCATCCGTTGAAAATCCGGGTGCGCCTGGGATGCTCGGCGAGGCGATCCATCGTTTGACTGGCTGGACCGACGCTTCCCGAAGTAGATTGGCCGATATGGAACGCAGCACGCCACCAGCCGCCGTCTCAGCGGGCACAAACCGACGCGGGCTCTTCGCGGACAACGAGCCGTTCGCCTCGGGCTGGCTGCCGACCGGCGGACCGCACGAGATCTATTACGAGGAATGCGGCGCGCCCGCGGGCAAGCCTTGCGTGATCCTGCACGGCGGCCCGGGCGGGGCGATCAATCCGACGATGCGCCGGTTCTTCGATCCCCGGAAGTGGCGGATGGCGCTGTTCGATCAGCGCGGTTGCGGCAAGAGCCGGCCCAACGCCTCGCTCGACGACAACACCACCTGGTCGCTGATCGCGGATATCGAGCGCCTGCGCGAGCACCTCGGCATCGAGAAGTGGTGCGTGTTCGGCGGATCGTGGGGCTCGACGCTCGCCCTGGCCTACGCCATCAAACACCCCGAGCGGGTGGAAAGCCTGATCCTGCGCGGCGTCTTCCTGCTGACCGAGCGGGAGCTCAAGTGGTTCTACCAGGACGGCGCCGGCATGATGTTTCCCGACGCCTGGGAGCGGTTCTGCGCGCCGATCCCCGAGACGGAGCGGGGCGACATGATCGGCGCCTACCACAAGCGCCTCACCCATCCTGAGCGGCGCGTGCAGGCCGAAGCCGCCGCCGCCTGGAGCCAGTGGGAAGGCGACACGATCTCCATCCGCGGGCCGGAAGCCCGCCCCTCGAAGTTCAACGAGATCGACTTCGCCATCGCCTTCGCCCGCATCGAATGCCACTTCTTCGCCAACCACGGCTTCTTCCCCGAGGAAGGCTGGATCCTCAACAACATCGCCACGATCAGGGACATCCCGGGCTGGATCGCGCAGGGCCGTTTCGACGTGGTGACTCCGATGGACGCCGCCTGGCGGCTGAAGACAGCCTGGCCGCGGGCCCGCTTCGACGTGGTCTGGGACGCCGGCCACGCCTCGACCGAGCCGGGTATCGTCGACTCCCTGGTGCGGGCCACGGAGCAGGCATTCTCCGTCTAAGCGGTTGCGGTGGGGCAACCGCAGGTGCAACCTCAGCGGCATTGGCGGGGGCCACAACCTGACCATTGGGAGAACCACTTGATGCGAAACACCCTCTTTGCCGCCGTGGCGGCCATAACCTTGCTGGCGGCCGGCGCCGCCTCGGCCCAGATGGCCCACTATTCGGCCGCGCTTAAGGGCGCCGAAGGCGTCAAGGGCTGGGGCGACGTCAAGGCCATGCTGGACGGCAAGACCTTCACCTATTCGGCGACCTACCAGGACCTGACCGGCCCGGCCGTCGCCGCGCACTTCCACGTCGCCGCCATGGCGGGCGGGAACGGACCGCCGGCCGTCGGCGCGACGGTGAGCCCCAGCCCGATCAAGGGCACGGCCACGCTCACCGACGCCCAGATCGCCGATCTCAACGCCGGCAAGTGGTATTTCAACGTCCACACCGCGGCCAACCCCGGCGGCGAGATCCGCGGGACACTGATGGCGGCGCACTAGGCCCAAGCGGGGCTCGCTCGCCTAAAGCAGCGAGCCCTTGCCGCTGGTGACTTCCGAATACCGGTGGACGCGGACGGCCATGACCAGGCCGAAGCCCACCATGACGGTCAGCATGACCGTGCCGCCGTAGGAAAGCAGCGGCATGGGCACGCCGACCACTGGGGCCAGCCCCATGACCATCGAGCCGTTGATCAGGACGTAGAGGGCGAAGGTGGCCGTGACGCCGGCGGCCGCCAGCCGGCCGAAATGGCTGTGCGACAGGTATGAGGTCCTGAGCGCCATGAAGATCACCGCCGCGTAGAGCGCCAGGATCGAGACGCAGCCGACGAACCCGAACTCCTCGGCCAGCGTCGAGAAGATGAAGTCGGTCTGCTTCTCCGGCAGGAAGTTGAGCTGGCTCTGTGAGCCCAGGCCATAGCCCTTGCCCAGCAGGCCGCCCGACCCCAGCGCGATCTTCGACTGCAGGATGTGATAGCCGGACCCTGAGGGGTCGCTTTCAGGGTCGAGGAAGGTGGTCAGGCGCTGGCGCTGGTAGTCGTGCATGCCGAACATGATCACCGGCGGCACGAGCAAGGCGACGCTGAGGACGCCCGCCGCGATCAGCCGCCAGGAGAGGCCGGCCAGGATCACCACGATCCCGCCGGTCATCAGGATCAGCAGCGCCGTGCCCAGGTCCGGCTCCTTGGCGACGAGCGCCACCGGCGCCAGGATCATCACCGCCGGGACCAGCAGCCACCACGAGAGCTGCGCGCTCTTGCCGGACAGCCCGTGGTAGAACCGCGCCAGCGCCATGACCAGGCCGACCTTCATGATCTCCGAGGGCTGGATAGTGATCGGACCCACCTGCAGCCATCGCTGCGCGCCCAGCGCATTGTGACCGACGAGATCGACGGCGATCAGCAGCAGGAAGCCCAGGCCATAGACCGGGTAGGCCATGGCGAACCACACCCGAAGGTCGATCAGCGCCAGCACGATCATGATCGCGAAGAACAGGCCGAAGCGCATCAGGTGCGGCAGCGCCCACGGGGTCCACGAGGAGCCCGCGATGGAGAACAGCATCACCGCGCCCGCGCCCGCGATGAGGCAGAGCGTCAGGCAGAAGATCCAGTCGATCTCGCCGATCTTGACCACCAGGCGGTCGCGTTCGCCGGGTCGCGTTAGGGCCGAGACGGTCATGCGGCGGGCCTGGGCTGGGTGGGATCGGGCGCGATCGGCGTCGGCGGTTCGGGCAGGCCGTCGTCATCCTGCGCGGCGGGCGGCAGCGCCGGCATCGGCAGGGGCTTTTCGATACGGGCGCGCATTTCCGGGTCCTTCAGCAGCGCCACCCGCATGAGTTCGCGGGCCCGGGGCGCGGCGGCCCCGGCCCCCCAGCCGCCGTGCTCGACCAGCACGCTGAGCGCATACCGGGGATTGTCGTAAGGCGCGAAGCCGATGAACCAGGCGTGGTCGCGTAGCTTCCACTCGCCCACCGCCCCGTGCGCGCCAACCCCGCCCTTGTAGGTGTAGGCCTGGGCGGTCCCCGTCTTGCCGGCCATGCGCAAGTCGCCCAGGCCCAGGTCGCCGAAGGCGGCCGCCGTGCCGGTGGTGGTCACTTCCGCCATGGCCGCGCGGATGAAGTCGATGTGCTCGGGCTTGAACGGCAGGTCGCCGAACGCCGCGCCCGAAGGCTGGGCGGCCCCGCCGATCGACCGGATCAGCCGCGGATGCAGCGCCTTGCGCCCGTTGGCCAGGCGCGAGGCCTGGACACACAGCTGCAGCGGGTTGAGGTGGGTATAGCCTTGGCCGATGCCCATGCTGGGCGTCTCGCCGGGATGCCAGACCGGGTCCTTGGGGAAGTTGCGCTTCTTGTACGCCTTGTCCGGCACCAGGCCCGGCTTCTGGCCCGGGATGCCGATATCGAAGATCTCGCCCAGCCCGAACTTGCGCGCCACCTCGGCGATCTTGTCGGGGCCGACGGCCAGCGCGGTCTGGTAGAAGAAGATGTCGCACGAGGTCGAGATCGCGCTGTGCATGTTCTGCACGCCATGGTGCTTGTCGCAGTGCCAGACGCGGCCGCCCCAGGCCCAGGCGCCGGCGCAGACGTGGGTCTGCTGCGGGTCGATGCCGGAATCCAGCGCCGCCAGCGCCACCATGGTCTTGAAGGTCGAGCCCGGCGGGTAGGTGGCGGTCAGCGCCTTGTTGAACAGCGGCTTGCGCTCATAGCGGGCGAGCGCGCTGTACTCGGCGCCCGTCAGGCCGCGCACGAAGCGGTTGGCGTCGAAGCTGGGGCCTGAGAACAGGCACAGGATGTCGCCGTTGCGGCAGTCCATCACCACGGCGGCGCCACTCTGGTCCCCGAACACCTCCATGGCCCGGTTCTGGACATCCACGTCCAGGGTAAGCTCGATCAGCTTGCCGGGCACCGCCGGGATGTCGCCCGCCGGGTCGCTGGACACTTCGTGGCCGTTGGCGTCGACCTCGACCTTCTGGGCGCCCGGCTTGCCGCGCAGCTCCAGGTCGAAGGCCTTCTCCACCCCCTGCTTGCCGATCCGGAAACCGGGATGCAGCATGATCGGATCGGAATTGGGACCGGTCGGCTTGATGTCGGTCTTGTTGACCTTGGCGACGTAGCCGATGACGTGGGCGAAGGCGCCGCCGTAGGGATAGACACGCACCTCGCCCATGTCGGCCGTGACGCCAGGCAGCTCGGGCGCCCGGATATTGATGGCGCTGAACTGCTCCCAGCTCATGTCCTCCATCACCGAGACCGGCGCGCGCTTGGGCGCGCGGCTGATGTCCTTGGCGAGCCTTGCCTGCCGCTGATCGTCGAGCGGCACGAAGCTGGAGAGGATCTTCAGCGTCGCCGCGGGATCGACGCCCTTGTCGCGGGCGACCATCAGCCGGAAATTCGGGCGGTTGGACGCCAGCACCGCGCCGTTGCGGTCGACGATGATCCCGCGCGGCGGCGGCACCAGCTTGAAATTGAACTGGTTGGACGCCGAGAGCTTCTCGTAGCGCTGCGTGTCGACGAGCTGCAGGTGCGCCAGCCGCCCGCCCAGAGCCAGGATACCGACGCCCGCGAACCCGCCCAGCAGGAACGCCCGGCGGTGGAACACGCCCTGCCGCTCGTTGACCTCGGCGAAGAAGATATGTGGTTCGGCCAACCCCTCAGCCTTCAACGGAACCTGACATCGGCGTCCTCGAACATGTCGATGAGCCGGTGCGCGAAGGGATAGAGGATGATTGTGGCGAGGAATTGCCAGGCCACCGCCAGCAGGCTGGGCGTGGACCGGTCGTCCAGCATGACGAAGAGGTAGGCGGCCGTCAGCGCCGTCATCGTCACCAGCCCGTACCAGACCCACAGGATCGCCCGGCTCTGGCCGGCCATCATGGTGCGTCCGGCCAGCGCCACGCCATACCCCAGCAACAGGCAGAGCGCCCACAGCCCGATTGGCCCGCCCCAGAAATAGTCCATGAACAGACCCATCGCCAGGATTCCCAGAGGGGCCAGGACGGAGGGCCGGATCACCGCCCAGCCGAACACCGCGGCCAGCGGGAAGATGGGCTCGGGCAGCTGCAGGCCGAACACCCGCAGGGGAACGCCGAACAGGACAAGCGCGGCCAGGGCCTGCAGCATCGGCACGCCCAGCCAGCGCCATGGCTCAAGGGACCGGGCGGCGCTCAAACCGGTGGTTCTTCCGGCGTCGGCGCGGGCTTGGCGGCCGGCGGCTTGGAGGGCTTCGCCGCCGGCGGCTTGGCCGGCGGCTTGACGGCGATGGGTGCAATCGCCTTGGACGGCGTCGCGGCGGCGGGCCTGGCGTCCCCCGCGGCCGGCTTCGGCGGTGTCGGCGGTGTCGGCGCGGTCTTGGCGACCGTCGGTTCAGCGGGCTTGGTTCCGGGCGGAATTGCGGCGGGCGGTGTCGCCGTCTTGGCCACGGGCGCCGTCACCACGCCGACGGTTGGCGCTCCCAGCGTCGGGGGCGGCACGGACGTCACCGCCAGTTCCTTCTGGTTCACCAGCTGGGTGAAGTCCTCGAACAGCAGGATGCGCACGAAATCGATCGGCGAGCGATCCGAGGCCAGCACCACGCGCCAGCGGCCGTCGAGGCCCTTGACGGCGGTGCCGACCGGCAGGCCGCGCGGCAGGACTCCGCCGTCGCCGGAGGTCAGGATCCGGTCGCCCTGGCGGATCGGCTCGTGGGCGCTCAGCCGCAGGTAGTCGAGGCGCGGGTTGGGGCCGCCGTCGCCGGTCAGGATGGAGCGCGCGTTGGTGCGGTCGACCATCACCGGCGTGCGGGACGCCACGTCGGTGAGCAGCAGCACGCGGCTGGCCCCGTCGCTGACCCCGATCACCCGGCCCACCAGGCCGTCCTCGCTCATCACCGGATTGCCCGACTTCACGCCCTTCTCCCGGCCGGCGTTGGCCAGGCGGGTGTTGGCGAAGGGTCCGCGGCTGTCGGTGACGATGCGGGCCGCCACCATCGGGATCGGCGGGTCGGTCTTCAGGCCCAGCAGGGTCTTGTAGCGGTCGTTGGTGTCGCGCAGCGCGATGGCCACGTCGCGCCACTGCCGCATCTCCTTGAGCTCGGCCTTCAGCCGGCGGTTCTCGGAGACCGCGAAGAAATAGCCCTGGATGGAATCCACGCCCGCGCCCGTCCAGCGGCCTGGCGCGGCCAGGACGTCACCCACCGGGGCGAGCACGGAATCGCTGGCTCTGCGGGTCGCGCCATAGGCCTCGGCCTGGAAGGTTTCGCGGCGGTCGGAGACCAGGAAGGCGATCGCCACCACGGCGGCCACGACAAGCGCTATGGCCGCCGCCCAGGTCAGCGGGACCTTAAGTTCACCAAGCGGATTGTCCCTGAAGGACACTTAGGGCCTCGTTCCAGATACCGCGACAGCCCCCGCCGTCTCCCCAAACCCGTTGAAGAAGGGCGACCCCGCAGCGACTCGCTTAGCGCTAGGCTAACGTGGATTCGAGAACGCCCTTCATCCATTTCGGATGTTCGAGCACCTTGCCGCAGCCCAGCGCCACGCAGCTGAGCGGATCGTCGGCCACGGTCACCGGCAGGCCGGTGTGATCGCGGATTTCGGCGTCCAGGCCGCGCAGCAACGCGCCGCCGCCGGTCAGCATTATGCCCTTGTCGGCGATGTCGGAGGCGAGCTCTGGCGGGGTGGCTTCCAGCGCCATCTTCACCGCGTCGACGATCTGGCCGACCGGCTCCGACAGGGCGTCGGACGCCTGCTTCTCGGAGATGCGCACTTCGCGCGGCACGCCCTGCATCAGGTCGCGGCCCTTGACCTCGATGGAGAGGCCCTCGCCGTCGGCGGGCGCGCGGGCGGTGCCGATTTCCTTCTTGATCCGCTCGGCGGTGGTCTCGCCGATCAGGAGGTTATGGTTGCGGCGCATGTAGCTGATGATCGCCTCGTCCATCTTGTCGCCGCCGACGCGGACCGAGCGGGAGTAGACGATGCCCGACAGCGACAGCACGGCCACCTCGGTGGTGCCGCCGCCGATGTCGACGACCATCGAGCCGGTCGGCTCGTGGATCGGCAGGCCCGCGCCGATGGCCGCGGCCATCGGTTCGTCGATCAGGCCGACGCGGCGGCCGCCGGCGTTCAGGCAGCTGTCGTTGATGGCGCGGCGCTCAACGGCGGTGGCGCCCGACGGCACGCAGACGATGACCTTGGGGTTCACGAATCCCTTGCGGTTATGAACCTTGCGAATGAAATACTTGATCATCTCCTCGGCGACTTCGAAGTCGGCGATGACCCCGTCACGCATGGGACGGATGGCTTCCATGTGGCCGGGGGTGCGGCCCAGCATCTGCTTGGCCTCTATGCCCACGGCATGGACCACCTTGCGCCCGCCGACATTGCGCAGCGCCACCACCGAAGGCTCGTTCAGCACGATCCCCTTGCCCTTCATGTAGATGAGGGTGTTGGCGGTGCCGAGGTCGATGGCGATGTCGTTGGAGATGGCGCCGAAGAGCGAAGAGATCATTGGGGGCCCTGGGAGACTGAGGGGCGGAAAATTGCGGCCCTGCCCGAAATCGCAACGGCCGTTCCGACGCACAGATAAGCGTCGAGTCGTTACGAAACTACAGGCAGGCTGCGCGTTCCCTGCCCTGCCCGATGGTTGAATTCAAGGCATAAAGCTCTCGGTGCGGTTTCGCGTCGCGCGCGAATTTCTCGCCACGTCCGCCTCCCAATCGACACGATCCTGCGTTGTGGCGCCCCGAACCGCCTATTCCACGGCCAGAATGACGTGCGGCGCCTTGACCAGCGCGGTGATCCGCTCGCCCAAAGTCACTCCCATCACCTCCGCGCTCTGACGGGTTATGGTGGCGGTCAGCGTCTTGCCCTCGGCGATCTCCAGCGTGATCTCGCTGGAGACGGCGCCGTCCACCCGCGACAGCACGGCGCCCGCGATCTGGTTGCGCGCGGAGGTGACCAGCCCCTCGCCCTTGGCCAGGACGACAAAGCTGGACTTGATCAGCGCGATGGCCGGCCGGCC
>CANJXI010000062.1 GCA_947478785.1 Caulobacteraceae bacterium
ATCGCTCGCGTCCTCGGCTGCACCAAGGGGTGGCGCAAGGGCGGCTTCTCCGACGAATATTATAATGAGGAAATCTACTCGAACCCCTCGAACCGGATCCTGATCGAGATCTCCGGGGTCGATGACGAGAAGAACGATCCGGACGTCGACGTCGTCATCTACAAGGGCGTGGACAGACTATCCAAGGACCCGGCGGGCAAGTTCATCCCGCTGCTGACGCAGCGCGTCGATACAACCCTTCCCGAATTCATCTCCCGGACGCACGGCAGGATCGAGAACGGCGTGCTGATCACCCAGGCCATCCCGCTCGCCCGCCTGCCGCTTCGGTGGATATCCGCCACCGGCGAGCGCAGGATCCACGATCTGCAGCTGCGCATCCCGCTCGAGGGTCCGCGCCCGAGCGGCATGCTGGCCGGCTACGAGGACCTGAAGGTCTGGTGGAACATGCAGAAGGCCCACAGCATCGCGGTGAATTCGGGCAACCTCAATCCGGCGTCCGAATACCGCGCGGCGCATCGCTACGCCGACGGCCTTCCGGACCCCGTGACGGGCCAGTGCACGGCGATCTCGGCCGCCTATAGGATCAACACAGTGCGGACGTTCATCGTCCACCCGACGATCGGGCGGCCCCGCCAGCGCGTGGCGGTCGCCCAGGCGGCGCAACCGCAATGAGCCTGTCCCGCCCTGGCCGCGTGATACTGGCCGCGCTGCTCGCCGCGACGATGCTGTCGGGCGCCACGGTCGCCGCGGCGGCGGATCAGCCGCCGGTGCGTGTGCAGATGACGGAAGGCGGGCCGGTCTTCGCCACCAGCTCGGGCATGACGCTCTATACCTGGAACGTCGATGAGGGGACGCCGGGCGCGTCGAAGTGCGACCACACCCGCTACGCGCTTCAGGACGGGAAGATGTACGGCGTCTTTCCCTTGCCGCTGGCGAAGACGCGGAAGACCTGCGCCGACAAGTGGCCGGCCTTCCTGGCCGCGGCGGACGCCAGGGCGGGCGGCGACTGGTCGCTGATCCCGCGCGACGACGGGGCAAGGCAATGGGCCTACCAGGGCCATCCGCTCTACACCTCGGTCAAGGACCACAGGCCCGGCGAGGTGAACGGCGAGCCCCTCAATATCCGGGCAAGGACCGGCTGGGCCGCGGCCAAGGCCCCCCTGGACTTTCCGCCAGGCTTCAAGCTCGTCCGGCGGCTCGATGGATTGGTGCTGGCGACCGCCGACGGCAGAACCGCCTATGTGCGCCGGGGCGCGCGGATACAGCGGACGGCGTCCGGTTCCTCGGAACTGCTGCAGCCGATCGCGGCCCCGGGCTTCGGAACGGTCGGCGGCAAGTGGTCGATCGTCGACAGCGGCGCCGGAGCCAAGCAGTACGCCTTCAATGGAGAAGCGCTCTACGTGCTCGCGGACGGTTTCACCGCGGCCGACATCGAGGGCGGCGGATGGGCGCTCGCCCTCTATCGCCGCGCCACGCCCCTGCCGCCGCAGATCCGCACCCGGGTGACGGTCGTGGGCAATGTCTACACGGCCGCCGACGGCAAGACGCTCTACATGTTCTCCTGCGCGGAGCAGGACGCCGTCGATCTCCTGACCTGCGACGACCCCGGCGACGCGGCGGTCTACTGGTCGGCGCTCTGCGGAACGCCGGAGGAATGCTCGCGCCGCTGGCGTCCCTATCGCGCCCCGGCCAACGCCCGCGCGGTCGGCGAATGGAGCATCGAGGCGGTGTCCGACCCGGCGTTCCTCGACTCGGGGGGCGTGACCGCTCCGCCGGGAACGCCGAAGGTGAAGGCCTGGGCCTATCGCGGCAAGCCGCTCTACACCTACGTCGAGGACGAGCAGCCGGGAGACACCTTCGGCCACGCCATCCAGTACTGGGACCACTCCGCCTTCACGGTCGTCGACGTGCCCGGCAAGGAACTCGATTTCTGAGCGCGAACCCGGCCGGGGCGCCGAATGAACCAGCCTAGGCCGTTGAGTTTGAATAGACCGCCAGCCCGTCCAGACACTCGATCTCACGCCCGTTCACGCGCAGCGGATTGACCTCGAGCGCGGCAAGCTCCGGACCGAGCGCCAGGGCGGCCTCGCCGATCGCGCAGATCACCCGGGCCAGTTCGTCCAGGTCGGCGGGCGGCGCACCACGGAATCCCGAGAGCACCCGCGCGCCGCGCAATTCCAGCAGCATTTCGCGGGCCTCGGCGGGGCCGAGCGGCAGAAGGCGGACCTGGCTGTCCCGCAGGGCTTCCGCGAAAATCCCGCCCAGGCCCACGACGATGGCGGGTCCCCAAAGCGGATCGCGGGTGACGCCGACGATCAGCTCGAGGCCCGGCGCGCGCATGGGCGAGACGATGACGCCGTCGATCCGGGCCGAAGGCGAATGGGCCCGCGCGGCGGCGACCACCTCGCCGTAGACCCGGGCCGCTTCGGCGGCGCTGCGGACATCCAGGCGCACGCCGCCAGCCTCGGTCTTGTGGGCGATGTCCGGCGACAGGATCTTCAGGACCACGCCGGCGCCTATCGCTTCGGCGGCGGCGGCGGCCTCCTCTGCGCTGTGGGCGATGAGAGCGGGAATGACCGGCGCGCCGTGCGCCGCCAGATGCTCCAACACCTGGCGCTCACCGGTCGGGCGGGCTTCGGCGAGGCCGCCAGGCGCACTCGCTGGGTCGCCCCGCAGGATAGATTCCGACCACCGCTGCAGGTGGGCCAGCGCGCGGACGCCGAACTCGAGATCCGGCAGAACGATCTCGATCCCGATCGCCTTGCGGGCGTCGCTCTGAGCCTGACTGCAGTCCTGAATCGAATAGTTGCACAGCACCGGCGGTTTGCCGGCCTTCCGGTAACCCTCCAGCACGGCGTGGAGCCCCGACATCGGCGAGGCCAGGTCGACGGCGTTGTTGGAGACCGGCGTGGCGGTGACGATCAGCCCCAGGCCCGGATCCCGGACCAGCACCGGTATCGCGTCGGACCATACCGTCGGATCCTGGACGGCCTGGGCCGTGACATCGAGCGGGTTCAGCGTCGAGGCGAAGTCCGGCAGGATGCCGCGCAGGGCCGCCTTCGTCGCCTCGGCGAAGGGTGGCACGGCCAGACCATGCATCTCGGCCAGATCGGCGTAGATGCCGCAAGCCCCACCGGAAAGCGACGCCACCCCGATCCGCGGCGGATCGATCGGACCGACCTTCTCCAGGAAGTTCGCCGTCAGGACCATCTCGGCGATCGAGTTCGTGCGGACGATCCCGTAGCGTCGGCACATGGCGTCGAAGATCCTGTCGTCGCCCACCAGCGCGCCGGTGTGGGCCAGGGCGACGGCGCCGGACACCGCGCTGCGCCCCACCTTCAGGATGACGATCGGCTTGCCGACCCTGCGCGCCCGGTCGGCCGCCGCCGTGAAGCGGCCGGGATTCTGGATCGACTCGACATAGATCGCGATCGCGCCCGTCGACGGATCGTCCACGAGATAGTCGAGGACCTCGGCGATCCCGAACTGAGCCTCATTGCCGGTGGCGCAGACAAAGCTCAGGCCGATGCCCTGCCCATGGGCGAACTTGCCGAATTCGCCAGCCAGGGCCCCGGACTGCGAGACGATCGCCAGCCGGCCGCGCGCGACCGGCGCGCGCGTGGGGATGCAGGTGCAGACACAGCGGTCGGCGATATTGGCGAAGCCCAGGGAGTTCGGCCCCAGCATGAGGACCCCCGCCGCCTCGGCCGCGGCCAGCAACTCGGCCTGCAGCCGGACGCCCTCGGTTCCCGTTTCCGCGAAGCCCGACGAGAGCACGACCGCGTGACGCACCCCGGCCGCGCCGACCTGGCGGATCGCCTCGGCGGCGGCCTGCGCCGGGACGTAGATGTAGGCGATGTCGATCTTCGCCGGGATCTCGGCGACGCTCGTGTAGCCGGGCAGTCCATGGGCCGGCGCGCCGGAGCGGTTGACCGCGAAGATCTCGCCTTCGTGCCCGTAGTCGGCGAAGCGGCTGAAGATCATCCGGCTCCAGCCCGATTTGTCGGAGGCGCCCACCAAGGCGACGTTTCGCGGCCGGAAGAAGCCGGCGAGGTCGCCGGAGGATGGCGCGGTCATTGCTTTTCCTTGCTGGGATCTGGCGCAACGGCTGATCCTCGGTGTGAACGTGTGGCCGGTCGTCGGCGAGTCAGCCTGCGTCGATCCAGGGACACCAGACCTCTGCCGGAGCTCAAGCCCCAGTGATCAGCTCGAGGCCCCAAAGACCTCATAGGAGATGTCGTCGGGCGCGCGGCGGACGGGCTCGCCGATCTTGGCCAGCGGCGAGCCACGCGCCCCGTGCAGGTCGAAGACGCCCTCGCGCTTGAGGATCTTCCAGACCCCGCCCCGCTTCTCGAAGAGATCGACATAGCGGCCATAGTTGCTGAACGGCGGCAGGGCCGGATCGAGTGGATCGTGGGTGGAGCAGAAGTAGGTTTCGGTCGCGGCCCGGGTCTCGGTCAGCGCGGCGAAATAGGTCTGGCCCAGCGTGTGGCAGGTGGCGTTGAACAGCTTCGGCATCTGGCCGCAGACCAGCTCGGCGAACGCCCAGCCGCTTCCCCGAAACTGGGCGCCGTGGTTGTCGATCCCGTCTTCCCAATAGACCGTCTTCAGGAGCTCCAGATCGACCCGATCGACGCCGCGCGAATAGGTGGCCAGGACCTGGAGGATCTCCAGCCTGTCGATCAAGGCCTGCATCTGGCTATCCATGGATCCTCCCGCCCCGACTTTTCGCGCCAGCCTAGGCGGCGCCCGGCGGGATTTCCAGGCGCGCCGGGCTGTTAATCTTCAACATCGGTGATGTCTCCCTATCCAACTGGCGGCCCGGCCCCATCCGTGCCTAACCGTCCGGGCCCGGCGAACATATGATACAAATTGTATCATATGTTCGCCGGAAAGCTTCACCACTGAAATCCGCGACGCGTTGCGACCGTCGCCATCCCATCCGCATGGGCCGCCGCCTCGGGGCCGCGGGTTTACGCCCGCGCTTACAAATGATACTTAGTGTGTCATGTGAAAGAACCGGCCTGCGGCGACGCACGCGCCAATGAGCGCACGCCAACTAGAGCCGGGATCGATAGGGAGAAGCAGCGTCATGAGCGACCTGGTCCTACGGCGCATCCCGTTCAATTTCGACGACGTCGAATTCGTATGGAATCCCGGAAATCCGACCTTTTCCATGATGATGAACGCCGTCACCTTCCAGGCGATCGGGTTCGAGAAATACATGTGCCTGGCCATGCGCGACGCCGAGGCGGTCATTACCGACCCGGCCGTGCTGGAGGAAGCCCGCCTGTTCCGGGCCCAGGAGTCGGTGCATTCCAACGCCCACCGGGTCCACGTCAAGGCGCTGGTCGGGCGCTACCCTGGCCTGCAGGACGTGTTGGACGAAAGCGTCGCCGGGTTCGAGGCGCTCTACGCCAGCGAGGACCTGCCCTTCCATTTGGCCTACGCCGCAAACATCGAGGCGACGTTCACGCCGCTCTTCGGCACGATTATCGAGAACCGTGACGCGCTGTTCAGCGGCGGTGATCCGCGCATCGCGGCCCTGATGCTCTGGCATTTCTGCGAGGAGATCGAGCACCGGAACTCGGCGCTGAAGATCTACAATCACGTGGTCGGCGACCGATTCTACCGCACGAAGCAACTCAAGAAGGTGTTCGGCCACATCGGCGCCAATGCGGCCAAGATCAACGCGGGCTTCAGGAAACACGTCCCCGAGATTCCGGAGAGCGCCCATCAGAGCGCCGTCAAGGCGCTGCCGATCCCCTTCGCGCACAAGGCGCGGTTGATCCTGGGAATCCTGGAGTCCCAGACCCCCTGGCACAACGCGGAAAAGAGTCGCGTGCCGGCCTACTACAAGACCTGGCGCGGCCGTTACGAGCAGGGCCAGGACATGAGCGTCCTGAACGATCTTTCGCTGCTTGCGGCGCACGCCTAGGCGCCGCGCCAGCGCCCTGCGTACGATCCCTCCGCCCCTGAAGAGCCACATCGGAAGAACAAATTGCCGCCCAGGACGCCCTCAGCGCAGCACGACCATGCCGAAGCCGGGCGTGTGGCCGACCCGCGCCTGGCGGGCGTGCTGGCCTACAACCAGGCCCGCAAGCGCAACAGCCGCGAGAACATCCTGGCCGCCGCCATCAAGCTGTTCTGCCGCGACGGCTACGCCAGCGTCTCGATCGAGGACATCACGGCGGAAGCCGGGGTGAGCCGGATCACCTACTACCGGCACTTTCCCAGCAAATCGGCCATCGTCCTGGAACTGTTCCACCGCGCGGCGGCGGAAGGCGCGCCACTATTGCTCGCCGTGGAGGCGATCGATTATCGGGACCGCGGCGCCGTGATGCGGTGGCTGACGGAATTCTTCGCCGGCGACCGCGACGTGCAGGGCGTGCTGCGGGTGCTCAGCCAGGCCAACGTCGAAGAGTCCGATTTCAACAAGCAGGTGCAGCCGTTCATCTCGGAGATGATCCGGGCCCTGGGGAAGACGATCCCGGCCTTCGACCTGGAGCCCGACCAGCGGCAATGGGTGAAGGCCTGGCTCTTGATCTACACCATCCTCGACCAGAGCAATCACGCGGCGACGCATTCCGGCGTCGCGGCCAACCCGCTGATGATCGAGGTCCTGGCGGACAGCTTTCTCGACTTCGTGAGAGACCGCGACGCCGCAACTTGAGAACGCTCCGACACGGGGCGAATGAAGCGACTATGGAGAGGACATCGTGGCCGACCGCGACAATAGCCTGGCGCCCTCTGGAAGCGCGACGCGCACCGTTCCCACCACCATCGACGTGGTGGTGATCGGGGCCGGCTTCGCCGGGCTCTACGCCCATCACAAATTCCGGGAAATCGGCCTGAGCGCCTTCGGCTTCGAGGCCGCCCCGGAGGTCGGCGGCACCTGGTTCTGGAACCGCTATCCGGGCGCGCGTTGCGACGTGGAGAGCCTGGACTATTCCTACTCATTCTCACAGGAGCTGCTGGACGAATGGCGCTGGAGCGAGCGCTTCGCGACGCAGCCGGAAATCCTGTCCTATGCGAACCATGTCGCCGACCGCTTCGACCTGCGGCGCGAGATCGCCTTCGACACGCGGGTGATCGCGGCGACGTTCGACGAGGCGGCCAACCGGTGGGTGGTGCGCACCGACCGAGGCGACGAGATACGATCCCGCTATCTGGTGACAGCGGTGGGCAGTCTGTCGCTGCCCAAGGCGCCGGAGATCGCCGGCCTGGAGGATTTCCAGGGCCGCTGGGTGCAGACGGGCGCCTGGCCGCGCGAGCCCGTGGATGTGGCGGGCAAGCGCGTGGCGGTGATCGGGACCGGATCCTCCGGCATCCAGTCGATCCCGATCCTGGCGGAACAGGCCGCCCACCTGACGGTGTTCCAGCGTACCCCCAACTACAGCGTCCCGGCGCACAACGGCCCGGTGGACCCGGATTACGAGGCTGAGGTCCGCGCCGACTACGCCGAGCACCACAGGCAGAACCGGCGCTCGAAGGGCGGCGTGCCCTCCCGCATCGCCACCGGCCTGTCGGCGATGGCGGTTTCCGAGGAAGAGAGGCGGGCCGGGTTCGAGAAGGCGTGGCAGTTCGGCACCTTCAGCCTCCAGGGGGTGTTCAACGACACCACGACCAATCTGGAGTCGAACGCCGCGGCCGCCGCCTTCGTCCACGACAAGATTCGCGCCGTGGTCAAGGACCCCGCCATCGCCGAGAAGCTGATCCCGCGCAGCTATCCGTTCGGCACCAAGCGGCTGTGCCTCGACACCAATTTCTACGCGACCTTCAACCGCGACGATGTCGAGCTGGTCGATATCCGCCAGACGCCGATCGAGCGCATCACCAAGGGCGGGATCAAGACCAGCGAGCGGGAATATCCGTTCGACCTGATCGTGTTCGCCACCGGCTTCGACGCCGTCACCGGACCGCTGCTCGCGCTCAACCTCAAGGGCGTCGGCGGGCGGACACTTCGAGATGTGTGGAAGGATGGCCCGCAGAGCTATCTTGGCCTGCTGATATCCGGCTTCCCGAACCTGTTCACCGTGAACGGGCCGTCGAGCCCTTCGGTGCTGACCAACATGCTGCAGAGCATCGAGCACCACATCGACTGGATCGTCGAGTGCATCGGCCACATGGAGAAGGACGGCCTGGCGCGGGTGGAGGCCGACGAGGCGGCGCAGGTCGCCTGGGCCTATGAGGTCGCCAAGATCGCCGACAGCACGCTCTTCACCAAGGCCGACAGCTGGTACATGGGCGCCAACGTGCCGGGCAAACCGCGCGTCTTCATGGCCTATATCGGCGGGTTCGACCGCTACGTGGACCGGTGCGAGGCCATTGTGCAAGACGGCTACACAGGGTTGCGGTTCACACCCTCCGGCGGGACGACGAGCCGACAGGACCGCGCCGTTCCGGCCGGGGCGCGCTGAGATGGAATTGCGCGGCGCGGTCGTGGCGATTACCGGGGCGGCCGGCGGGGTCGGTTTCGCCCTGGCGCGGGAGGCGGTCCGGCGGGGCATGTCCGTGGCGATATCGGACATCCGCGCCGAGCCGCTGGAAGACGCCCGCAAGGCGCTCGAGGCCCTGGGCGGCGCGGTGCTGGCCGTGCGCGCCGACGTCACCAAGAGCGCCGACCTGGAGGCGCTGGCCGCGGCCACGGTCGCGCGGTTCGGCAAGGTCAACATGCTGGTCAACAACGCCGGCGCGTTCGTGGCCAGCCTGGCCTGGGAGACCCCCGAGGCGCAACTCGACTGGATCCTCGACCTCAACGTCAAGAGCATCGCCCACGGGATCAGGGCGTTCGTGCCGCGGATGATCACGCAGGGCGATCCCTGCCACGTGCTGACCATCGCGTCGGGCGCGGCGCTTACCGTCTATCCGGGCTACACGACCTATTCGACCGCCAAGCATGCGGCCCTGGCGCTGACCGAGGCGCTCTACATGGATCTCGCCGCCGAGGGCGTGGGCAATATCGGCGTGACCATCGCCATGCCGGGCATCCTGCGCACCGAGATCATGTCGCCCGAGAAGACCAGCCCCGCCGACCTGGCGCTGGCCGATGGCGGCCGTTTCCAGCGGCGCACGGTCCGCGCCATGGAACAGATGATGCGCAACCACGTGGCCGGCGGCGCCATGAACCCTGACGACGCCGCGCGCCAGATCCTGGACGCCGTCGCCGAGGGCCGACTCTATGTCCTTCCCGCGCACGACAGCCCGGCCACCGTGGCGACGGCCAAGGCCATCGCCACCGGCCGCGCGACCGGCGAAAACGCCTACGGTCCGGTCCTCGACGGCATCCTGCGCTCGCTCGACAAGGCTGAGGAGACCCGCAAATGACGGCTCAATTCGACATCATCATCCGGGGCGGCCTAGTCGTGGACGGGACGGGCGCCGAGCCCCAACTGGCCGACGTGGCGATCTCCGACGGCGTCATCCAGGCTGTCGGAAAGGTCGAAGGCGTGGCGCGCGAGGAGATCGACGCGGCCGGCCTGCTGGTGACGCCAGGGTTCATCGACCTGCACACCCATTACGACGGCCAGGCGATATGGTCGCAGCGGATGAACCCGTCGTCGTCGCACGGGGTGTCCACGGTGATCCTCGGCAATTGCGGCGTGGGATTCGCGCCCTGCCGCCCGGGCGACCGCGACCTGCTGTGCGCCACCATGGAAGGCGTGGAGGACATTCCGGGCGTGGTCATGAAGGAAGGCCTGACCTGGGACTGGGAGAGCTTTCCGGAATATCTCGACGTCCTGGCCGCCAAGCCGCGCGACATCGACATCGGCGTCTTCGCGCCCCACTCGCCCGTGCGGGTCAACGTCATGGGCGCGCGCGGCGTGAACCGCGAGGCCGCGACCGACAGGGATCTCGCCCAGATGAGCGACCTGATCCGAGAGGCGGTCGAGGCCGGAGCGCTAGGGTTCGCCACATCGCGAACGGCGGTGGACCGGCGCAGCGATGGCGAGCTGATCCCGAGCTTCAACGCCGGCGAGCCGGAGATCATCGCCGCCGCCCAGGGAGTGAAGGCGGCGGGCGGCGGCATTGTCCAGATGATCCCGGAACTGGGCATGACGGGCCTGACGCCCGCTGAGGAATTCTCGCTGATGCGGGGCGTCAGCCAGGCCACGGGCCTGCCGATCACCTTCACCATGGTGCCCGCCCGCAACCGGAACCGCGACTTCTGGACCGAACTGCTGCGGCTCAGCCAGGAGCACAATCGCCTGGGCGGCGCGCTCATCCACCCGCAGTATTTCCCCAGGCCCGTGGGCATGCTGGCGAGCTTCGAGCTGACCAGCAATCCGTTCGTCAACACGCCGGCCTACAAGGCGCTGGCGCACCTGCCGCTGGCCGAGCGGGTCGTCGAACTGCGCAAGCCGGAGGTGCGCGCGCGCATCCTGGCCGACGATCCCGACGAGGCGCTGCTGCCGCTTACCGCCATGACGCGCCAGTACGACGTGATGTTCGAACTGGCCGAACCACCCTGCTACGAACCCGACCCGGCCTCGAGCATCGCCGCGCGGGCCGAGCGGGAAGGCCGCCCGGCGGCCGAGGTCGCCTACGACCTGCTGCTGGAGAACGACGGGCGGGGCATGCTGTTCGTGGCGTTCGGCAACTATCCCGGCGACACCCTCGATCACCTGTTCGCCTTCTTCGACGATCCCAATTCGGTGATGGGCCTGGGCGACGGCGGCGCGCACTACGGGCTGATCTGCGATTCCAGCTATCCGACCTTCGTGCTCGCGCACTGGACGCGGGACCGCAAGGGCCGCCAGCTGAGCCTCGCCCAGGCGGTCCGCGCCATGACCTCGCACCCCGCGGGGATCATCGGGCTGAAGGACCGTGGCGTGATCGCGCCGGGCTACAAGGCCGACATCAACGTCATCGACCATGCCAGGCTGACGCTGCACGCACCCCGGATCGTCGACGACCTGCCGGGCGGCGGGCGGCGGCTCGACCAGTCCGCCACGGGCTATCGCTGGATGCTGGTGTCGGGCAAGGTTATTGCCCGCGACGACCAGCCGACCGGGGTCCTGCCCGGCCGGCTCGTGCGCGGCGCCCAGGCGGCGCCGGCGATGTCGACCGCAACCTGACTGAGGAAACCGAAGGAACAACGATGAAAGCTGCCATCCTGCGCGAGGCGCGCACGCCGCTGACGATCGAGACCGTGGAGCTGGACGGGCCCCGGCCCGAGGAGGTGCGGATCCGCATCGCCGCCAGCGGCCTGTGCCACAGCGACTACCACGTGATGTCCGGAGACCTGGGGTCGGCCTTCCCCATCGTGCTCGGCCATGAGGCTTCCGGGATCGTCGAGGCGGTCGGCAGCGACGTGCGCGATTTCAAGCCCGGCGACCGGGTGGTGACCTGCACCTCGATCTATTGTGGCCACTGCGGGGATTGCCAGGACGGCCATAACCACCTGTGCAGCGTCAAGCCGGTGCGGGAGAATCCGCAGGCCAATTCGCCGATCCGGCAGAACGGCCAGCCGGTCCAGGCCTTCTGCAACCTGGGTGCCTTCGCCGAGGAGATGGTGGTGCACCAGACCGCCGTGTCGAAACTCCCCGAAGGCATGCCGCTGGACATAGCCTCGGTGCTGGGCTGCGCGGTGCTGACCGGGATCGGCTCGGTGACCCAGGGCGCCAAGGTGCATCCGGGCAGCAAGGTCGTCGTGCTGGGCTGCGGGGGCGTGGGCCTGAATGTCGTGCAGGGCGCGCGGCTGGCCGGGGCGGCGCAGATCATCGCGGTCGACCTCAACCCCTCCAAGCTCGAACTGGCGAAGAAATTCGGGGCGACCGACACGGTCCAGGGCGGCCCGGACGCGGTGGCCCAGGTCACCGAACTGACCGGCGGCGGCGGGGACTATGTCTTCGAGGTGGTCGGCATCCCGGCGCTGCAGCGCGAGGGCTTCATGATGCTGCGCAAGCGCGGCACGCTGGTGCTGGTCGGGATCGCCAAGCCGGGCGCGGACCTCGCCATACCGGCGCTCACCATGCTGGTGCGCGAAACCCGCGTCATCGGCTCGAACATGGGCTCCGTCCCGTTCCAGCGGGTGATCCCGACCTACGCCCAGCTCTACCTGGACGGCCGGATCACCCTCGACCCGCTGATCTCGCAGCGGATCGCGCTCGAGGACATCAACCGGGGATACGACCAGCTGATCGCCGGCGAGACGGCCCGCAGCGTGATCGTCTTCGATCACTAGCTGGCGCTTGCCTCACAAAGACCGCCAGGACCAAGTTTAAACCAGACGCCGCCGCCCGCGAGACGGACGCGCAGACAAGCAGGAGACACCCATGACCATCACCGCGACCCGGCAGGGCCACGTCCGCAAGCCCCTTTCGTTCTTCATCGGGGGAGCCTGGACCGCGCCGTCGTCCGCCTCGACCATCGAGGTCCGCGACAGCGCGACCGAGGAGGTGTTCCTGACCGTCGCCGAGGCGCAGTCGACCGACGTCGAGCGCGCCGTGGCCGCAGCCCGCGAGGCGTTCGACAAGGGCCTCTGGCCCCGGATGAGCCCGCAGGAACGCGCCGTCTACCTCAACAAGATCGCCGACGCCTGGGCCTCGCGCAGCGAGGCGCTGGCCGACACCTGGGCGTCGGAATCCGGCGTCCTGCGCTCGATGTCCATCCACTCGGCCAAGGGCGTCGCCGACGTCTTCCGCTATTACGCGGGCCTGGCCGACACCTTCGCCTGGCAGGAGAAGCACACCTCCGGCGGGACGCAAGCCGCCCTGCTGGTGCGCGAGCCGGTGGGCGTGGTGGCAGCGATCATCCCCTGGAACGCGCCGCATTCGCTGATGTCCTACAAGGCCGCCGCCGCGCTGATCGCCGGCTGTACGGTGATCCTGAAGGCCTCGCCCGAGGCGCCCGCCGCGCCCTACTTCCTGGCCGAGATCTGCGAGGAGATCGGCCTGCCGCCGGGCGTGATCAACGTGCTGACCGCCGACCGCGAAGTCTCCGAACTGCTGGTGCGCAACCCCGGCGTCGACAAGGTGAGCTTCACCGGCTCGACCGCGGCGGGACGCAAGATCGCCTCGATCTGCGGCGAGCGGATCGCCCGCGTCACCCTGGAACTGGGCGGCAAGTCGCCGGCCGTGATCCTCGACGACTACGACATCGGCAAGGCCGCCGCCTCCATCGCCCGCACCGCGCCGCTGATGACCGGACAGGTCTGTTCGTCGCTGACGCGGATCATCATCGACGACAAGCGCCACGACGACTTCGTCGACGCGCTGTCGGCCGCCTTCAGCGCGGTGAAGGTCGGCGACCCCTTCGACGCGACCAGCCAGATGGGGCCGCTGGCCATGGGCCGGCAGCGGGACCGGGTCGAGGGCCTGATCGCCCAGGCGAAGGCGGAAGGCTCCAGGCTGGCCACCGGCGGGGGGCGTCCGGCGCACCTCAACCGCGGCTACTTCATCGAGCCCACCGTGTTCGCCGACGTGGACAACAACTCGACGATCGCCCGCGAGGAGATCTTCGGGCCTGTGCTCAGCGTCATCCGCGCCTCCAGCGAGGCGCACGCCATCGCGCTCGCCAACGACACGATCTATGGCCTGAACAGCAGCGTGTTCACCAACGATCCGGAACGCGCCTATTCGGTCGGCCGCCAGCTGCGCGCCGGCACCGTCGGGCACAACGGCTTCAAGAGCGACTTCAACATCGCCTTCGGCGGCTTCAAGCAGTCGGGCCTGGGCCGCGAAGGCGGCGTCGAGGGGCTGCACCCCTACCTCGAGACCAAGACGATGATCTTCGAGACCGCGCCCGCCGCCGCGCGGTAGCCGACGTCACGACCGGGCGGAGCCTCAAGAGCGCTCCGCCCGCTTCGGCGCTTCCGTGGCCGAAGAAAATCTCTATCGGTTTTAAAAATTCAATCGATTGGACCGGCGCCATCCCGGCTCGCTAGGTTCGGCTGGAATTCGACAGCCGAACCGGAGAGACGTGATGAGCGCGGAATCGAAATGCCCGATGGATGGGGGCCGTGTGGACGGCGCCGCGGTCCTGTTCGAGATGACCAACCGGCTCTGGTGGCCGAACCAGCTGGACATCTCCGTCCTCCACCAGAACCCGCCAGCCGGCGATCCCATGGCGAAGGGCTTCGACTACGCCCAGGCATTCAAGAGCCTCGACCTGAAGGCGGTGAAGGCCGACATCTTCGCGCTGATGACCCGGTCGCAGGCCTGGTGGCCCGCCGACTTCGGCCACTACGGCCCGCTGTTCATCCGCATGGCCTGGCACAGCGCCGGCACCTATCGGGTGGGCGACGGGCGCGGCGGCGCCGGGGCCGGCACGCAGCGCTTCGCCCCGCTGAACAGCTGGCCGGACAACGCCAACCTGGACAAGGCGCGGCTGCTGCTGTGGCCGATCAAGCAGACGTACGGCCGCAAGCTCTCCTGGGCCGACCTGATGATCCTGGCCGGCAACTGCGCGCTGGAATCCATGGGCTTCGCCACGGTGGGCTTCGGGGGCGGGCGGGCCGATGTGTGGGAGCCACAGGACGACATCTTCTGGGGCCCCGAGCGCGAGTGGCTGGGCGACGCCCGCTTCAGCGGCGAGCGCGACCTGGCCCACCCGCTGGCCGCCGTGCAGATGGGGCTGATCTACGTCAACCCGGAGGGGCCGGACGGCGTCCCCGACCCCCTGGCCTCGGCGCGCGACATCCGCGAGACCTTCGCCCGCATGGCGATGAACGACGAGGAGACGGTGGCCCTGATCGCCGGCGGCCACACCTTCGGCAAGACCCACGGCGCGGCCAGCCCCGACGACTACATCGGACCCGAGCCGGAAGGCGCCGGCGTCGAGCAACAGGGCCTGGGCTGGGCCAACAGCTTCGGCGACGGCCGGGGCGCGCACACCATCACCAGCGGCCTGGAAGGGATCTGGAGCCAAACCCCCACCCAGTGGAGCAACCACTTCTTCGAGAACCTCTTCAAATATGAGTGGGAGCTGACCCGCAGCCCGGCCGGCGCCCAGCAGTGGACGCCGAAAGACTTCGACCCCGCCGACAGCACGCCGGACGCGCACGATCCGGCGAAGCGTCATCCGCCGACCATGCTGACCAGCGACCTGGCGCTCCGCGCCGACCCGGCCTACGAGGCGATCTCCCGGCGGTTCCTCCAGAACCCGGACGAATTCGCCAGGGCCTTCGGCGAGGCCTGGTACAAGCTGACCCACCGCGACATGGGCCCTCACATCCGGCTGCTGGGTCCCGAGACGCCCGTCCAGCCGCGCCTGTGGCAGGACCCGATCCCGGCGGCCGAGCACCCGGCGATCGACGCGGCCGACATCGCCGCCCTCAAGGACAAGATCCTGGCGTCCGGCCTGTCGGTCCCGCGCCTGGCAGCCACGGCCTGGGCCTCGGCCTCGACGTTCCGCGGGTCCGACAAGCGCGGCGGGGCCAACGGCGCGCGCATCCGCCTGGCCCCGGCCAAGGACTGGCCGGTGAACGAGCCGGCGGAACTGGCCAAGGCGCTTTCGACGCTGGAGGCCATCCAGACGACGTTCAACATGGGCGGCAAATACGTCTCGCTGGCCGACCTCATCGTGCTGGGCGGCTGCGCGGCGGTGGAAAGCGCGGCCAAGGCGGCCGGCCATGCCGTGACCGTGCCCTTCACCCCCGGCCGCACCGACGCCTCGCAGGAGGAGACCGACGTGGAATCCTACGGCGTGCTCGAACCCAAGGTCGACGGGTTCCGCAACTTCATCAGCGGCGAGCAGACGCGGTCCGCCGAGGCGATGCTGGTCGACCGGGCGCACCTGCTGACCCTGAGCGCGCCGGAGACGACGGTGCTGGTCGGGGGCCTGCGGGTGCTGGGGGCGAACGTCGGCGGCTCGCCGCTGGGCGTGTTCACCGACCGGCCAGGGACGCTGACCAACGACTTCTTCGTCAACCTGCTGAACACCAGCACGACCATGCGGTGGGAGGCCTCGCCCGACACCCCCGGCGTGTTCGTGGCGCGCGACCGGGTGAGCGGCCAGCAGACGGCGGCCGGCACGCGCGTCGACCTGATCTTCGGATCGAACTCGCAACTTCGGGCGCTGTCCGAAGCCTATGCGGCGGACGACGCCCAGGGCGCCTTCGTGGAGGCCTTCGTGGCCGCCTGGGCAAAGGTCATGGACCTCGACCGCTTTGACCTGGCTTGAGCATTCCTCCCCCGGCGGGGGAGGAACGGCGCCGGCGAAAAGAAAGCGCGGCCGTTGCGACCAAAAACATCTGCCCGCGTTCGGCATGGCGTGACCCCGCGGGGGCCACCTTTTGCGGGGTACCCAGGATGCCGAAATCCAAAGAGGAGCCGAAAGGCTCCAAGCTGTCCGCGTCGGCCGGAGGCGAGACGCACCAGGTGGCGTCAGGCCCGGACGCGCGGCTGACGACCAACCACGGGGTTCCGGTCAGCGACAACCAGAACTCGCTCAAGGCCGGCGCGCGCGGGCCCTCGCTTCTGGAAGACTTCGTCCTGCGCGAGAAGATCCAGCACTTCGACCACGAGCGGATCCCGGAGCGGATCGTCCATGCGCGCGGCTCGGCGGCGCACGGCTATTTCGAGCTGACCACGTCGCTGGCGAAATACACCCGCGCCAAGGTGCTGACCGAGGTCGGCAAGCGCACCGAGGTGTTCACCCGCTTCTCGACCGTGGCCGGCGGCGCGGGTTCGGTGGACACGCCGCGCGACGTGCGTGGCTTCGCGGTCAAGCTCTATACCGTCGAGGGCAACTGGGACCTGGTGGGCAACAACATCCCGGTCTTCTTCATCCAGGACGCGATCAAGTTCCCCGACCTGATCCACGCGGTGAAGATGGAAGCCGACCGGGGCTATCCGCAGGCGGCCAGCGCGCACGACACCTTCTGGGACTTCATCGGCCTGATGCCGGAGGCCACGCACATGATCATGTGGGCCATGTCGGACCGGACGCTGCCCCGGTCGCTGCGGATGATGAAAGGGTTCGGCGTCAACACCTTCCGCCTGCTGAACGACAAGGACGAGGCCACCTTCGTCAAGTTCCACTGGCGCCCGAAGCTCGGTACGCAGTCCACCTGCTGGGACGAGGCGGTGAAGATCGCCGGCGCCGACCCGGACTATCATCGCCGCGACCTGTTCGACGCCATCGACATAGGCGCCTTCCCGGAGTGGGAGTTCGGGGTGCAGCTGCTGAGCCAGGAGGAGGCTGACGCGCTGCCCTTCGATATCCTGGACGCCACCAAGCTGATCCCCGAGGAGCTCTATCCGATCCAGGTGGTCGGGCGGATGGTCCTGGACCGCAACCCGATGAACTTCTTCGCCGAGACCGAGCAGGCAGCCTTCCTGCCGACCAACATGCCCCCGGGCATCGACGTCTCGGAAGACCCGCTGCTGCAGGGCCGCCTGTTCTCCTACCAGGACACCCAGCTGTCGCGGTTGGGGACGGTGAACTTCCACCAGATCCCGATCAACCAGGCCAAGGGCTGCCCGTTCCAGAACATGCAGCGCGACGGCCATATGCAGATGCAGGCCCCGGCGGGCCGGGCGAACTACGAGCCCAACAGCCTGGGGCAGGCTGGTGAGGACGGCGGTCCGCGCGAGGATCCGCAGGGTGGATTCCGCACCGCGGCAATCGCCGCGGACGGCGCGAAGGTCCGCCTGCGCGCGGAGACCTTCGCCGACCACTACAGCCAGGCGCGGCTGTTCTTCCGCTCGCAGACCGAGATCGAGCAGGCCCACCTGGCCAGCGCGCTGGTGTTCGAACTCTCCAAGGTGACCTTCGCCCATGTCCGTGAACGGGTGCTGGCCAACCTGCAGAACGTCGATGCGGACCTGGCCAAGCGCGTCGCCGACGGTCTGAACGTCGCGCTGCCAAAGGCTTCGGCGCCGGCCGTTGCGCCGAGCGAGATGGCGCCGTCGCCGGCGCTTCGCATCGTCGGCAAATATCCGCCCAGCCTGAAGGGCCGGGCGGTCGGCGTCCTGGTCACCGACGGCGCGGACGGGACGGTGGTGGCGAACGTCAAGGCGGCCGCCGAGGCCGAGGGCGCAAGCGTCAAGATCGTCGCCCCGAAGATCGGCGGCGTGAAGCTGAAGGACGGCAAGCTCCTGGCGGCGGACGGCCAGCTGGCCGGCTCGCCCTCGGTGATCTTCGACGCCGTGGCGCTCGTCCTGTCGGAGGCGGGCTGCGCGGAGCTGATGAAGGAGAGCGCGGCCACCGACTTCGTAAGCAACGCCTTCGTGCACCTCAAGGCCATCGGCTTCACGGCGGAGGCCCAGGCCCTGCTCGACAAGGCCGGCGTGGTTCCCGACGACGGCGTGATCGATCTCAAGGCCGGCGCCGAGGCGTTCCTGCCGCCGGCCCGCACCCGTCAGTGGGCGCGCGAGCCCGGGGTCCGCGTGCTGGCCTGACCGAACGCCCGCCCCGCTACTGCGAGCGGGGCAGGGCCCGGGCGCCGTCGCCGACGATCGAGAACGCCGCCCAGTAGTACGGGTGGGAGTAGGAATCGTCCCGGGCCATGAAACTGCGCTCGGCGTCGGCCAGGGCCTCGCCCTGGGTCGCGGCCTTGGAGGTGAACACCGCCGACATCAGAATCTCGGTGGCGGCGGAGTTCACTTCCCAGTTGGAGACCAGCAAGTTGCGCGCGCCCGCATAGGTGAAGGTCGACACCAGGCCGCCCAGGGCCGCGCCGCCGCCGCCGTCCTCCAGGCCCGCGCCCGTGTCGCAGGCCGAGAGCACCACCAGGTCGGCGTCGAGCTGGAGGTTGGGGATCTCGCTGGTGTCCAGCAGGGAGTCGCTGGCCGTCCCGCCCTGCGAGGTGACCAGCGCCGGCTGCAGGCAGCCGTTGGCTTCCGGCAGGAGGCCGTGGGTGGCGAAATAGAGCACCCGGTACTGGTCGAGCGCGCCTTCGAAGCCGCCGCCCTGCCTGATCCGGTCGTCGGTGAAGTTCGCGCCCGAGATCACCTCGTCCGGCGCGCCCACCGCGCGGGCGATGAACTGAACCTCGGTGGCGGCCTCGGGAAGTCGGGGCAGTCCCTTCAGCTGGTTGCGCAGGGTCGCGCAGAAATCGGCGCCGCCGGCGATGCTGATCGACCAGGCCGGCGCGACCACGCTGCTGAAGGCGTCGGCGCCTGTCGCGATGATGGGGTCGGCGAAGCCAAGGAACGGCTTGGGGGCCCGGCTGGGGCGGCTGCGGCGGGTGTTGAAGAAGGCCGCCGTGGAGACCGAGACCGAGGTGTCGAGGCGGGCCGCCAGCCAGCTCACGCCCTTGTAGGAAATCTCGGTCTTGGCCTGCCGGGCCGCGGCGACATTGCGCGCCATGGCCTGCTGACTGTCGGTGTCGGTCACCAGCGCCCCGATCGGCAGGCCGACCATGGTCGGGTCCGGCTGGTAGATCAGGCGTCGGACGCCCGCCAGCTGCGGCGCGATCGGCCCCAGCATGGTCTGGTAGATGCGGTGCGCCAGCGCCACGTCCCATTCGCCGAGCAGGCCCTCGGAGACCTCGCTGATGGGGTCCCGCAGCTGCGACGCCAGGCGCCGGGCCTCGGCCCGGTTCATCTCGATGGCGTAGGGGCGGACCGTGTCCCGGGTGATCAGCACGCCATAGCCGCGGTTGGCCAGCAGCATGACCTTGAGATAGGCCTCGCCGTCCTTCAGTTCGCCCTGCAGGTCCTTGCTGGTCACCGTCGTGCTGAGCGCGGTGGCGTAGCGCGGGTTGGCGTCGAACAGGCGCTGCTCCAGTTCGTTGGCCTGCTTGCGCAGGTCGTTGAGTTCGCCGTCGGCCTTGGCCCGGACGTCGCCCACGTAGGCGCCGGCCCGCTGCAGCTGGCGGATCTCCTGGTCCTTCTGGGCGACGAGGCGGAGCGTCGCGTCGCGGGCCCGCGAGATGCCCGCGCTGGCCGTGCCCTCCGAGCTCAGGCGCTCGGCGAACTGCAGGGAGGCCGCCGCGGTGGACTCGCCCACCAGGGCTTCCGAACTGGCGAAGAAGCGCTGGGCGTCGGCGGCGTGGGCGACCGGGTCATTGCCGATCCGCCGCAGCAGGATGTCGAAATAGGTCCCCGCAGCGTCCGCCGAGGCGCCCAGCGCGCCGCGCTTGAGCTGGAAGATGCCGAAGGCCCGTTCGAAGTCGGCCAGGGCCTCGTCCTCAAGGCCGCTCGCCGCCTTGGCGCGCGCCAGTTCGAGGATGTAGCGCCCGAGCGGCAGGGAGTCGGAATCCTGGATCTCGTAGGTCGCCAGCGCGGCCTCGATGCGGCGGACGGCGAGCTGCGGCGCGCCGTCGCTGCGGTCCAGGCCCGCCAGGTCGACCTGCAGGCGCACGACCAGCCAGGGCGCGGCCGAGCCCAGCACATCGGTCCCGCGCGGCCGGCCGAGGATGTCCAGCGCCGCCTGCAGGCTGCGCCTGGCCTCCGGACGCTGCTTCAGGGCTTCCTGGCAGGTGCCGATGATCTGCCAGGCCTGGGCGTCGCGGACCGCCTCGCGGTCGTCGGCGGAGAGCTGCAGGCTGGGGATCTTGCCCTGGGCGTTCAGCGCGTTGGCCGCGGCGTGGCCCAGCGTCAGGTCGGATCCGGCCGCGGTGACCAAGCCGGCGAGCGCCGGCTCCACGGAACTTCTCCGCAGGGCTATGGCCTGCCGGGCCAGGTCGATGGCCTCCTCGAAGCGGCGCTGATTTCGGGCGTGCGCGGCCAGGATGTTGAGCGACAGCGCCCGCAGGGTGGCGCTGTTGGCCTCGGCGACCAGCGGGGCGGCCGCCTTGAAGTAGGCCTCGGCCTCGCCGAAGCGGCCGCCGTTCGAGGCGTTGATCGCGACGTTCAGATAGGCCTCCGCGCGATCGACCGCGCCAAGCCCGGCCAAGGCGGTTTCGGCCAGCTGGCTGAAGCGGGATTCCGCGTCGCCGAACTGCCAGAGCTGGGCTTCGCGATAGGCCGACTCCCGCTGCTTGGCCGGCGAGCTGGCGCTGGCTTCGGCGACCGCGTTCAGGTTCTCGATCTGCCCGCTCAGCACCGTGCCCAGGTTCTCGGTCTGCTGGCTGGTGGCCGGCGGCGGCTTGGCGCGGCCGAGCGCCACCTTGACCCCCGTCGCCAACACGTCGCCGATGGCGGCATATCCTTCGGCGGCGATCACATCGTGTCCGTCGCGGGCCTCGTAGACGATGTAGGCCACGCCGAGCGGCCTGCTCTTGCATGCCGCCAGGGTCGTCTTCGCCAGGGCCGGGTCCGGCAGGGTCATACCGGGCTCGCAGGCGGCGCGCTCGGCAAGGCTTGCGCGCCATGCTTCGGCTGCTGTCGAAGCATTCTCGTCGTGGAAGGCGTAGATCCGTCCCAGGGTCTGGGTCCAGCCCCGGCACATGACCTGCCAGGCGCGCAGGCCGGCGCGGGCGGCCAGCGGGTCGTCCCAGTCGCGCACCGCCTTGCAGACCGCCCCGCTCCGCCCGCTCTGGCCAAGCGCGAAGTCGTCCCGCGGCGCGGCCGCCAGCGGCCTGGCCGACACGGCGAGCCCAAGCGCCGCGAGCGCCGCGATCCAGCCGATGCCGTGAGCGGGGAGCTTCCACATCGCCTAGTTCGGGTCCTTCCAGACCTCTTCGTTGGTGGCGCTGGCGACCGTCGGGTCCGCCGTGCCGGCCGCCGCCGTGTGGTCCTCGAGGGTCAGGCCCGTGAGCTGGTCCGGCGCGATGCTGACGTTCGAATGGACGGCCGAGGGCGTGCAACTGCCCGGCTGCAGGATGGCGCAGGAATTGAGGCGATAGTAGCCGCTGGGCGCCACGCCCCGGTCGAAGGCGATGACGTTGGCGAGCGAGACGCTCTGGCCGGTCATGATCGTGGCGCCGGCGGTGAGCGCCCCGTTGAGCTCGATGAAGTCGGGCAGGCGGACGCCCCCCGCCGAGGCGACCGAGGTGCGTCCGAGCAGCAGCTGCGGGGCGCCGGACGCGCCGCCCAGCAGATAGAGGCCCGTGGGGACCGAGCCCAGGAGGCCGGAGGTGTCCTGCTGGGCCACCTTGCCGTCGGCGCGCAACGTCAGAGTTCCGGCGGTGATCAGCATGCGCGGGCCGCTCGCCGTCTGGGCGGCGATGAAGGTCTTGATGGCCTGGGCGACGCTGGCGGCCGGCGTCGCTGAGAGCTTGTCGATGAAATCCTGATAGCCGATCAGGATGTCGCCGGTGGCGTTCAGCTCGACGGACCCGAAGGCGCGCACGTCGGTGAACAGCCGCCCCGTGGCGGTGGTCGAGGCGCCGATCGAGCCGCCCCGGTTGGCGACGACCTTGATGGATCTGGGCGTCCAGTCTCCCACCGCGCTCGGCGCGCCGATCCGCACGGTCGTGGTGTTCGCGGCCCCGCTGGTGGGTGCGAAGGCGCCGGAGATCACCACCTCCGAAAGCGGGCCCGCATAGAACTCCAGCGCGGTCCTGATCCTGGCGACATCGATGCCGAGCGCGCCGATCGACAGCGCCGCGCCGCGCATCGACCCGGAGCTGTCGCCCAGGAATATCTGCAGGGTGGGCGCGTCGATCATGCCGATGGCGGCGCTGCTCAGCGCCAGGCCGCCGGACGGCGCGGTCACGCCCTCGCCCAGCGCCAGGCCACCGGCGGCGGTGACCTCCAGCCGGACGGTCCGGGCGCGCCAGGCGCCGCCCAGCGACAGGTCGCCGGCCCGCGCGAAGACGCTGTCGCCGGCCGTGACGCCGGCGGCGGCGATCCTTCCGGCCGCCTGCAGGCGAAGGCTGGAGCTTCCCGCGGCGGTCACTTCGCCGGCCAGCGCGATGGACCCGCCGCTCCGGATGTCGATGTCGCCGGCCGACAGGCCGAAGCCCTCGATCGAGGCGGTGGCCGCGAGCGGATCGACGAGCCGCAGGATCGCACCGCTTTCAGCGGCGGAGATCAGGCGATCCGCCGCGCCGGAGGCCGACGGGCCGGAGCCTGACGCCAGGGCGCCCGTCACCCTGACGTCACCCGTGGCGCGGATGGCGATGTCGTCGCCGGCGGTTATCGAGGCCAGGTCCACCGTCCCGGCGCGGCCCCGCACGGCGACGTCCCGGCCGGCCGAGAGCTGTCCGGCGGCCTGCACGGCGGCGCCGTCGGCCAGGATGTCGCCGCCAGCCGTGACAGCGGCCAGGCTGATCGCGCCGGCCCCCAGGGTCTGGAACCGCGCGTCGCCCGCGGCCGTCGCCGTTCCACCCATGGCGATGGCGCCGCGCGCCCGGGCGTCGATCGCCGCGCCCGCCAGGTCCAGGTCGCCAGCCAGCGCCATGCGGTCCGTGGCGAACAGCCGGTCGCCCGCGCCCTCGCCGTCCGCCCCGCCGCCGGCCGTGACCGCACCTGTCACCCGAAGGTCCCCGGCCGCGCGCAACACCACATCGTCGCCCGCCGAGACGGAGGCCAGCGCGATGGATCCGACACGGGCGCGGACGGCGACATCCCGAGCCGCGCGGAGGGCGGCGGCGCTGACTGAATCCCCATCCAGCAGGAGGTCGCGGGCGGCGTCGATCTCGCCGCCCGCCGCGATCGCGCCGGACGCCTGCATCCGGATATCCTGTGTGGCGGTGAGGGCGCCCTGCGTCGTGATGGCCCCGGACGTCGCTTTGACGTCGATGTTCCGCCCGGCCAGGTCAAAGGTCCCGCCAAGGCTGGACGGGTCGATGGCGAACAGGCGATCGCCCACGCCATCGCCCTCCGCGCCCCCGGCCGCCGACAGGGCGCCGGTCACCTGAATGTCTCCGGCGGCGCGCAGAACGAGATCGTCCCCGGCGCTGGCGGAACCGAGCCGCAGTCCGCCCGCCGACGCGCGGATGGCGATGTCGCGCCCCGCCGTCACCGCGCCGGCCTCGACGGAGCGGCCGTCCAGCAGCACGTCGCGCGCGGCCTGCGCCTCGCCCGCCGACACCGCGCCGGCCGAGGCCCGCAGCCGCACGTCGGTCCCGGCCATCAGCCGGCCCATGGCGGTGACGCTCCCCGTCTCCGAGGCGATGTCGATGGTCTGCCCGGCCAGGTCGAGGCCGCCGCCAAGCGTGGTGGCGCCGAGCGCGTAGAGGCCGTCCGCGGCGCCGGCCTCGTCGGCTCCCTGGCCGGCGCTGAGCTGTCCCGAGACCGTGACGGACTGGGCGGCGCGCAGGACGATGTCGTCCCCGGCCGTGGCCGAGGCGAGGGCGATCGCCCCGCCCGACGCACGCAGCGCGATGTCGCGGTCGGCCCGCAGCGCGCCGGCCGTCAGGTCGCCGGCGGAGTCGATGGCGATGTCGCCGCTGACAGTCGCATCGCCCAGGGTCGCAGCGCCGGTGGACCGCAGCCGCAGGCGCGCGCCGGGGCCACCGGCGGTGATCGGCCCGCCAAGCCTGACGCCCGCGCCGCGCAGGTCGATGATCCCGCCGTCGGCGTCGGTCGCCTCGCCGAACAGCGCGGTCGACATCGTCGCGGCCAGCAAACGGTCGCCCACGCCACGCGCCGCCGCGCCCTGGCCGGACTTGAGTTCGCCGCTGGCCGCCACGTCGCCACTGGCCCAGACGACGATATCGTCGCCCGCCTGGATCGAGGCGACGCTGACCCCGCCGGCCCTTCCGTAGAGCGCCACGTCGCGGCCGGCGGTGAGGCTGCCCGTGGCGGTCACCGAACCGCCGTCCGCCAGGATATCGCCGCCCGCCATGACCAGGCCGGAGATGCTGACGGCGCCGCCCGTCGTCTGCAGGCGCACGTCGCCGGGGGCCTCGGCGCCGCCGATGGAGATGGCGCCCCCCGCGGACCTGACGTCGACCACGCCGCCCTGCAGATCGAACGCCTCGCCCAGCATCGTCGGGTCGCCGGCGAACAGCTGATCGCCGACGCCTAGGTGTTCGACGCCGCCGGCCCTGAGCAAGGTCGCGGTTATGCCCTGCGCGGCGCGCAGGACGATGTCGTCGCCGGCGATCAGGCGGCCGACCGTCAGGGAGCCGGTCCGCGAGCGCAGGGCGATGTCGCCGGTGGCGCTCAGGTCGCCGACCGTCAACGACGCGGCGCTGTCGATCAGGATGTCGACGCCGACGGTGGCGCCGCCCTGCAGCGAGGCGTTGCCGGCCTTGATGCGGACGCTGCCCATGGCGTTGGTGCGCAGGATGCCGACCACGTCGCCGATGATGTCGATGTCGGACCCGCTGAGACCGAACGTCAGTCCACTGACGGTCAGGGCGCCAGCCTTGGCCTGCCCCCGAGGGGTGATCCATCTTCAATGTTAGTTCATGGCGGCCTCTGACGCCAAGGGTTGGGTGGGCGAGCGCGCGCCCTCAACGGCTGGCGCGCTCGCCCATGGCACGATGCCGCCGCTGCG
>CANJXI010000063.1 GCA_947478785.1 Caulobacteraceae bacterium
AACCACGTCTTCAAGGACTACGACGCCATCCTCGACGCCGTCTGCGACGCCTGGAACCGCCTCATCGCCGAGCCAGACCGCATCCAATCCCTCGGCGCACGGACATGGGCCTGCTGCGGTGACGTTTAAGGGCGGTTGGTATTATTTCGGTCCCCTGCCCGCCTGATGCGGCTCCGATATTGCGATGGTCGGTTGGTCAGACGGTGGTCCCGGAACCTGAACAGCCCCCCCCAGCCCCCCTGGATCGGCGGACTGGCCGACCGACGCTTTCATGTGTCCATAGAAGCCCGCGCGGATCTCCAGCCGCGCGGGTTTTCTTTTGCGCGAGGCGTCAGTTCCTGGGCTGGCCCACGCCGACCAGCCGGCCGCCGCGCCCGGCCTGGACAAGCACCACGGTCCTCAACCCGTCTTCCGAGGGCGCGGGCAGCCGGAACGCCACGGGCTTCCCGCGCCAAGCGCCCAGGCGCTTGAGCTCGCGGACCACGTTCTTGTGGGCGATGGTCTGGCCACGGTTGTCGCCGCTCTTGACGGCCACGTCCTGTTCGCGCGGGTCGTAGCGGATCATCCAGACCTCGCCGCCACCCTTCGGCGGCCGCGCCGAGCCCACGTCGACCCGGCTCGCGCCCACGAAGCGGATATCGGGCGGATTGCGCGGGGCCTCGGCGGCGTCGCGCACCAGGCGCGCGATCCGATCGCTCTTCAGCCCCGGGGCCTGGGCCATGCCGTCGACCACCACCTGCGGGGTATAGGGCTCGCGCAGCGCCAGCTTGGCCACATAGGCCTTCTGGCGGGTGGTGAACTCGGGCTTGGCGAAGGTGTCGGGCCAGCCGAGGTAATCCCAGTAGTCCACCGGGAAGGTGAGGGCCAGGATGTCGCGGCGTTCGGCCAGCTTCACGAGGTTGGCGTTGGCCTCGCCGCAGGAGGCGCACCCCTGGGCGGTGTAGAGCTCGACCACGACGGGCGGCTTGGCCGCGGCCGCCGACGGCAGGGCCATGAGGATCAGGCTGAAAAGCACGGCTTTCCGCATCGGCGCGACTTAAGCGGAGTTCGCCGGAGTGTAAATCACAACAAGGCGTGAGGCTTGGCCGCTCAGGCGCCGCCCGCCGCCAGGATCGGCGCCGCTCCGGCCCTGCACGATAACCACGCCGCGCAGGTCCGCCCCGGCCTCCGGCAGGGCGAACCGGACCGCGGGGCCTTCCCAGCTCCCCAGCCGGGTCAGCGAACGCACCACGTTGCGGATGGGGAGCGTCTTGCCGTTGTTTTCGCCGGCCTTCACCGGAACGCGCGCCGTGCGCGGATCGTAGCGCACCAGCCAGACGTCGGCCCCGCCGCGCGGCGCGACCCCGGCCGCGATCCAGGCCTCGCCGGGCGTCGCCGTGACGCGCGTCGCGGCAGGCGCGCGGGCCGCCGCGGCGATCAGCGCGTCGACGATCCGCCGGGAATTGCCGACCGAATCTTCCCGGCCGCCGGCGATCACCTCCGGTGTGTAGGGATCGTGGCCGAGACGCCGGGCGTAGGCCCGCTGGCGTTCGGTGAATTCGGGCCTGGCGAAGGTGTCGCGCCAGCCCAGGCGATCCCAATAGGTGACCCCGAAGCTGAGGGCGATCACGTCCGGCCGGTCGGCCACCTGGGCCAGCGCCGCGTCGGCCGGCGGGCAGGAGGAACAGCCCTGGCTGGTGAACAGCTCCACCACCACGGGCGAAACGGAGGCGGGCGCGGCGCCCGTCAGGAGGACCGCCACGGCGGCGAGCATCAGGGTTCTGGCCATCCCCGATCATACGCCCGATGGCCCTGCCGGATGCAACAGCTCGGTCGATCCGCGCCCTCCTCCAAGATCGGCGGAGGGCGCGGCTGTAAGGCGGGCTACTCGGCCGCGACCGAAGTCCGCGCCAGGTTGCGCAGGACGTAGTTCAGAACGCCGCCATGCTTGAAGTATTCAAGCTCCATCGGCGTATCGATGCGGCAGCGCACCGGGAAGCGGGCGATGCGGCCGTCGGACGGACGGTACATCTCGACGATCAGCTGCTTGCGGGGCGCAAGCTCGGTGAGGCCGCGGATGGTCACGATCTCCTCGCCGGTCAGGCCAAGCTTGTGCCAGCCTTCCTGCAGGAACTGCAGCGGCAGGACGCCCATGCCCACCAGGTTCGAGCGGTGGATGCGCTCGAAGCTCTCGGCCACCACGGCGCGGACGCCGAGCAGCTTGGTGCCCTTGGCCGCCCAGTCGCGGGACGAGCCGGTGCCGTATTCCTTGCCCGCGAACACCACCAGCGGACGGCCCTCGCCCTGGTAGCGCATGGCCGCGTCATAGATCGACATCTCGTCGCGCGAGGGGAAGTGCTTGGTCACGCCCCCCTCGATCTCCGGCGTGATGCGGTTGCGGATGCGGATGTTGGCGAAGGTGCCGCGCATCATCACTTCGTGGTTGCCGCGCCGGGCGCCGTAGGAGTTGAACTCCGACGTCGGCACCTGGCGTTCACGCAGGTAGACACCGGCCGGGCTGGTGGCCTTGATCGAGCCGGCGGGCGAGATGTGGTCGGTGGTGATCGAATCGCCGAACACCGCCAGCACCCGGGCCTCGACGATGTCGGTGACCGGCGTGGGCTCCATCTGCAGGCCCTCGAAGTAGGGCGGGTTGGCGACGTAGGTCGAGGTCATGTCCCAGTTGTAGGTCTGGCCGCCGCTGACCTTGATCGCCTGCCAGTGCTTGTCGCCCTTGAAGACGTCGGCGTAGCGGGTGGCGAACATCTTGTTGGTGACGTGCTTGCGCTGCAGGGCGGCGATCTCGGCGGTGGTCGGCCAGATGTCCTTGAGGAACACCGGCTTGCCGTCCTTGCCCTCGCCCAGGGGCTCGTTGATCAGGTCCATCTGCATGTTGCCGGCCAGCGCGTAGGCCACCACCAGCGGCGGCGAGGCCAGGTAGTTGGCGCGCACGTCGGGGTTCACGCGGCCCTCGAAATTGCGGTTTCCCGACAGCACCGAGCAGGCCACCACGTCGTTCTTCTGGATGGAATCGGAGATCGCCTCCGGAAGCGGGCCCGAGTTGCCGATGCAGGTGGTGCAGCCGTAGCCCACCAGGTTGAAGCCCAGCGCGTCCAGGTGCTTCGTCAGGCCGGCCGACTTCAGGTAGTCGGTGACCACCTGCGATCCGGGGGCAAGCGAAGGCTTCACCCAGGGCTTTACCCTGAGGCCCTTCTCCACGGCCTTCTTGGCCACCAGGCCCGCGGCGATCAGCACCGAGGGGTTGGAGGTGTTGGTGCAGGAGGTGATCGCGGCGATCACCACGTCACCGTTGCCGATGTCGAAGTTCTCGCCCTCGACCTTGAAGCGTTCGACCAGGCTGCCGGGCTTGTTGAAGGTCTCGCCCACCAGCGCGGACTTGAACTCGACGCCGGCCTCGGAGAGCAGCACGCGGTCCTGCGGCCGCTTGGGGCCGGCCAGCGACGGCAGGACGCCGCCCATGTCCAGTTCCAGGGTGTCGGTGAACACCGGATCCGGATCGGTGGGCTCGCGCCACATGCCCTGGGCCTTGGCGTAGGCTTCCACCAGCGCCACGCGCTCGGGCGCGCGGTTGGTGGCGGCCAGGAAGTCGATGGTCGCCCGCGTCACCGGGAAGAAGCCGCAGGTGGCGCCGTATTCAGGGGCCATGTTGGCGATGGTCGCCTGGTCTTCCAGGGTGAGGTTGGCCAGGCCCGGGCCGTAGAATTCCACGAACTTGCCGACCACGCCCTTCTTGCGCAGCATCTGGGTGACGGTGAGCACCAGGTCGGTGGCGGTCGCGCCTTCCGGCAGGGCGCCGTCCAGCCGGAAGCCGATGACCTCGGGGATCAGCATGGGGATCGGCTGGCCCAGCATGGCGGCTTCCGCCTCGATGCCGCCGACGCCCCAGCCCAACACGGCCAGGCCGTTGATCATGGTGGTGTGGCTGTCGGTGCCGACCACGGTGTCGGGATAGGCCACTTCCGGGCCCTCGTCGGAATTCGTCCAGACGGTCTGGGCCAGGTATTCCAGGTTGACCTGGTGGCAGATCCCGGTGCCGGGCGGCACGACGCGGAAATTGTTGAAGGCCGAGGAGCCCCAACGCAGGAAGTTGTAGCGCTCGATGTTGCGCTCGTATTCGCGCTCGACGTTGTCGCCGAAGGCCTTGGAGGTGCCGAAGTAGTCGACCATCACCGAGTGGTCGATGACCAGGTCCACCGGGTTCAGCGGGTTGATCTTCTCGGGGTTGGCGCCCAGCTGGGTCATGGCGTCGCGCATGGCGGCCAGGTCGACCACCGCCGGCACCCCGGTGAAATCCTGCATCAAAACACGGGCGGGGCGGAAGCTGATCTCGTGCTCCACGGCGCCCTTGTTGTCGACCCAGGCGGCGACCGCCTGCAGGTCGTCGCGCCCGACGCTGAGCCCGTCCTCGTTGCGCAGCAGGTTCTCCAGCAGCACCTTCATGGACATCGGCAGGCGAGATACGCCGGAAAGTCCCGCTTCCTCGGCCGCGGGAAGGCTGTAGTAGGTGTAGGTCTTGTCGCCCACCACGAGTTCGCGGCGGGTTTTCAGGCTGTCTATAGACGCCATATCGGGGGATCCTTCTCTCTGTTCCCGGCCGCTACAGGATCGACCCAGGGATCGCGCGCTATGAGAGACGGACACACAGCGTCCGGCTCCGCGCGGCGAACGTCCCCCAAGGCGACGGCGGTCGCGCGTTTCATAGCCCCCTGTCCGCCCCTCGTCCATGCACCGCCACAGTCAAGCTCTCGGCATCGGGACAACCAGGCGTGATCGGCGCCCTCGAACTGCGCGGGTTGGCGGTCAGCCGGGGCGGGCGGCGCCTGTTTTCCGACCTTTCCCTGATGCTCCCCGCGGGCCAGGCCTGCGCGCTGACCGGCGCCAACGGGGCGGGCAAGACCAGCCTGCTGCGCGCCGTGGCGGGCCTGGGCGCCGCCGACGCCGGCGAAGTGGCCTTTGGCGGGACCGATCCGGGCGAAGCGCGGGCCTCGGGCCTGCATCTCCTCGGTCACCAGGAAGGGCTGAAGCCGGCGCGGACGGCCCGGGAGGAACTGGCCTTCTGGAGCGCCTGGGCGGGCGGGACCGCCGCGTCGGCCAGGAGCGCCGTGGAGACCCTGGCGCTCGGCCCCCTGCTGGACCTCGAGGTGCGAAGGCTCTCGGCCGGGCAGCGCCGGCGCGTGGCGCTCGCCCGGCTGCTGGCCGCCCCCCGGTCGCTCTGGCTGCTGGACGAGCCCTTGAGCCCGCTGGACGCCGCCTGGCGGGCGCGGTTCGGCGAGATCATGCAGGCCCATCTGGCCGGCGGAGGCCTGATCCTCGCCGCCGTCCACGACCCGCTGCCGATCCCCGCCATGACGCTGGAGCTGGCGCCATGAGCCACGCTTCATTGCTCCTCTCCTCCGCGAAGCGAGAGGGAGAGGGTAGGGAGAGGGCGGCTGGGCGTCTCCGCCGCTCCGGCGGTCCCCCGGGGATATTCAGGCGGAAGGCGCGGAATAGCCGGTCTCCGCGCCGCCCTCTCCCGGCCTCTCCCTCTCCGCTTCGCGGGGGGAGAGGAGCCCCATGAGCCGGCTGTCCACCCTGCTCGGCCGGGAGGTCGCGCTGGCCTGGGGCCGGGGCGGCGGGGCGCTGGTCAGCGTCGGCTTCTACGCCGGCGTCGCCACGCTCCTGCCGCTGGCCATCGGTCCGGAGGCGGAACGGCTGGCGGCCGTGGCCTCGGGCGCCGCCTGGGTGGCGCTGGCGCTGGCCAGCCTGCTGTCGCTGGAGCGGCTCTTCGAGCGCGACTACGAGGACGGGGCGCTTGACCTGCTGATCCTCTCGCCGGCCCCGCTGGAACTCACCTGCGCCGTCAAGTGCGCCGGCCAGTGGATCGCCACCGGCGCGCCGCTGGCGCTGGCCGCGCCGGCCGCCGCCATCGCGCTCGGCGCCCGGCCCGAACTGGCGCCCCTGGTCTTCGCCTGCGCGCTGGTGGGGGGGCTGGCCTTCGCCTTCGTGGGCGGGATCGGCGCGGCGCTCAGCCTGGGCGCCCGGCGGGGCGGCCTGCTCACCGCGGTGATCGTGCTGCCGCTGTTCACCCCGCCGGTGATCTTTGGCGGGGGCGCGCTCGACGCCTTCGCGGGTGGCCTGCCCTGGACGAGCGGATTTGTCCTGCTCTGCGCCTACGCCGCCGCCGCCGTGGCCCTGGGCCCGTTGGCCATGGCGGCGGCCTGCCGCAACGCGCTGTCATGAGATTACGAAAGCTTCACGCGCGCCGGCGCCTTTTCGCCACCATCGAGGCAGAGCGTCAAAGCTCAGCCATGAAAACAAGGAGGATCGCCATGTCGCGGTACACGGGACTACTCGCCGGGGCGGCGTTCGCCCTCTACGCCGCCACGGGCGTCGCGGCCTTCGCCCAGCCGGGGCCGCCCGCGCCCGGCCCGGGCCCGGAGCACATGGGCCACATGATGCGGCATGGGGAGCATCGCGACCCCGCCCCGCACCTGCGGGCGATCTTGCAGCTGAAGCCGGCGCAGGAACCGGCGCTCGCCGCCTTCCTGGCCGCCATCAAGCCCGACCATGAGCCCAAGGCCCCGATGGCCGGGGAGCACCACGAAGGGGGCGCCAGGACCACCCCCGAGCGGCTGGCCGAGATGGACCGCCACATGACCGAGCATGTCGCCGCCATGCATACCCGCATGGACGCCACGCGGCGGTTCTACGACCAGCTCGACCCGGCCCAGAAGCGGGCCTTCGACGAACTGCCGATGATGATGATGGGGGCTCACGAACACATGGGCCCCATGAAGGTCATGATGCGCCATCCGCCCATGCCGCCAGGCCCGCCGCCCGCGCCCCGCTCCTGAGGGCGCGTCAGCCGATGCGCCGCATCAGGGCGCTGCGGGCGCTGGGGTGGTCGATGTGGCCCTCCTCGTCGGCATAGACCCGGGCCATCGCGACCGGATCGCTGATCGAGCGCAGGAACGCGTCGCGGTCGTCCCAGGTGAGGTTGTCGTAGGCGTCATAAGCCACGGCCGCGACGCCGAAGGCCTGGGCCACGGCCTGGGTGGCGGCGGCGTCCACATGCACCTGATCGTAGGCGAGAAGGCCGGCGCCCAGCACAGGGGTGGCGACCTTGGCGTGCTGATGCAGCCACCAGTCGCGGAACTGCTGGGAGGTCGTGCCGGGATAGCGCCTGAAGGCCAGCGACAGGAACGCGCCGCCGTCCCGCACCGGCACGATCGGAAACACCGGCCCGGTCATCACCTCGATCGACCCAGGGCCGGCAAGCTCGCCGAGGGTGTCGCGCAAGGCGCCCGCGATCGCCGTCAATTCGCCGGCGCGGCCCGCGGCCACCGTGATCTCGACCGCCCCATCGACGATGCGGCGTCCGCCCTTTTCCCGATCCCGGAAACTCGCGCCGAGATCCGGATGCACGTCAGCCACGCCAAGCCGCACATGGGCCTCGCCGGCGACGGCGCCAACGAGGTCGCCCGCGCGGACGAGGGCCTCCTCGAGCGCGTCCAGATCGCCACCCCTGGCGTTGAACATGAAGGCCAGTCGCCAGGCGTTTTCCATTCCGCGTCTCCCTGACCCGGTCAGCGGGCCGTCTTCGGTTTGGCCGGGTCCGCCCGGACGGGCAGGCTCAGGCCTCGTCGCTCAGCCCCATCCAGCGGTCGTAGTTCTCGTGGAAGTTCCGGATCTTTCCCTCCTGGTAGGCGGAGTACCAGACATAGGGCGGCTGCTTGGTCTTCAGCCCCAGCTGAACGTTCGGCATGTTGTGGCTGTCCTGCAGGAAGATCTGGCCCAGAGGCCCGAGCTCCGGGGCGTCGTACCAGGACTGGTCGCCGGTCAGTTTGTGGACGGGCGCGGCCGGGGGCTTCTCCTGACCTTCGGGCCAGGGGGCCAGGTACATGACGTCCATCAGGCAGGCGTCGGGATCGTCGCCCAGCGGGCGGAAGCGGAAGACATTGCGGGCCCAGCCGCCCCAGGGGTGCAGGTTGGGGAACAGGTCGTTGAACGTATTATCGTTCAGTTCGGCGTCGGAATAGCGGTCGACCTCGTCGCCGATGATCGTCCGCAGGAAGCTGGCGTTGGCGTCGGCCATGTCCCGCCACTGCGCCAGCACCTCCTCCTGGGTCTTCAGCATGCCGCGCTGGGGACTGGACGCCGGCGGGCACACATGGTGCGCCCGGCCCCAGTTGCCGAACACGTCATAGCGGATGTCGGCGGAGTCGGGGCCCAGCAGCATGAGCTGCGGATGGGTGCCGATCACATGGTAGCCCTCCATGAAGGCTTCCTGGGCGACCTTCCAGTTGGACTTCACGACCATCTGGACGTGCGCTTCCTTGTGGCGGTTCTGCAGCTGGAACGTCTCGTAGTGGGCCATCATCACCGGCCCGAGGAAGTCCTCCAGGGGCTCCGCGCCGAGATCCGGGTTGATGAAGATGAAGCCGGCCCAGACCGCGACCTGGGCGCCCGGCAGGACGGCGGCGTCGTCGCGGACGCCGGGGAAATCCCATTCGCAGGTGATCTCCTTCAGCTTGCCCTCGAGGCTCCAGCTCCAGCCATGGAATGGGCAGCGGAACTCGCGCGCGCCCTTGCCGTCGTGTTCGCGCAGCAGGCGCCCGCGATGGAGACAGGCGTTGTAGTGCGCCTTGAATTCGGTCTCGCCGGTGCGGACGATGAGGAAGGAGAGGTTGGCGATCTCGTAGACGTGGTAGTCGCCGACGTTGGGGATATCGTCCACCAGGCAGGCCATCTGCCAGGCCTTCTTCCAGATCCGCTCCACCTCCAGGTCGTGGTAGCGCTGTTCGTGGAAGCGGGCCGTGGAGACTTTCTTCGGCCCGCCGGTCATCGGGGATTCCCGCCAGTAGACCTCGGGCACGCGTTCCGGGTGACGGTCGTTCTCGAGGAAATAGGCGAGGTCCATGTGGCTGGCCGACCGGATCCCCTGGTCGGTCTGCCGTCCCGGGTCGCCGAGATACTTCGCCACGACCTTGGGCGTCCCGCCGCCGGACTCTGGGCGCTCGATGCGGCTCGAATAGGCCGTGGCGGGATCCGCGGCGGTGGCCGCCGGCCCATCGCCACCGAGGTCCGGGCGCGACGCCGGCGCCGGAGAGCCGACGTAGATGAGAAAATGGGGATCGGCGTGGGTCAGCTCGCCTTCGAGCCATGTCCCGTTCCAACTGAAGACGCCGCGCTTGCCGGTCCGGGCGTCTTCGACCTGGACGACACCGTCGCCCAGTTCCTCATAGATGGCTCCGCTGATCGGATGCGGCTCGCAGCGCATGGCGTTTCTCCCTTGAGGATCCGCGAGCGGATTCCAGTTCGCCGCCCTTTGCGCGCCTGCCAGACCGGACGGCGCGAAACACTCGCGGTCGTTGGGCGATGGCTCGCTGCCGATCACCGCCGATGTCGAACCGTCCCCGCGCCGGGCCCAAGTGTCAACGCCCCGGCTGCGACCTTGCGAGGCCGGGCGCCGGCGTCTAATCCCGTTGAGGATGATCCCGGCCCCCGCCTTCCTCGCGAACCCCGAGCGGTTCATGGCCTTTTCGCGCTGGGCGGCCCCGCTGTTCGGCGCGCTGGCCATGGGGCTGGCGGGCGTTGGCCTCTATCTCGGCTTCACCGCGCCCGAGGACTACCAACAGGGCCAGACCGTGCGGATCATGTTTATCCATGTGCCGGCCGCCCAGATGGCGATGTTCATCTACGCCTGCCTGGGCGTGGCCAGCCTGCTGTCGCTGATCTTCCGCCACACGCTGGCCGACGCGGCCGCCCAGGCCGCGGCGCCGCTGGGCGCGGCCTTCACCTTCCTGGCCCTGGTCACCGGCTCGCTCTGGGGCCGGCCGATGTGGGGGACCTGGTGGGTCTGGGACCCCAGGCTGGTGTCGGTGCTGGTGATGTTCCTGATCTACCTGGCCTACATGGCGCTGCGGGCGTCGCTGGACGACGAGGCCAAGGCGGCCCGCGCCGCGGCCATCCTGGCGCTGGTGGGCCTGGTCAACCTGCCGATCATCCACTTCAGCGTCGAATGGTGGAACTCGCTGCACCAGGGGAGTTCGCTGTTCCGCAAGGGCGGCCCGGCCATGCCGCCGGTGTTCCTGATCCCGCTGCTGCTGATGAGCCTGGCCTATATGGCGGCGTTCGGGTCGCTGTGGCTGGTGCGGATCCGGGGCGAACTCTGGCGCCGGCGCGCCGAGGCCGCGCAGCTGCGGGCGGCGCGCGCATGACCGCCCTGCTGCACATGAAGTACGCGGAATTCATCCTGCCCGCCTTCGGGGTCACCGCCGTGGTATTCCTGGGCATGATCGGGTTCTCGCTGCATCACGCCCGGCGGTGGAAGCGCCGGTTCGAAGCGCTGTCGCGCCCGTGAGCCGCTGGCTGGCGGCCCTGCCGCTGATCGCGCTCGCGGCGCTGGCGGTGCTGTTCGCCGGCTACGCGCTCCATCGCAATCCCCAGGTCCAGCCGCAGGCGCTGGTCGGCAAGCCGATGCCCGACCTGCGGCTTCCGACCCTGGAGGGCGCGGGTGCGATCGCGCTGCGCGAGGTCTCGGCGGAGGGGCCGATGCTGGTGAACTTCTTCGCGTCCTGGTGCGCCCCCTGCGAGGTCGAGCAGCCGGCGCTGATGGCGATGAAAGCACGCGGCGTGCGCATCGTCGGCGTCGCCTACAAGGACGCCCCGCCCAACACCCAGGCCTTCCTGGGCCGCCTGGGCGATCCCTACGCCTTGCGCCTGACGGATCGCGATGGCCGGGCCGGGATCGAATTCGGCGTCACCGGCGTGCCCGAGACCTACCTGATCGGCCGGGACGGCCGCATCGTCGCCAAGCACTCGGGCCCGCTCGACCGCGCGGCGGCGGAGAAGCTGGTCGCCCAACTCCGTTAACCGTCCGTTGAGCCACGCGGGGGCTAAGTGGGGCGTTAACCATGACCGCGAGCCGCCCTTGACGCCCATCCGCCCCGCCAACCTGTCCGCCGGTCCCGCCGCCGCCCCGCGTTCCGACGCCGGTCGCGCCGCCGCGCAGAAGGCGTTCTTCGAGATGGCCATGGGCCGCCCGGCCACAGCCGCGCCCACCGCCCAGGCGGCCGCCAGCCTTACCCCGACCGCCGCCCCACAGCCGGCCCAGGCGCGTCCTCAACCGGCCCAAAGCGCCCCGTCCAAGGTTTTGCGTCCGGGCTCACTTCTCGATATCCGGGTCTGACTAAAGGCCACGCCGCTACTTTAAGCTGTTGAAAATTTAACTTTTCCTAATCCGGAACGACCCCCTGGCGGAGGCGTTTGCCGGGTATGGATCGTGACCAGAAGATTTACCGGGAGGCCGCCGCGCTCTGGCAAGAGCTGTTCGGCGAGGCGCCGCCGGCACGGGCCGACAGCGGCGCGCTGCTCGACCTGATCACCCGCAACCTGCCCGAAGCCAACTACGAGCGGTTGCGCACGCCCTACCTGCGGCCGGCGACCATCACGATGCCGGCGCGTCCGGGGTCAGACGGGCTTTAGCCGCCTTCTTCTTGGCTTTCTTGCCGGTCTTGGCCGCGGCCTTGGCGGGCTTGGGCTTCTTCTCAGCCGCCGGTTCGTCGCCCTTGCGGACCAGGTCGCGGAGCAGGTCGACCAGCGCCGAGCGCCGGCCGCCGCCGCCCACCAGCTTCAGAAGCCGGCTGTCGGCCGCCGCCACCCTGGGCTTGGCGGCCTCAAGGGTTTCCCGGCCGGCCTCGGTCAGCCTGACCGCATTGGCCCGGCCGTCCTGCGCCGAGCGCTCGCGTTCCAAAAGGCCCTTGGCGATCATCCGGGTCGCCATGTCGGCCAGAGTGGAGCGGTCGATGCCGGTGATCCGCACGAGGTCGGCCTGGGTGGCCCCTTCGCGCTCCGCCGAGGCCGCCATCACGGCGAACTGGCGCTGGGTGATGGCCCCCGGGCCCAGTTCCTCGGCGTAGATGTCCAGGGCGCGCTGCAGCGCCCGGTGCAGGAGATGGCTCGGCGAGCGTTCCAGCGCAGCCACGCCGGTCCTGGCTCCAGACTTTCCCTTGGCCATCGGTTGTCCCCTGCCGAGTTCGCCGCGGACCCTAGCCGGGGTTTGCGTCGGTTTGACGACAGAAGGTCCGTGGGCGGCGGACGTCTACGGCGCCGGCGGCGGCGGATCGGCGGGTTTCTCCTCGTCCGGCATGTGCTTCATCATCAGCGGCGCCTGGCTCATGGCGAACAGGAAGATGATCACCACCGTGCCCGGAAACTTGAAGAAGCCCCAGAAGAGCGTGCTCTGGGTGCGCCAGATGATCTCGTTGGTCGCCGCCAGCGCCAGGAAGAACAGCGCGTAACGGAAGGTGAGCGTGCGGACCACCGGTTCGGGCAGGTGGAAGGAGTCGCCCATCAAGGCCTTCAGGGGGTTCTTGCCGCGCACCAGGCCAGTCAGCAGGAAGAGTCCGAAGGCGGTGTAGAGGATGGTCGGCTTGACCTTGATGAACCGCTCGTCGTGGAAGAACAGCGTCAGCCCGCCGAAGATCAGCCCGAGCACGGCCGTGACCAGCGGCATCGGCGCGATCCGGCGTTCGAATATGTAGCCCACCGCCAGGGCCAGCACCGATCCGCCGACGATCGCCCAGCTGGCGGTGATCGCGCTCTTGGTGATCACCAGGGTCGCCAGGAAGATCACCAGCCCCGCATAGTCGACGAAGTAGCGGACGTATTTTTGCGCCTGAGGGCTCATTGCGCGGTCTCCTCAAGGCCCACCAGCGAGCGGGCGAAGGCGCGCGCGTTGAACGGTTGCAGGTCGTCGATCCCCTCGCCCACGCCCACCAGCTTGATGGGGCTGTCCGACGCCTGGGCAACCGGTACCAGCACGCCCCCGCGCGCCGTGCCGTCGAGCTTGGTCATGACGATGCCGGTCACCCCGATCTGGTTGCCGAAGATGTTTTCCTGGGCCAGCGCATTGCGCCCGACCGTGGCGTCCAGCACCAGGAGCGTCTCGTGCGGCGCGTCCGGATCGAGCTTCTTCACCACCCGGATGATCTTCAGGAGCTCGTCCATCAGCCCCTGCTTGTTCTGCAGCCGGCCGGCGGTGTCGATGAGGAGCACGTCGTAGCCCTGGGCCTTGGCCCGTTCCAGGGCGTCGAACGCCAGGCCGGCGGCGTCGGAGTTCATCGGCCGCGACATGAAGTCGGCGCCGGCCCGCTCGGCCCAGATCTTCAGCTGCTCGACGGCGGCGGCGCGGAAGGTGTCGCCGGCCGCGATCAGCACCTTGGCGCCGCGCCCGGTGAGGTCGTTGGCGATCTTGCCCAGGGTGGTTGTCTTGCCCGATCCGTTCACCCCGATGAACAGGACGACATAGGGCCTGGGACCGGACAGCGGGGCGAAGTCGCCCTGGCGCAGGGACAGCTCGTCGCCGATCGCCTGGGCCAGCGCTTCCTTGATGTCCTGCTCGCCCACGCTCTTGCCGAACTTCTCGTCGGAGAACCGCTGGGTGATGCGCGCGGCCGAATGCGGGCCGAGATCGGCCTCGATCAGCATCTCCTCCAGTTCGTCGAGCTTGGCCTGGTCGAGCGGCGCCTTGGCCACGAACGCCTGGGTGATCTGCTCGCCCATCTGCTTGGACGAGCGCGACAGCCCCTGGGTGAGCTTCTGGAACCAGCCGCGTTTGGGTTCGGTCATGGGCGGGGTTTAGCGGGCGGGCGGCGGAAGGTCACGAAGTTCAGCAGCCCCAATCTCTGTCATCCCGGAAAGCCGCGCAGCGGGTTGTCAGGGACCTTGTCTCCCCCAAGCGGGGGAGGAACGGACGCCAGCCTCTCAGGTCAGGCCCGGGCCATCTGGTGTTCATGGGTCCCGGTCTTCCGCTTCGCGGAAACCGGGATGACACCGGAGATCTTGGCCAGCACCCGCTTGCCGTCGTGGCCGGTGACATCCAGCGGGACGATCGATCCGATCGTCGCCTCGCCCTCAAAGGCGATCTCGGTGAAGTCGTCGGCGCGGGCGAGACCGTCGCGTTCGACCAGGCCAGCCAGCCTGCGCCCCACCTGCCGCTGCAGATGGCGTGCGAGCGCCGCGTCGCCGGCGGCGCGCAGGCGGGCGGCGCGTTCCTTGACCAAGGGACCCGCGACCCTCGGCATCCGGGCGGCCGGCGTGCCGGGCCGCGCGCTGAACGGAAAGACGTGCAGGAAGGACAGTCCCGCCTCCTCGACCAGCGACAGGGTATTGTCGAACATCGCCTCGGTCTCGGTGGGGAAGCCCGCGATGAAGTCGGCGCCGAAGGCGGTGTCGGGCCGCGCGGCGCGCACGTCGGCGATCAGTTTCAGGGCATCGGCCCGGCTGTGGCGGCGCTTCATGCGCTTGAGGATCATGTCGTCGCCGGCCTGCAGCGACAGGTGCAGGTAGGGCATGAGGCGCGGCTCCTCGGCCAGGCAGCGCATCAGGTCGGGATCGATCTCGGCGGCGTCGATGGAGGAGAGCCTGAGCCTGGGAAGCTCGGGGACAAGCTTAAGGATCCGCGCGACCAGCTGGCCGAGCGTCGGCTGTCCGGGCAGGTCGGCGCCCCAGCTGGTCACGTCGACGCCGGTGAGCACCACCTCGGCGTAGCCCTGGGCGGTAAGGCGCCGGACCTGTTCGACCACCTCGCCGGCCGCCGCCGATCGCGAATTGCCCCGGCCATAGGGGATGACGCAGAAGGTGCAGCGGTGGTCGCAGCCGTTCTGGACCTCCACATAGGCCCGCGCCCGGTCCTTCAACCCGTCGATCAGGTGGCCGGCGGTCTCGCGCACGCTCATGATGTCGTTGACCCGAACGCGGCCAAGCTCGGGCTGGGCGCCATAGGCCCCCGCCGCGCTCTTCTCGGCGTTGCCCAGGACGAGGTCGACCTCGGCCATGCCGGCGAAGGCTTGCGGATCGATCTGGGCCGCGCAGCCGGTGACGATCAGCCTGGCGCCCGGCCGCTCGCGCCGTGCGCGCCGGATCGCCTGCCTGGCCTGGCGCACGGCTTCCCCGGTCACCGCGCAGGTGTTGAACACCACCGCGTCGGTGAGCCCGTCCTCGGCGGCGCGCTTGCGGATGACCTCGCTTTCATAGGCGTTGAGGCGGCAGCCGAAGGTGACGATGTCGACGCCGTTTTGTTCGGCGGGAGGGCTCATGGGAGCTCGCCCGCGAAGTCGACGGCGGCGGGGCCGGTCATGATCACGTGGTCGTTCGGGTCCCATTCGATGAACAGCTCGCCGCCGTCCAGGACCAGAGTGGCGGCGCGGTCGGTGAGGTCGCGGCGGGCGGCGGCGACCAGGGCCGCGCAGGCGCCGGTGCCGCAGGCCTGCGTCAGGCCGGCCCCGCGCTCCCAGACCCGCAGGCGGATGCGGTCGCGGGCCTGGATCTCGGCGAAGCCCACGTTGACCTTCTGGGGGAACAGCGGGTGGCGTTCGATGACCGGGCCAATCATCGCGATGGGCACGGCTTCCGCCTCGGGCACGAAGAACACGACGTGCGGATTGCCCATGGAGACGCAGCCGGGCGGGGCCATCAGGGAGGCGTGCTCGTAGAGGACCACGTCCAACGCGCGGGTGTCCTGGGCCGAGGCCAGCGGGATATCCGGCCAATCCAGGCCGGGCCTGCCCATGTCGACGCTGACCAGCCGCTCGCCGGCGCGTGTGGCGGTGAGGCGGCCGGCGGCCGTCTCGATGACCGCCTCGTCCTTGCCGCTAGCCTGCATCAGCAGCCAGCCCACGCAGCGGGTCCCGTTGCCGCAAGCGGCGACCTCCTCGCCATCGGCGTTCCAGAACTTCACGCGGGCGTCCACGCCCGTCCCCGCGCCGGGCGGTTCGATGACGATCAGCTGGTCACAGCCGATCCCGTCCCCGCGGTCGGCGATGGCGCGCACCTCGTCCGGCGTCGGCGCGAACGGCGCGGAACGGGCCTCGACCACGACGAAGTCGTTGCCGAGCCCGTTCATCTTGAGGAACGGACGGCTCATGGGGGCGGACATATAGGCGAAGACCGCCCACAAGGCACGCTCAGCGAGCCGTAAGGCCTCAGCTCTTCTCGATGGCGGTCGCCGTCTCGTCGATCAGGGCTATGACGCGGTCGATCTCCTCGGGCGTGATCGGCCGGCGCGAGAGGCGTTGGCTGAGCGCCATGCCGAGGTTGCTCATGGCGCGCGCTATGCGCGGGCGGGTGGAGTCCGATCCTTGGGCGGCCTCGGCCATGCGGGCGAAGATCGCGTCGACGCCGGCCCGGTTGGCCTCCAGGGCCTCACGGCCGGGATCGGTCACCTCGAAGAGCTTGCGTCCGGCCTCGCCGTCCGACGGGCGGATGAACCCTTCGTCCTCCAGCAGGGCCAGGGTCGGATAGATGACACCGGGCGAGGGCCGGTAGGCGCCGCCGGTGCGTTCCTCGAGCTCGCGGATCAGGTCGTAGCCGTGGCGCGGCTGCTCGGCCAACAGGCCCAGGACCACGAAGCGAAGGTCGCCGTGCTCCAGGAAGCGCCCGACCCGGCCGCCACGGTGACGGCCGTGTTCGCCACGTCCAGGGCCGCCCATGTGGCCGCCCCAGGGATGACGTCCGCGATGGCCTTGCGCGCGGTCGGAAAAATGATGGTGTCTGTGCATATCAAAAGCCCCCTCCTTTTGTCGGGGCGCTATAGATATATCTAAACCGCATCGAAGGCGCAAGCCATTTCGATATGTCTAAAATAATCTTTTATTCGCGAAGCACGGCGGCAAGCAGCCGCCCTTCAGCCGCGCGGTTGGATCCGGCCCGCCAGGCGACGACGATCTCCCGGCTCGGATGGTCGGCGTCGATGGGCAGGATCGCCACCTGCGCGGCCTTGGCGAGGCCCGCCTCCACAGCCATGGCCGGGAGAAAGGTCATGCCCAGCCCGGAGCCGACCATCTGAACCAGCGTCGGCAGCGACGTGGCGGCGAACGGCTCCTGGCCCGGCGCCGCGCGCGGCGGCTTCAGCCCGCAGGCGGCCAGCGCGTGCTCGCGCAGGCAGTGACCGTCCTCCAGCAGGATCAGGCCCTCGCGCTCCATGGCCGCGGGCTCGGCCGTTGCGAAGCGGGCCAGCGGGTGGGCGGCGGGCATGGCGGCCAGCAGCTCGTCGTCGGCCACATGCGCCCAGTCCAGGCCCGCCATGTCGTAGGGCAGCGCGATCAGGGCCGCGTCCAGCTGGCCCGCCTTCAGCGACGCGATCAGCCGCTGGGTAAGGTCCTCGCGCAGGAACAGCCTGAGCTTCGGGAACCGCTCGCGCAGCAGTGGCAGGGCGCGCGGCAGCAGGAACGGCGCGATGGTCGGGATCACCCCCAGGCGGAAACGGCCGGTCAGCGGCTGGCCGGCGTTCTTGGCCGCCTCGACCAGCTCCTCGGCCTCGTTGAGGATCACGGTGGCCCTGCGCAGCGCCTCCTCGCCCACCGGCGTCAGGATCACGCCGGAGCGCGCCCGGTCGACCACCGAGGCGCCGAGTGTGCGCTCCAGCTCCTGGATGCCGGCCGAGAGCGTCGGCTGGGTGACATGGGCCGCCTCTGCGGCGCGGCCGAAGCTGCCGTTCTCGGCGAGCAGCTTCAGATATTGCAGTTGGCGAAGGGTGGGCAGCATCCCGACAACATAGGCTCACTCTATCCCAATGCCAAAAACAATCGATTGGCTAATGGTCGGGCCGAACCCTATCTCCCAGTCCGACGCCGCGGACCTCCCCGTCCCGGCGGAACCACCAAACGGAGACGAGTACCCATGATCGGCGTTGGCGAGACCCTGCCTGACTTCAAGATCACCGGCGTGAAGCCGAAATTCAATCGCCACGAAGAGAACGGCGAAAGCGCGTTCGAGACGCTGACCAAGGCGAGCTTCCCCGGCAAGTGGAAGGTCATCTTCTTCTATCCGAAGGACTTCACCTTCGTCTGCCCGACGGAAATCGCCGAATTCGCCAAGCTCAACCCGCAGTTCGAGGAACGCGATACGGTCGTCCTCGGCGGCTCCACCGACAACGAGCATTCAAAGCTCGGCTGGCGCCGGGAACACCCGGACCTGACCGGCCTGCCGATCTGGAACTTCGCCGACAACTCCGGCAAGTTTGCCCGGGCGCTCGGCGTGCTGAACGAGGACGAAGGCGTGGCGCTGCGCGCCACCTATGTGGTCGATCCCGACAACGTGGTGCAGCACGTCTATGTCACCAACCTCAACGTCGGCCGCAATCCGCAGGACACGCTGCGGGTGCTGGACGCCCTGCAGACCGACGAGCTTTGCCCCTGCAACCGCTCGGTCGGCGGCGAGACCCTGAAGGCCGCGTAAGCCGCGCCTTCAGACCCGTCCGGGAGGCGCCTGTCCTCCCCCAAGGCGCCTCCCGGACACCCCACACTATTGGAGTAAGAACCATGTCGCTCGACACCCTACGCGAGACGCTGCCGCCCTATGCCAAGGACCTGAGCCTGAACCTGTCGAGCCTGGCCGCCGAGACCCTGCTCACCGACCAGCAGAAGTGGGGCGCGTTCGTGGCTTCCGCCCACGCCGTCGGAACCCCCGCCGTCGTGAAGGCGGTCGAGGCCTCGGCCGTAGAGTCCGGGCTGTCGCCCGAGGCGCTCAACGGCGCCAAGGCCGCCGCCGCCATCATGGGCATGAACAACGTCTACTACCGGGCCATCCACCTGCTCTCGAACAAGGAATACGGGACCCTCCCCGCCCGTCTGCGGATGAACGTCCTGGCCAATCCCGGGGTCGAGAAGGCCGACTTCGAGCTCTGGTCGACGGCGGTCTCGGCGGTCAACGGCTGCGGCATGTGCCTGGACGCCCACGAGGCCGAGCTGAAGAAACACGGGGTGTCGGCGCCGCAGGTGCAGGCCGCGCTGCGGATCGCGGCGGTGGTGAACGCGGTGAGCCGGGTGGTGGCGGGCGAAGCCGCCGCGGCCTGATCGCGCTCAGTCCGGCGTGCCCGTCTCGACGTAGCGCTTGAAGCGCTGGAGCTGCTCGCCGATCACGTGGTCGACGGGGCCCGCGTGCCGCTTGGCGGAGTCGGGCCGGAGCGCGGAGACATTATAGGTCTGCACCACCTCCACGCCGGCCCCGGCCTTGGTGATCTCGAAGGTCAGGGCGCCTGTGGCGGCTTCGTCCTCCAGGGGGCCCAGCGCGGCGTCGATGCGGAGGAGCCGGTTCGGTAGGGCCAGGACCACCACGCCGTGCCGCGCGCCGCCCGTCCCGACCGTCTCGCAGAAGCAGCCTCCAGGGGTCAGCGACAGGGTCATGGCGCCGGCCTTCTCGGAATAGCTGTGGGCCGGGTCCCACCACCGGCCGATCCGGCCGAGGGCGGCGTAGACCGTCTCGGGCGACGCCGCGATCGTCGCCACGTTGCGAATCCTGAACCCGCTCTCGCTCACGTCCACGACCTCGGCCCGGGCCGCGCCGGACGCCGCGATCGCCAGCGCCGCCGTGGCGCAAGCCCAGCCGATCCTCACGTCCGGGGCGCCTATTTGGCCGCCGGCGCCGTGATGGCGATGAAGGCCGCCGTGGGCCTGGCCTCGCCGGCCACGGTGTTGACGCTGACCTCCAGCCCGGGCTTCAGGCCCGCCACACCCACATCGACCATCCGGGTCATGCTGGTCTCGTCGGTGACCACGACGTGGCGCGTGGTCGCGCCGCCGTAGTCGACCTCCATCTCCTCGCCCTTGGCGGTCTTGGCGACCGACTTCACCCGGCCATTGGTCATCATCAGGCCCTTGTCGTTCATGGCGTAGTGGACGTTGGGCGTGGACTCCATGAGGTGCACCTCGGTGGCCTTGCCGCCGTCAGGCGTGTTCTGGTTGGAGGTGCCGAGATAGCTGCCGGCCTTGATCTCATCGGCCTTGGCGGCCTTGCGCATGAGCACGCGGGTCTTGGCGGCGAGCGCGATGTCCATGTCGCCCGTCGCGGTGGTGATCACCAGGTGGCTGGCGTCCACCGCCTTCACCACGCCGGCTAGGCGCTGGCCCATGGCCGGCGGCTGCTGGGCGGCGGCGGTCCCGGCAAGGAGGGTCAGCACGGCGGCGATGGCGAGGCGATTGGACATTGGTTTTCTCCCTGGGTTGGGGAAGCCTAACCCTAGGCTGGCGTAAACGACAGGGGGCCGCCCCAGAACGCCTCCACCAGGCCCGACTGGACGCCGGCCTTGCCCGTGGTCAGGAAGCGACGGGTCCCGCCCTCGCCTTGCCGGAACTCGGGGTGGCGTTCGAAATAGCGGGCCAGCGCGTCGGCCGTCGCCTGCGGCTGGTGGATCAGCGGCGTGCCGGGCGGCAGGGCGTCGCGGAACAGGTCGGCCACGATCTCGTAGTGGGTGCATCCAAGGATCGCGCGGTCGGGCGGGCGGCCGATCCTGGTGGTCAGCGCGCGCACATGGCCCGCGACCGCCTCGGCCAGGGCCGCGCGCGGCGAGCCCTCCTCGATCAGTCCGGCCAGGTCCGGGCAGGGTTGCGAGAAGACCGCCACGTCCTGCCGGCGCTTGTCGATCTCGATCTCATAGACCCGGCTGGCGGCCGTCGCCGGCGTCGAGAAGACGCCCAGGATGTCCAGCTTCTCGACCTTGTCGCCGCGCCGCTCGGCCTCGTGCTCCCAGGGCAGGCCGGTGGCCGCCTCGATGGTCGGCACGATGATCCCCAGCACGTTCACCGGCCGGCCGAGTTCGCGGCGATAATCCGGCAGCCAGGTCTGCTGCAGCCGGCGCAGCGCGATGCCCGAGGCGGTGTTGCAGGCCAGGACGACCAGGTCGCAGCCCTCGGCGAACAGGCGCTCGCAGCCGGCCCGGGTCAGGGCGACGATCTCCTCGCCGCGCCGTCCGCCATAGGGGGTATTGGCCTGGTCGGCGAGATAGACGAAGTCGGCCTTGGGGAAGCGCTCCACCAGCCTGTGATGGACCGAGAGCCCGCCCACCCCGGAATCGAAAACGCCGATGGCCATGGGTCGGTGTTAGCGGGCGTCGCGCCCACTGTCACCCGACCTGCCGGCCACCCGTTCGCGCCAGAGCGCCAGCAGCGGCGTGACGCCAAGCTCCATGACCAGCGGCAGGCTCGTGGATGGGCCGAACCCGGTCTGGAGGCCGCCAGCCAGGCGGGCCAGGCCGCCGATCACCACGATCAGGGCCAGCGCGCGCACCACCGCGCCGCGCCGCTCTATGGCGGGGATCGCCCACCAGAAGCAGAGGCCAATGCCGAGCAACAGCCCGGAGAGGTAGCGCGCATGGCTGTCGGGCCGCCAGAAGCCAAGCGCGCCCCAGGCGCCGGCCGTCACCGGCACGGCGCCGGCCAACGCGAAGGCGGCCTGCAGCAGCCGGCGCTCCAGCCTTGGCGTCAATCGAACAGCGACGGTTGCGGCGCCGCGCCGGCCTTGGATGGCCTTGGCGCCGGCTCCAGCACCTTGGCGCCTTCGATGGCCAGCAACCTGACCTTGGTGTTCACCCCGCCCCGGGCCGAGAAGCCGCCCAGCTTACCGCCGGCCGCCGTCACCCGGTGGCAGGGCACCACGATCGGCCAGGGATTCTTGCCCAGCGCCGCCCCCACGTCGCGGGCCAGCAGCCGGTCGCCCAGGCGGGCCGCGATCTCGCCGTAGGTCAGGGTCTCGCCGGGCGGGATGGCGCGGGCGATCGCATAGACGCGGGCGTTGAACTCGGGGACGCGGTCCAGGTCGATCGGCACGTCCAGCAGGTCGGGCCGCTCGCCGCTCAGGAGGGCGCGGATGCCCGCGATGGCTTTTTCGATTGCCGGCGTCGGCTTAGCCTCCGCGGCGCCGGGGTTCTTCCGCAGGAACGAGCGCCGCGCGGTCTCCGGATCGGCGTCCGGCAGGTGGCAGCCGACCAAGCCCTTGTCGGCCCAGGCGACGCCGGCCCAGCCGATGGCGGTTTCGAACAGGGTGAATTGGGTCATGGGCTCAATATAGGCCCGTTCTGATTGGCCTGCTGGCGGCTTTCGGACATCAACCTTGCGCAATCGCCGGGCTAGGAGGCCAAGATGTCGGCGGCGGCGAGCCTGGGCGCGACGCCCGCGATCGGCATCCGGAAGGTGAAGCGCGTCTCGTCGCCGGCCGAGGCCACGTCCAGCGTCCCGCCATGGCCCTTGGCGATCTCGGCGGCGATGTAGAGGCCGAGCCCCAGGCCCTGGCCATGCGGCTTGGCCCCGGCCCGCACGAAGGGCTGGAACAGCCGCTGGCGCGCCGCCTGGGGAATGGGCGGGCCGGCGTTGGCCACCGATAGCTCGAACCCGCCCGGCCCGGTCGTGGCCCGGACCTGCACCGGCGCGCCCGCCGATCCGTGGACGAGCGCGTTGGCGAGCAGGTTCGACAGCAGCTGTCCCAGGCGCCGCTGGTCGGCCGTCACGGGTTGTGAGATCGCGAGCTCGGCCTCGATCAGCCGGTCGGGATGGGCCAGCTGCAGCTCGGTGACCACCTGGGAGAGCGCGGCCTCCAGGCCCCGCTCCTCGCGCCGGTCCATCACAATGCCGCCGCCCAGGCGTCCGCGCGCCAGGTCGAGCACGTCGTCGATCAGGCCCGCCATGCGCACGACGCTGTGCTGCATGGCGCCGAGCAGCCCTCGGGCCCTGTCGTCGATCGGGGTCTTGCCGATCAGCCGCGCCGCCCCGTCGATGGAGGCCAGGGGATTGCGCAGGTCGTGGCCGAGAACCGCGATGAACTGCTCGCGCAGCTCGGCGACCTGGCGGGCGTCCAAGAGGGCCGCCTCGCTGCGCGCCAGCCGCTGGCGGGCGGCCAGGTGCGCCCCGATCAACTCGGCGAACAGCTCGAACATCGCCAGCGCCGACGACGACTTCAGCGCCAGCGGCCTGGGATCGATGGCGCAAAGCGTGCCGAAGAACTCGCCCTCATGGCGGATCGGCACGGAAATATAGCTCTGGAAGCCGTATTTGGCCGGCGTCGGGTGGTCGCGGAACACCTCGTCCTCGGCCACGTGGTCGATGACCACCGCCACGCCGGTGTCGCGGATCTGGTCGCAGATGGTGGTGACCACCTCAAGCTCGCCGCCCGGCTCCAGGCCGAAGGCGATCTCGTCGCGCACCGCGCAGGCCACCCAGCGGTCCTCGGTGACGCGGGCCACCGCGGCGAAGCCCATTCCGGTGGTCTTGCAGACCACCTCCAGCAGCTTCGGGATGGCGTCGATGACGCCGACGGCGGCGATGTCGTCCGAGATCGCGGCGGCGGAAGGGGTGTTCATGCCGCAATCTAGGCCCTGGCCGGGACCTTGTCATTTATGATGCCGTTGCGGCGGGCAGGCGACGCAAGGCCTTCCTTGCGACGCCTGATCGGCCCAGCTCGCTATAAGTCCTAGAAGCCGCTGGCGCACCCGACATGCGTCGAACTGGGGTCCAGACCAGTCCATTGCAGTCCATAACGGTATGCATATTGCTATATAATACAGATAGATACGAAATTGTCAGTCTAGCGCCGTCCAGCTGAGACCAGCCCAAGCCGACCCAAGCCACGCATTCTTTTAGGGTAGATATTAGGATAAATGCGGCTATCCTGTCCGCATGGCACGGACAATCAACCGCCTGACGACCCGCGCTGTTTCAGCGCTCCAGCGCCCCGGCATGTCAAATCGCACCCAAACTTGTCCCCCCTTTCGCTTTGAATGTTAGCCCCTTTGGCGCTGGTGTTTGCAGTCGCCCGGCGGCGTAGCGCGGAGCCATTGGCGGAGCGCAGCGCGTAGCCGGCGGGCGCACCCGAGGCGTGGGCTGATCAGGCTCTGTTCTTGAACCGCCAGCTTGCGTTGCCGGTCTCGACGATGTCGCAGTGGTGGGTGATGCGGTCGAGCATGGCCGTGGTCATCTTGGCGTCGCCGAAGATCTGAGGCCAGTCGGCGAAGGCGAGGTTGGTGGTGATGACGATCGAGGTGTTCTCGTAGAGCTTGCTGATCAGGTGGAAGAGGAGTTGGGCGCCGGCCTGGCTGAACGGCAGGTAGCCGAGTTCGTCGATGATGATCAGTTCGTGGCGCAAGAGGGTCTCGACGAGACGTCCGCTTCGGCCAGCGGCCTTCTCCTGTTCGAGCTGGTTGACCAGATCGACGAGGTTGAAGAAGCGGCCGCGGGCTCTGGCGCGGATCACCGCGGCGGCGATGGCGATGGCCAGGTGGGTCTTGCCGGTGCCGGTGCCGCCGATGAGAATGAGGTTGCGCTTGGCCTCGACGAAGTCGCCGACGGCGAGTTCCCGGACCAGCCCCTCGTCGACGGGGGTGTCGGCGAAGACGAAGTCGTCGAGATCCTTCAGCACGGGGAACTTGGCGCCGCTGATCCGGTAGTTGATCGAGCGGGACTGTCGGTGGGTGACCTCGGCTCTGATTAGGCTGGCCAGGAGCGGATAAAGCTCCTCGCGGCGGACGAGCCCCTTGCCGGCGATCTCATCGAAGCTGGCGCGCATGCCGTAGAGCTT
>CANJXI010000064.1 GCA_947478785.1 Caulobacteraceae bacterium
CGCGCCAGCCGACGCACCGCCGCCGCATCAAAGTCGTCCCGCAATACAATCGACCCCATCCGACCACTCCTCTCCAACAAGAAGCGTGAATCACTGTTCGGCCCTCAGGGGAATCCCCGAGTCTGCGTCAGCGGCGCTTGGTATTAGTCCGACCTTCGCCAGACGTCCCGTCAGCCCGCCTGCGTCGCGGCCGCCAGCGCCAAGACGCCAAGAGCGATCAGCCCGACGACGAGGCCGACCTTCAGGGTGCTAGTGAGCACCGTCGTCATGACCCGCCTCCATCGCGTCCAGGCGCTTCATCGCCGCGCGCACCTCGTCCAACGGGACCGGCTCGACGGTGCCCAACAGCCATCTCAGGCGCGGCTCGTCCTGCACCGCCGACGCGTCCGACGCCCACGATGAGAGGATTTCCCGTTTATCGCGGAACGTGAGGTGAGGGTCCTTGACCACGTCATCGGGGTTTTGAAAGCCAACAGCGGGACGAACGCCACGTTCGAGGGCGGTCCTGAGGCTGTAGGGCGCGTGGACGCCCTGCAGATCAAATATCTGTTCCGAGGTTGCCAGTCGCATCATCGTTTCTCCTGCGATCTCCTCTCTCAATGGGTCCGCGAGCGGCGGCCGGCGTGAAAGGCGCGCCGTACGCGGGGTTCGGTCAGATGGGCTGTCGATCCGCGGGTCGCGGCGGAGAGGCCACGGCGGTCGCGCCCGAGGTCGCCGAAAGCGCCGGCGGCTTCTCGTCGGGTGCGCAGGCCCCGGACGTACGGGTCACAACCTGTTGCGGCTTGCCGTCGCCCTGGGAGCGGTATTCGACGCTTCGGGTGCAGACACCGTCGCCCGAAAACGTCGAAACCATCGAGAAGCCCCGCGCGCCGGGCGGCAGATCTGCGGCATCGACCCGCATCAGGTCGGGCCCGGTGAACGCCAGCCTGGACTGGGCGCTGGCCTCGCGGAGCATCGCGTCCGCCTGGCGGTCCATCGCCCGCGAGATCTGTTCCAGCGCCGCGAACGGCGATCCCGGGCCGAAGGGATCGGACGCCGGTGACAGGATTGAGAGCGCCATCGGCGCCGGGGCGAAACTCACTGTCGGGGGGGTGTCGCCGACATATCGGATATGCGCCAGAGATCCGTCCGGCAGCCGGACATCCAGCACATGAGCGTTCTTGATCTCCGCGGCCGCCAATCCGGCAAGGCCCGCCAGGGTGATTGCCGCCGCGCCGGCGAGCATGGCTTTACGAAGGGGTCGCATAACAGTCTCCGACAATTGGGTGGGAAGGCATCCGAGGCCGACTACGACGACGCCGACCTCGGATGGCGGTCTTGGCGAACATCAGGCGATGCGACGTTCCGCCTGGTCTTTGGGGATGCGACGCATGTTCGGCGTGGCGTCGGCGAGTCCGATCTCGACGCGCCGAGGCTTCAGCGCTTCGGGCACTTCCCGCGCCAGATCGATCGCGAGCACGCCGTTGTCGTAGCTGGCGGATTTCACCACCACGTAATCGGCCAACTCGAACTTGCGCTCGAAGCTCCGGGCGGCGATCCCACGATGCAGGTACTGCCGCGCGCCGTCGGCCTCGTCCTCGGGCTTGCGGCCGGCGACGATCAGGAGGTTTGGCTGCGCCGTGATTTCGAGTTCGTGAGCCGTGAAGCCAGCCGCGGCCAGTGTAATACGGTAGCCGTCGTCGCCGGTCTTTTCCACGTCGTAAGGCGGATAGCTGCGGTCTCCCTCACTTCTCATCGCGCTGTCGATGAGATCCGCCATGCGGTCGACGCCGATCATCGACCGGTAGAGGGGCGAGAAGTCATATGCCGTTCTCATTTCCATCTCCTCAGAACGAGCAAGTTGGACCTGAGAGGCGCCCGGAAGCGCGGGCGCCCCCTGACTGTTGTCGAGCCCTTGCGGCGCTCGACGGCAGAAAAATTAGGAAAGCCAGACACGGCGTCAAGGCCCCGGTGTGCAGATATTTTCGCCAGTCCCGACATCGTCGCAGACGGGTGGGAAAGGGCCCACCGCATGGCGGTCTGGGTCCGATCTGAACGACCCGCAGGTCTGTGACAGGGATCACCGTTCGCCGCCGCCGCCGGAATCGAAAGAGCGGCCGCAGCGTCTGCGACCGCTCCCGTAAGTCAGACTTTCCGCCGGCTCAGCGCGGCGCCAGGATCATGATCATCTGGCGGCCCTCCATGCGGGGCTCGTATTCGCACTTGGCGATGGGCTCGAAGTCGGCGCGGACCTTCTGCAGGAGCTTCATGCCGAGTTCCGGGTGGGCCAGTTCGCGGCCGCGGAAGCGCAGCGTAACCTTGACCTTGTCGCCCTCTTCGAAGAACCGGTTCATCGACCGGGCCTTCACCTCGTAGTCGTGCACGTCGATGTTCGGGCGGAGCTTGATCTCCTTGATCTCCACCACCTTCTGCCGCTTGCGCGCCTCGTTCTTCTTCTTCTGCTCCTGGAACTTGAACTTGCCGTAGTCCAGGATCTTGCAGACGGGCGGATCCGCGTTGGGGACGATCTCCACCAGGTCCAGGCCCGCCTCCTCGGCGGCCTCGAGCGCGGAGGACGTGGGCATGACGCCCTGTTTTTCACCGGCGGCGTCGATCAGCAGCACGCGGGGAACACGGATTTCATCGTTGATGCGCAACCCGTCTTTGACGGGAGGGGCGTTCATGGGACGGCGAATAGGCGAGGCTCCTAGGACTGTTGCAACACAAGGCGCCGGGACGCTGGCGCGTTCCGGTCGCACACGACCTTATATGATAGAGGGCCTGGGCGCTATCAAGCGGCGCCCGCCGCCGACGGTGATAGCGACGCGGCGGCCTGGGCCACCTTGGCCACCGACAGGTCCGACAGCTTGTCGGCCTGCAGCACCGCCACCTTGCCGCGCGGCGCCGAGAGCGCGGGGTCCGAGGCCCCGGAGAACAGCACCACCGTGGGCGCGCCGGCCGCGGCGGCCAGGTGCAGGGGGCCGGTGTCGTTGCCCACCGCCAGCGCCGCCTTGGCGCCCAGGACGGCGATCGAGGCGAAGTCGGTGCGGCCGGTGAGGTCGCGCGCCCTCGGCACCGTGCGCTGAATGGCGTGGGCGAGGGCGGCTTCCTGCGGCCCGCCGATGATCACGATGTCGAGGCCGCGGGCGTAGAGGATGCGGGCGAGCTCGCCGTACTTCTCGACCGGCCAGCGTTTCTCGGGCCGGTGCGCCGACCCGCCGGGCACGAACATGGCGTAGGGCTTGGGCTTGACCCCGCCGGCCATCGGCCGTTCGCCAGGCGCGCGGGCCAGCACCCAGGACAGGTCCGGCCCCGGGGCGGTCCCGGGCGCGGTGGGCGCGTCGGGCCAGATGCCGGCGTACATCAGCTGGTCGGCGTGGCGCTCCAGAGTATGCATCTGGTCGCGCAGCGGGTTCTTGTGCGGCAGGGAACAGCCGAAGGCGATCCCCGACCAGGCCGGCGGCCTGGGCCGCAGGCTCTGGAAGATGCGGTTGGACTGGGCCGAGGTCTGCAGGTCGTAGACCCGGTCGTACCCCGCGGCCCGCAGCCGCCGCCTGAGCGCCATCCACTGGGGGAAGTTCTCGGGCCGCCCGTCGGTGTCCACGGCGTTGAAGTAGGGGCTGGCCCTGGCGAGGCCCTCGAACGGCGGGGTGGTCAGCAGCGTGATGTGCGCCTTGCGGTGCGCCTCGCGGATCTTCTTCATGGCCGCCAGCGACAGCACGAAGTCGCCCAGCGCCGAGAGCTTGATCACCAGGATCTTGGGAACGTTGCGGCGGGACATCAGGCGCGCGCCGCCAGGACCTGCTCGTAGGCGGCCAGGGTCGCCTCGCACATGGCCTCGACGCGGTAGAGCTGGCGGGTGCGGTTCATGCCGCTCTGGCCCATCTCGCCGCGCTTGCCGTGGCCGATCTCGATGGCGCGGGACATGGCCATGGCCCAGGCGCCGGGCTCGCGGGGCGGGATCAGCCAGCCGCTGACGCCTTCGGCCACGGTCTCCACCGTGCCGCCATGGTTGGAGGCGATCACCGGCCGGCCCATGGCCTGGGGCTCGACCGCCGCCCGGCCGAAGCTTTCCGGCACGGTGGTGGGCAGCAACGCGACATCGGCCAGCAGATAGGCGGCCGGCATGTCGTCGCAGTGGCCGACGATCCTCACCACGTCCCGCAGTCCGGCGTCGTCGATCGCCTTGGCCAGTTCGGCGCCATACTCCGCGCGGCCCTGGTCGTCGCCGGCGAAGACCACGCGGAAGTCCGCGCGGCCCTCGGCCCGCATCCGCGCCGCCGCCTCGACGATCGTCAGGTGGCCCTTGATCCGGGTCAGCCGGCCGGCCAGCAGGAAGGTCGTGCGCCGGTCGTCGGCGGCGATCCCCCAGGCCTGGCGCAGGGCCTCGACGCGGTCGGGGGTGACCCAGGACGGATTGAACCGCTCGAAATCCACGCCTCTCGGTATGGTCAGCACCTTGGCCGGGTCGATGGCGTGCTCGGCCAGCACATGGTCGCGGGTGTAGTCGGAATTGGCGATCACTAGGTCGCCGCGGGTCATGACGGCGTTGTACCATCGCTTCAGGCTGGTCTTGGCCTTGTAGACCCCGTGATAGGTGGCCACGAACGGTGTCCTCGTGGTCTGCGCCGCCCACAGCGCCGAGAAGGCCGGGGCCCGCGAGCGCGCATGGACGAGGCTCACCCGCTCGCCGCGGATCAGGTCCACCAGGCGCGCGGCGTTGCCCAGCATGACCAGCGGGTTCTTCGACTGCACCGGCATCTGGGCCAGGCGCGCGCCGTCCGCCTCGAGGCGGGCCGTCATGCGGCCCCCGCGGGTGGCCACCAGCGCGCGTCCGCCCGCCTCGATCACCGCGCGGGCGACGTCGATCGTGGTCTGCTCGGCGCCGCCGGTTTCCAGCTCCGGAACGACCTGCAGAAGGGTGAAGTCAGGGGGAAGCGCCACACCCTCTCTCTATCCCGAAACGCGGTTGCGTAAAGGCCGACCCGCGCTATCAGAAGTAGATGGGCGAAAGCGCCGGAAATATGGTCCGCGCCGACGGCGAGCGCCTCGCCTGGAGGCGGGTCGAAGGCGACGGTCCGACGCTGCTGTGGCTGGGCGGATTCCGCTCCGACATGACCGGAACCAAGGCCCAGGCGCTGGCCCAATGGGCCGAGTCTTCCGGGCGCGGCTGCCTGCGTTTCGACTATCTGGGACACGGGGACTCCAGCGGCGATTTCCAGGCCAAGGGCACGGTCACCCGGTGGCGGGAGGACGCCCTGGCCGTGCTCGACGAACTGACGGACGGGCCGGTGATCCTGGTGGGCTCCTCCATGGGCGGCTGGATCGCCAGCCTCGTGGCGATGGTCCGCCCCGAGCGGGTCGCGGCCCTGGTGCTGATCGCGCCGGCCCCCGATTTCACCGAGCGGCTGCTGGGGCCGGAGATCCCGCCGGAAGGCCGCGCGGCGCTGAAGGCCGACGGCGTCTGGATGCGGCCTTCCGAGTATGGCGAGTCCTATCCGATCACCCGGACCCTGCTGGAGGACGGCGCCCGCTGGTCCATCCTGCCGGGCCCGATCCCGATCGATGCGCCGGTGCGCATCCTGCAGGGCGGCGAGGACCCCGACGTGCCCTGGCGCCACGCCCTGGAGTTCGCCCAGGCGCTCAACAGCCGCGATGTGGTCTTCACCCTGATCAAGGACGGCGACCACCGGCTGTCGCGCCCCCGGGACATCGCGCGGCTTCTGGCGGCGGTGGATGATTTCACCAAACTGTGAAAAGCCTGGCGGCGCAAGCGGGACCATAGTCGGGACGGCGGCACATCCCCCATCTTCGCCGTCTCCAGTCAGGCCTGGCCCCCGACGGGCTCCCCTCTCGCCGGGGGTCTTTTCATGGTCCGCGCAACGGGACGGCGCGCGCCTGGATCAGGCCTCGCCGGCCAGGATGGCCCGCAAGCCTTCGCGATAGGTCGGATAGGCCGGGCGCCAGCCGAGTTCGGCCTTGGCGCGGGCGTTGGAGACGCGCTTGCTCTCGGCGTAGAAGCGCAGCGCCATCGGCGACAGGTTGGCCTCGGCGAGGGCCACCTCCGGCGGCGGCGCCATCCCCAAGAGGCCGGCGGCGTAGGCGATGACCTGGCTGTTGGGCGCGGGCTCGTCGTCGCAGAGGTTGTAGATCCCGCCGGGCCGGGGCCTGGCGATGGAGGCGGCCAGGCCCGACGCCAGGTCGTCCACGTGGACGCGGCTGAACACCTGGCCGGAGGCCGCGATGCGCCGGGCCTGGCCCGCCCGCAGGCGGTCGAGGGCCGATCGGCCGGGGCCGTAGATGCCGGGCAGGCGGAAGGTCTGGACGGTCAGGCCCATGCCGCGGCCGACCTCCAGCCAGTCGCGCTCGGCGGCGACCCGGCGGGCGCCCTCCTGGGATTGGGCGGAGAGCCGGCTCGTTTCCGTCACCCAGCCGCCGCGCCGGTCGCCGTAGACGCCGGTGGTGGAGAGGTAGCCGATCCAGTCGGGGAAGGCGCGGCCGCGCGCCAGGGCCGGGACCAGCGCCCGCAGGCCAGGGCATCCGTCCGCGTCCGGCGCGGCGGTGACCAGCAGCGCCTGGGCGTTGGCGAGTTCCGCCGCCAGCGCGTCGCGCTCGCCCAGCGGCGCGGCGGTCACGCCCTCGGCCGCCAGCCCGGCGGCGCCGGCCGGATCGCGCAGTGTGGCCGCGACGCTCCAGCCCTGAGGTGTCAGCAACCGGGCCAGCGCGCGGGCCGAGTAGCCGAAACCGAAGACGAAGAGCCGCATGCCGTGGCTCAGAGCAGCGCCCGGATCGCGGCCCGGGCGGCGTCGGCGAAGTCAGGCCGGCGGAGCGCGAAGGCGACATTGGCCCGCAGGAGGCCGATCTTGTCGCCGCAGTCGTAGGTGGTCCCCTCGTATTCGAGGGCGTGGAAATCCTGGCGCATCATCAGCTGCGCCATGCCGTCGGTGAGCTGGATCTCGCCCCCCGCGCCGCGCTCCTGGGTCTCTAGGATGCCGAAGATCTCGGGCTGCAGGATGTAGCGCCCGGAGATGAACAGGTTGGAGGGCTCGGTCCCCAGCGGCGGCTTCTCGACCATGCCGGTCATCCGGTTGAGGCGGCCGTCCTGGCTGGCCAGGGCCACGATGCCGTACTTGTTGGTCTCGCCGGCCGGTGCGGGCTCGACGGCGATGATGTTGCCGCCGACCTTGCCGTGGGCGTCCACGCACTGGGCCAGCGCCGGGCGCTCGGCCGCCATCAGCATATCGGGCAGGATCACCGCGAAGGGCTCGTCGCCGATCACGTCGCGGGCGCACCAAACCGCGTGGCCGAGGCCCAGCGGCGACATCTGGCGGATGAAGCTCATCTCGCCAGGCTGGGGCAGGTCGCGGCGCACCTCAGCCAGGATGTCGCCCTTGCCCTTGGCCTCGAGGATGCCTTCGATCTCGGGACTGAGGTCGAAATAGTCCTCGATGGCGCCCTGTCCGCGCCCGACGATGAAGACGAAATGCTCGATGCCGGCGGCCCGGGCCTCCTCGACGATGTAGGACAGGATCGGGCGGTCGAACACGTTGAGCATGTTCTTGGGCGTCGTCTTGGCCCCCGGCAGGACCCGGGTCCCCAGTCCCGCCACCGGCAGCACCGCCTTGCGAACACGCTTGCTCATCCCGTCCCTCCGACACGCACCTGACGCCAGCAACGCCTCGCGGAGCCGGGCGATCCAGGCCGGGGTAGAGGAGCCGCTCCGTTAAATCCACAGGCGGCCCACCGAAAAATTGCGCCGAACGCACGATCACGATTTTGGGAATTCACGAACCCGTGTATGAGACTCGCCTTGTCGGAGGATAGTCCTCCAGGGGAGTCGATCCATGCAACTTCGTATCATCACCTCGGTGGCCGCCGCCGCCGTCATCGCGCTCAGCCTCTCGGCCTGCGCCAAGAAGGAAACCACTGTCGAAGCGCCGGCCGCCGCCGACGCCGCCGCCGCCGCCGCTCCGGCCGCTGCTGAAGCCGCTGCTCCGGCCGCTGCTGAAGCCGCTGCCCCGGCCGCCGCTGCCGCTCCGGCCGCCGCCGAAGCCGCTGCTCCGGCCGCCGCCGCCATGGCCGCTGCGCCCGAAAAGAAGTAAGTCCAGACTTCACAGTCTGAACTGAGCGCGGCCGCCCCTCACGGGGCGGCCGTTTGCTTTTGGGGATGGTCCGTTCTGTGCTCCCCTCCCGGGGGAGCTGTCAGCGAAGAGCACTGAGAGGGTTGAAGCCCCTGGCGGATAGGCGAGTGGGCTTGAGCCCCCTCCACCGCTTCGCGGTACCCCTCCCCCAGCGGGGGAGGATTACTCGGCGTTACTCCACCGTCACGGACTTCGCCAGGTTGCGCGGCTGGTCGACGTCGGCGCCTTTCTGGACGGCGACGTAGTAGGCCAGGAGCTGGATGGGGGCGGCCATCACCAGCGGCGCGATCAGCGGGTCGCAGCGGGGCGCGGTCACCACCACCCGCGCGCCGGCCGGGGCATGGGCCTCGCCGTCGGGGTCGGTGATGAACACCACCTGGCCGCCGCGGGCCATCACCTCGCTCATGTTCGAGGCCGACTTCTCGAAATAGCTGTCGAAGGGCGCCAGGATGACGATCGGCGTCAGTTCATCGACCAGCGCGATGGGCCCATGCTTCAGCTCGCCCGCCGCATAGCCCTCGGCATGGATGTAGCTGATCTCCTTCAGCTTCAGCGCCCCTTCCAGGGCCAGCGGGTACATCGGGCCGCGCCCGAGGAAGAGGACGTCGCGGGCCTTGGACATCTCGATGGCCACGGCGCGGACGGCGTCCTCCAGGTTGATGGATTCGGCGATCAGGCGCGGGGCCTCCAGAAGGATCTTCACCAGCCGCTGCTCCTCGGCCGCCTCGATCCGGCCGCGGGCGCGGGCGGCGGCGACGGCGAGCGCGGTGAACACGCTGACCTGGGCGGTGAAGGCCTTGGTGGAGGCGACGCCGATCTCCGGGCCGCAGTGGATCGGCCAGACCACGTCGACCTCCCGGGCCATGGTCGATTCCTGGGCGTTGACGACCACGGCGGTCTGCATGCCCCTGGACTTGCAAAGGCGCAGGGCGGCGAGCGTGTCGGCCGTCTCGCCCGACTGCGAGATGCCGATGGCCAGCGTCGCGGGGCGCAGGGCCGGATCGCGGTAGCGGAACTCCGAGGCGACCTCGACGTCCACCGGCAGGTCGGCCAGCTGCTCCATCAGGTATTTGCCCAGCAGGCCCGCGATATAGGCGGTGCCGCAGCCCACGATCTGGATACGCTCCAGGGCCGCGAAGTCGACCCCGCCCGGCATGGCGGCCCGCCCGGTCAGCGGATCCACATAGGCCGCGATGGTCCGCTGGCAGCCCTCGGGCTGGTCGTGGATCTCCTTCTCCATGAAGTGGCGGTAGTTACCCTTCTCCACCAGGGCCGCCGAGGCGGCGACCTGGCGGACCTCGCGGCGCACGGCCTGGCCCCTGGCGTCGAAGATCCGGGCCTCGGCGTGGTCGATGGCCACGTAGTCGCCTTCCTCGAGGTAGGCGATCCGGCTGGTGAACGGCCCGACCGCCAGCGCGTCGGAGCCCAGGAACATCTCGCCCTCGCCATAGCCGACCACCAGCGGGCTGCCCTTGCGCGCGCCCATGATGAGGTTGTCCTCGCCATCGACCAGCACGCCGATGGCGTAGGCGCCCGACAGCTGGTCGAGCGCGGCCTTCAGCGCTTCTACCGGCGGCTTGCCACCTTCGAGCTCCCAGTCGATCAGCGCGGCGATCACCTCGGTGTCGGTCTCGCTCTCGAAGGTGCGGCCCTTGGCCTTCAGCATCTCGCGCAGCTCGGCGTAGTTCTCGATGATGCCGTTGTGGACCAGGGTCACGCGGCCGGCGGTGTGCGGGTGGGCGTTGCGGGTCGAGGGCCCGCCGTGGGTCGCCCAGCGGGTGTGGCCGATGCCGACGGTGGCGCTCAGCGGGTCGGCGGCCAGCACCTCTTCCAGCGCCCGGATCTTGCCGGCGGCGCGGCGGCGCTGGACGTGGCCGTCGACCACCCCGGCTACGCCCGCCGAATCGTAGCCGCGGTATTCCAGCCGCTTGAGGCTCTCGATCAGCCGCTCCTGGACGGAGCGCGTACCGACGATGCCGATGATGCCGCACATGGGGTTTGGCGTCCTTTGTGATAGATGCGTCGCGTTGGCCGATCGTGCCTGAGCGCGGCTTTACCATTCGCGAAGGGCGCGTCGACTAAATCTCAGTTTCGGATCGTTTCGAGAGCTTGCGATGTCAAAACGCGCCTACTTTGGAACCGACGGCATCCGCGGGGAGGCCAACCGCTTTCCGATGACCGCGGAAGTGGCGCTGCGCGTCGGAATGGCGGCCGGCAAGCTGTTCATGTCCAAGGACGAGCGCCGCCACCTGGTGGTGATCGGCAAGGACACCCGGCTCTCCGGCTACATGATCGAGCCGGCCCTGGTGGCGGGGTTCACCAGCGTCGGCATGGACGTGCGGCTGTTCGGCCCCCTGCCCACGCCGGGCGTGGCCATGATGACCCGGTCCCTGCGCGCCGACCTCGGCGTGATGATCTCGGCCTCGCACAACGCCTTCTCCGACAACGGCATCAAGCTGTTCGGCCCGGACGGCTACAAGCTCTCCGATGAGCGCGAACTCGAGATCGAGGCCCTGATGGACGAGGGCCTGCAGGAGCGCCTGGCCTCTCCCAACGGCCTGGGCCGCGTGCAGCGGATCGACGACAGCCAGGCTCGCTACGTCGAGATCGCCAAGGCCACCTTCCCCCGCCGGCTCAGCCTTTCGGGCATGCGGGTGGTGATCGATTGCGCCAATGGGGCGGCCTACAAGGTGGCGCCCGAGGCGCTCTACGAGCTGGGCGCCGAGGTGATCAAGGTGGGCGTCGATCCAAACGGCTTCAACATCAACGAGGAGTGCGGCTCGACGGCCCCCGGCCGCATGCAGGCGCTGGTCAAGCAGTACCGCGCCGACATCGGCATCGCGCTCGACGGCGACGCCGACCGCCTGGTGATCTGCGACGAGAAGGGCCAGGTCGTCGACGGCGACCAGATCATGGCCCTGATCGCCGGCCACTGGGCCGCGCGCGGGCGGCTGACCGGCGGCGGCGTGGTGGCGACGGTGATGTCCAACCTGGGGCTCGAGCGGTTCCTCAAGGCCCGCGACCTGAACCTGGAGCGCACCGCCGTCGGCGACCGCGCGGTGATGGCCCGCATGCGCGAGGGCGGCTTCAACCTGGGCGGCGAGCAGTCGGGCCACATCATCCTGTCGGATTTCTCCACGACCGGCGACGGCCTGCTGGCCGCCCTGCAGGTGCTGACCGTGCTGCGCGAGGCGGACAAGCCGATGAGCGCGCTGGCCCGCCAGTTCGAGCCCGTCCCGCAGAAGCTGGAGAACGTCCGCTTCGGTGGCGGCAAGCCGCTGGAGAATGTCGACGTCATGGGGGCCATCGCCGAGGCCGAACAGCGCCTGAACGGCTCGGGCCGCCTGCTGGTCCGCGCCTCCGGCACCGAGCCGCTGATCCGGGTGATGGCCGAGGGCGACGACGAGACACTGGTCAGCCAGGTGGTCCGCGACATCGTCGGCGCGGTGAAGAAGGCGGCCGCCTAGGGACCGTAGCCACCGCGTGATGTGGCGTCGCGCGCACAAGCCATCGTGATTCCCCTGGCGCGGGTTAGCCCTACCCAAACCTTAAAAGATGTGACAGTCTTGTAATGTCGAGCCGCTTGACCGGCCCGGCGTGAATAAGGTGCTGGGAGTAAACATGGCTCGGATCCTTGCTTTCGGCGGCGTATCGAGGCCCGCGGCGCGGAACCTCCGGTCGCTGGCCTGCCTGGCGTTCGTGCTCGTCCTGGGGACCGCCTTCTGGGCCGGCGCCCTGTGGATCGGCCAGATGGCGCTCCGCCTGAGCTCGGGCTTCTAGACCGCCGCCAGCCCGGGCCGCCCGACGCTCGTATAGGCAAAGCCGCGCGCCCGCATGTCCTCGGGCTTATAGATGTTGCGCAGATCGACCATCACCGGAGTCCGCATCAGGAGCTTGATGCGGTCGAGGTCGAGCGCGCGGAACTGATCCCATTCCGTGATGATCACCAGCACGTCGGCGTCCGTCGCCACGGCGTAGGGGTCAGCCTTGAAATCCACCCCGATCAGCAGTCCGATGGCCTCTTCACCCTGGGGGTCGAAGGCCTGGACCCTGGCGCCCCGGTCCTGCAGCGCCGGGATGATCGCCAGCGACGGGGCGTCGCGCATGTCGTCGGTGTTGGGCTTGAAGGTGAGGCCGAGGATGCCGACGGTCTTGCCCTTCACATTGCCGCCCAGCGCCTTGATCACCTTGCGCGCCATGGCGCGCTTGCGCTCGTCGTTGATCTTGACCGTCGTCTCGATCAGCTCGACGGGCGTGCCGGCGTCGCGGGCGGTGCGGACCAGGGCCACCGTGTCCTTCGGGAAACATGAGCCGCCATAACCCGGTCCGGCGTTGAGGAACTTGCCGCCGATGCGGCCGTCGAGGCCGATGCCCCGGGCCACCTGCTGGACGTCCGCCCCGACCGCCTCGCAGAGGTCGGCCATCTCGTTGATGTAGGTGATCTTCAGGGCCAGGAAGGCGTTGGCGGCGTATTTGATCAGCTCGCTGGTGCGCCGGCTGGTGAACAGGATTGGCGTCTCGTTGAGATAGAGCGGGCGGTAGAGCTCGCGCATCACCGCCTGGGCGCGGGGGTCCTCGGCGCCAACCACCACCCGGTCGGGCCGCTTGAAGTCCTCGATCGCCGCGCCCTCGCGCAGGAACTCGGGGTTGGACACCACCACCACGTCGGCGTCGCGGCGGACGCGCTTGATGATGGATTCGATCTCGTCGCCGGTGCCGACCGGCACCGTCGACTTGGTGACCACCACGGTGAAACCGTCGAGGAAGGCCGCGATCTCCTCGGCCGCCGCATAGACGTAGGACAGGTCGGCATAGCCGTCGCCGCGCCTGGAGGGCGTGCCCACCGCGATGAACACCGCGTCCGCCGCCTTCACCGCCTCGGCCGCGTCGGTGGCGAAGAACAGGCGCCCGGCCTTGACGTTCTGGGCGACCAGCAGGTCCAGCCCGGGCTCGTAGATCGGGATGCCGCCCGCCTTCAGCTGCTCGATCTTGGCCGCGTCCTTGTCGATGCAGGTCACGGTGTGCCCGAAATCGGCGAAGCAGGCGCCGCTGACCAGGCCCACATAGCCCGTCCCGATCATCGCCACGTGCATGACAGCCCCTCGAACCCGGTTGCAGACCTCGCTTTCAGCACGCGGACGCCGGATGGCCTAGCCGCTTAGCGCAACGGCAAGGCGATTTCGTCGGGACGACCTTGAACGGGCATTTTTGCCGCAACGGCTTTGTCATGATAGACTGCATTTATCATGACAAAGCCGATTCAAATTCGGAGCGACGAGGTCGTCCGGGATATCCGCGAAGTGGCGCAGCTGACGAATCGCACGCTCACGGACATCGTCGGCGAAGGTGTCCGGCTGGTCCTGGAAAAGGAGCGGGCGCGGCGCCGTGCGACGCGCGACCAGCGGGACCGGAAGATCGATGAAATCATGGCGCGGGTCAGGGCTCTCCCGCGGACGGGCGAGGACCTCACGGACGCCGATCTCTATGACGAGGACGGGTTGCCGCGTTGATCGCCATCGACGCCTCGGCGATCCTGGCGATCTTGCTCGACGAACCCGAGGCGGAGCCGATTCGCGATCTGCTACGCAGGACCGGCGGCGCCATCACGCCGGTCAACCACTGGGAAGTGACGGCGCGCGCCTTCGTGGTGCTCGGGGAGACCGGGCCGGCCGAGGCGGAGGCCCTGATGGAGGCCTACGGCGTCACGGTTCAGTCGATCTCCGGAGATCACGCCAAGGTGGCGGCGGAGGCCTTCCGGAGGTTCGGCAAGCGTTCACCCGCGAAGCTCAATCTCGGCGACTGCTTCGCCTACGCCCTGGCGGCCACCGAGGGCGAGGGCCTGCTGTTCAAGGGCGACGATTTCACCAAGACCGACGTGAAGTCAGCGCTCGCCTGAGCCTTCAGATCTCCTGGTTGTAGGCCCCGACCGCCGCGCGCTTGGCGAGCCTGGGTTTCACCTCCTGGCGGAAGAGGGCGCGCATGTCGTCCTCGCTCCGGGTGGATTCCACCACAACGACGATCTCCGGCTTGTTGGACGAAGCGCGCACCAGCACCCATGAGCCGTCCTCCAGCGCCACGCGGACGCCGTTGACGGTGATCAGGTCGACGATCTTGCGGCCGAGGATCGTGCCGCCCGCATCCCGGAAGGCGGTGTATTCGGCGACGATGTCGTCCACCACGCCGTACTTCGCTTCGTCGGCGCAATGCGGGCTCATGGTGAGCGAGGTGTAGGCCACCGGCAGGGCCTTCTTCAGGTCCGAAAGCTTCTTGTCCGGGTTGCGGTCGAGCATCGCCAGGATCGAGGCGGCCGCCACGATGCCGTCGTCGTAGCCGCGGCCGATGGGGGGATTGAAGAAGAAGTGCCCTGACTTCTCGAAGCCGGCCAGGGCGCCGAGCTCGGCGGTCTTGCGCTTGATGTAGGAGTGGCCGGTCTTCCAGTAGACGGTGGTGGCGCCGTTGGCGTGCAGCACCTGGTCGGTGGCGAAGAGGCCGGTGGACTTCACGTCGACCACGAAGGTGGCGTTCTTGTGCAGGCCGGACAGGTCGCGGGCCAGCATCAGCCCGATCTTGTCGGCGAAGATCTCCTCGCCCTCGTCGTCGACGACGCCGCAGCGGTCGCCGTCGCCGTCGAAGCCCAGCGCCAAGTCGGCGTCGAACTCGCGCACCGCCTTGGCCATCTCGTGCAGCATGACGCTGTCTTCAGGGTTCGGGTTGTAGCGCGGGAAGGTCCAGTCGAGCCTGCAGTCCATCTCGACCACCACCGCCACGCCCATCCGGCGCAGAGCCTCCGGCGCGAAGGCCGCGGCCGTGCCGTTGCCGCAGGCGCAGACCACCTTCAGCGGCCGCTTCAGCCGGGGCCGGTTGGCGGTGTCGGCGATGTAGCGCTCGGCGACGCCCGCGATATGGGCCACCGAGCCGCCGGGCCGCTGCTTCCAGGCGCCGGCCAGCACGATCTCCTTCAGCCGGCCCATCTCGTCGGGGCCGAAGGTGAGCGGGCGCTGGGCGCCCATCTTCACGCCGGTCCAGCCGTTCTCGTTATGGCTGGCGGTGACCATGGCGACGCAGGGGGCGTCCAGGTCGAACTGGGCGAAGTAGGCCATGGGCGAGGTGGCCAGGCCGATGTCCAGCACCTCGCAGCCGGCCGCGATCAGGCCCAGCGTCAGCGCCTGCTTGATCGACAGCGAATAGGAGCGGTAGTCGTGGCCGACGACGATCTTGGTCTGGCCGAGCTCGTGGATGTAGGTCCCCAGGCCCAGGCCCAGGGCCTGGATGCCCAGCAGGTTGATCTCCGGCCCGAACAGCCAGCGCGCGTCGTACTCGCGGAACCCGGTGGCCTTGACCAGCGGCTCGGTTTCGAATTCCCAGGTATTTTCGAGGATATCGGCGCGGGGAACGGACAGCATCGGAACTCCGGGGAACGCGGGTTGGTCGTGTCTTAAACGAGGATGGACGTAAGGCCACCCGCAAGGCGTAGCGGCAAAAGCCTGCTCCCTACATAACGCCGGCGCGCAGGATGTCGTGGACGTGCAGGATGCCCAAGGGCCGGGCGTCCTGCACGACGAACAGCACGGTGACGGCCGGCGGCGGATCGCTCATCAGCGCCAGGGCCTCGGAGGCCAGCATGCCCGGGGGCACGGTCTTCTTCGGCCCGGGCGTCATCACCTCGCCAGCGGTGTGGGTCATGAGGCCGTCGATGTGGCGGCGCAGGTCGCCGTCGGTAATGGCCCCCAAGAGCCGCCCGTCGGCGCCGGTGACGCCGACGATCCCCCAGCGCTTCTCGGTCATCACCAGCAGCGCGGTGTTCATCGGCGTGTCCAGGCCGACGAGGGGCAGTTCGTCCTCGCCATGCATCAGGTCGCCCACCGTGCGCAGCATGGCGCCCAGCTTGCCGCCCGGATGGAAGACCCGGAAGTCGTCCGGCCGGAACCCGCGCCGCTCCAGCAGCGCCACGGCCAGGGCGTCGCCCAGCGCCAGCTGCAGGGTGGTGGACGTGGTGGGCGCGTTCAGCTCGTCCGCCGCCTCCGGCGCGTCGGGCAGCAGGAGCCGGATGTCGGCGGCCCGGCCAAGCGCGCTGTCGGCCTGCGCGGTCATCGCGATCAGCGGGATCGAAAAGCGCTTGGCGTAGGCGATGATGTCGGCGAGCTCGCGGGTCTCGCCGGTCTTGGAGAGCGCCAGGATCACGTCGTCCGCCCCGATCATCCCCAGGTCGCCGTGGCTGGCCTCGGTGGCGTGCACGAACATGGCGACCGAACCGGTGGAGGCCAGGGTGGCGGCGATCTTGCGGGCCACGTGGCCGGATTTGCCGATGCCGGTGCAGACGATGCGGCCCCTGGCCTGGAACAGCCGCTCGACGGCGGCCGTGAACGACGGGTCGAGCGCGGCGGAGAGCTGGATCAGGGCCTCGGCCTCGGCGGCCAGAACCCGGCGGCCCACCGCTATGGCGTCGAAATCGCTCATTCGGCCGGCGCGATGGCCTGCGACTGCAGGCTGCGGACGGCGGCGCGGGCCTGGGTGATGCGCCGCTGGGCGGCCTCGGTCTCGCGGCGCATGGCCGCCTGCATGGCCGGGGTCCGCTGCACGGGGGGCGAGCCGAAGGGCGCCGGCGAGCGGTCGCCCAGTCCCTGCGGCCAGACCATGGCGAAGGCCACGGCGGCCACGGCGATCAGGCCCAGCAGCGGCAGGAAGAGGCGGTCGAGCATCGGGGTCCTATAGCCGGTTCGCGGGCCACGGACCAATCCGTTGCGCTTGACGGACGCCGCGCCGGCCCCTAGCGGCTCCTCACCGCCTGTCTGAAGGAGTTCCCCGCCTTGCCGACGCTCATCCTGCTGCGCCACGGCCAGAGCCAGTGGAACCTCGAGAACCGCTTCACCGGCTGGGTGGACGTCGACCTGACCGCCCAGGGCGAGGCGGAGGCGAAGAAGGGCGGCGAGTTGATCGCCCAGGCGGGCCTGGCCATCGACCGCTGCTTCACCTCGGTGCAGACCCGCGCGATCCGCACGTCCTGGCTGGCGCTGGCCGCCGCGGGCCAGGCCTATGTGCCGGAGACCAAGGACTGGCGGCTCAACGAGCGCCACTACGGGGGGCTGACCGGGCTCGACAAGACCGAGACCGCCGCCCGGCACGGCGAGGATCAGGTGAAGATCTGGCGCCGCTCCTACGACATCCCGCCGCCGCCGCTGGCGCCGGGCGGTGAATTCGACTTCGCCAAGGACCGCCGCTACGCCGGCGCCGTGCTGCCCGACACCGAGAGCCTGAAGACGACGCTCGAGCGGGTGCAGCCCTATTGGACGAGCGAGATCGCGCCGCACCTGGCGGCCGGCGAGACCGTGCTGATCGCCGCCCACGGCAATTCGCTGCGCGCTATCGTCAAGCTGCTGTTCGGCCTTTCGGGCGAGGCGATCGTCGGCGTCGAGATCCCCACCGGCAATCCGCTGGTCATCGAACTGGACGGCGCGCTGAAGCCGACCGCCGCGCGCTACCTCGATGCCGGGCGCGCGCAACCCCTGCCGGCCCTGGCCTGATGCCGGGCCGGTCGCGGCCATGAGCCTCGCCGACGACGAGCGCTGGATGCGCCGCGCCGTCGAACTCGGCCGCGCCAATGTCGGCCTGACCGCCGACAACCCCTCGGTCGGCTGCGTGCTTGTGAAGGACGGCGTGGCCATCGCCTGGGCCGCCACCGCGCCCGGAGGACGCCCCCACGCGGAGGAGCAGGCCTTGGCCGCGGCCGGCGATGCCGCGCGCGGCGCTGTGGCCTATGTCACCCTTGAGCCCTGCGGCCAGCGGTCCACGGACACCGCATCCTGCGCCGAGCGGCTGGTCGCGGCCGGCGTGGTCCGGGTGGTCGCGGCCTGCGCGGACGCCTCCACCCTGGCGTCCGGGCTGGGCGTCCAAAGGTTGCGGGATGCCGGCGTGGAGGTCGACCTGGGGCTGCTGCAGGCGGAGGCCGCCGCGCTCTACGGCGCCTATCGCCCGCGCGGATCGCCCTAAGACCCTGGAAATCCGCCGTTAAGCCTCGGGGGCGTAGGCTTTCGCCAACCATGTCAGAGTCCGCCCCCAGACACATCACCCGCCGCCTGACCCAGGCGGAAGCCGACCAGGTGTGCGCCAAGCACGACCGGCTGTTCTCGTCGAAGCCCGGCGGGGCCCGCGCCGTCTTCGCCTGGGCCGATCTTTCGGGTCTGGATCTTTCGGGCAAGAACCTCTGCGACGCCGATTTCACCGGCGCGGTGCTGGCCGACTGCAAGCTGACCCGCACCCGGCTGGACAACGCCACCCTGTTCGGGGCCGACCTGCAGGGGGCCGACCTGGTGGAGGCCTCGCTGCGCCGCGCCGACCTGCGCGGCGCCTGCCTGCGCAACGCCAACCTGACCGGAGCCGACCTCTTCGAATCCGACCTGCGCGAAGGCGTGCTGGCCGCCGCCGACCCGCGCCTGGGGTTTCGCCGCATCGAGGCGGGCGGCGCCGCGCGGCCGGGCGAGGTGGGCGGCGCGATCCTGCGCGGCGCCAACCTGGAGCGCTCCAAGCTGTCCGGCGTCATGGCGGTCCGCGCCGACTTCACCGACGCGGTGCTGAAGGACGCGCGGCTGGTCCGCGCCAACCTCAAGCAGGCGTCCATGAAGGGGGCCAATCTCTCGGGCGCCGACCTCTCCGGCGCAGACCTGCAGGGCGCCGACCTGCGCGACGCGGTGCTGGTGGGCGCCAAGACCACCTCCTGGAACGTCTCCACCGCCAACATGACCGGGGCGCTCACCGACCAGTCGGCCAGCCAGGTCGCCCAGACGCTGCCCTACAAGACGATGATCGACGACCACGCCCGCTGGTGCGAGAGCGGCGGCGCTTCGGGCAAGCCCTCGGTGTTCGACGCCGCCGACCTGCGCGCCCTGGTCTCGGTGCGCGGCTACAACCTGACGGCGCTCTCCGGCCGGGGCACGGTGTTCTACGGCCTCGACATGGAAGGCGTGCAGCTTCAGGGCGCCCACCTGGAAGGCGCCGACCTGCGCAACTGCAACCTGCGCCGCGCCGACCTGCGGGGCGCCAAGCTCAACGGCGCCAAGCTGTCCGGGTCGGACCTGCGCGAGGCCCATCTCGGGCCCCTGCTGCTGGGACCCCAGCGGGTGCTCCCCTGCAACCTGACCGGGGCGGAACTTAAGAACGTCGACTTCTCGGGCGCCGACCTGCAGCACGCGATCTTCGACGAATCCGATGTCAGCCGCTCGAACTTCACCGGCGCTCAGCTGCGCCAGGTCAGCTTCATGGGCGTCACGCGCCACGGCGCCCGCGGCCTCGACGAGATCATCTGAGCGCCAAGAAAAAGCCCGCGCCGCCGGAGCGGCGCGGGCCTTCAGTCTTGTAGAGAAACTTGGCTCAGGCGGCCTTTTCGCCCTCGATCAGGGTCGACTTGCCGGCGCCGATTTCGATGCGGCGGGGCTTCAGCGCCTCGGGGAGCTCGCGCTTGAGCGAGATGGAGAGCAGGCCGTCGGCCAGCGCCGCGTCCACCACCACCACATAGTCGGCGAGCTGGAAGCGCCGCTCGAAGTCGCGCTCGGCGAGGCCGCGGTGCAGGAAGCTGCGCGGCTCGTCATTGGCGGCCTTGCGGCCCTGCACGGTGAGCAGGTTTTCCTTCACCTCGATGTTCAGCTCCTCGCCGCGGAATCCGGCGACGGCGATCTCGATGCGGTAGGCGTTCTCGTCGGTGCGCTCGATGTTGTAGGGCGGATAGCCGGCGGCGCTGTCGGCGGCGGCGGTCTCCAAGAGCGAGGCCAGGCGGTCGAAGCCGACGACGGAGCGGTAGAGGGGGGAGAAATCGATCGTACGCATGGGCGTCACATCCTTCTTTCAAAGCAAGGTTGCGGTTCAGGTTTGGTCGCACGCGAGCCCGAAAGCCTCGCCCACGGCCAGAAGGCCCGGAAATCCAGCGCCTTCCGCCATGAGGTAGGGGTCGCGCATGCAGGTTCAAGTCCCCGCGATGTCATGGCGCTTTGACCCACCGCCGGGCGCGCGCTAGGCCAGGGGCGAACATGCGGGGGCATGGCGAGGTCCCATTGGCGCACCCGGAACACCGCATCTCCCGCCGAGGGATACTGGCCGGCGCGGGCGCGCTGGCCGCCTGCGCGCCGAAGCGCGCCGCGAAGCCGGACGCGCCGACGACCCTGGCCGCAGCCGTCGCCGGCGCCTGGCGCCCGCCCGCCGACAGGGCGCGCGACCGGTGGCGCCATCCGGCCGAGAGCCTGGCGTTCTGGGGCCTTAATCCCGGCGCGACGGTGGTCGAGTTCTGGCCCGGGGCCGGCTGGTACAGCGACATCGTGGCGCCCTTCCTGGCGGCCACCGGCGGCAGGCTCTACGCCGCCGAAATGCCGCAGGACGATCCCGCCGCGCGCGGGGTGGACGAGGCCTATCGGCGGCGCCTGGCCGACAACCCCAAACTCTATGGCAGGGTCGAGGTCACGACCTTCGGCCCGGCGAGCGGCCCCGTGGCGCCGCCCGGCTCGGCGGACCTCGTCCTCTTCCTGCGCAACCTGCACAACTGGATGGCGGCGGGGATCGCCGAGAAAGCCTTCCGTGACGCCTTCGCGGCGCTGAAGCCCGGCGGCACCCTCGGTGTCGAGGAACATCGCGCCGATCCGGGCGGCGTGCCCGACGTGCTGGCCGCCAGCGGCTATGTGGAGCAGGTCTATGTGATCCGGCTGGCCGAGGAGGCGGGCTTCACCCTGGCCGCCGCCAGCGAGATCAACGCCAATCGCCGCGACACCAAGGACCATCCGTTCGGCGTCTGGACCCTGCCGCCCGTGCGCCGCTCCTCGGCCCGCGGCGCGCCCGCCGACCCGAAGTTCGACCACGCGAAATACGACGCCATCGGAGAAAGTGACCGAATGACGCTCAGGTTCGCCAAGCCCGCGGCCGCGACACAACCCTGACGGTTTACTTCACCCCCGACTGCAGCGAAGCTCCCGCGGACTGGGAGAGTCGGTTCATGGCGACGCTGGAGGAGCTGACGGATCGGATCCGCAGTGCGGCGGGCGCCGACACCGGGCTCGGCAAGTCCATCAAACTCGACCTCAAGGGCGAAGGCGTCATCCATATCGACGGCGCTTGCGTCACCAACGAGGACAAGCCCGCCGACCTGGTGGTCACCGTGGCGCTTAAGGACCTCAAGGCGCTGGGCAAGGGCGAGCTTGATCCCACTCGGGCGATGATGAGCGGGCGCCTTCGGCTTTCGGACATGGGTCTGGCGATGCGCCTGCAGCCGGCCATTCAGTCTCTGTTCTCGAAAGCCTCGTAAGGGAGGGTGATGCTCGAACCCGCCCCCCTGATCGAGACGCCGCAGGCCAAGGCCCCGCCCGGCGGCGAGGCCGCCTGGTTCCGGGGCGCCGGTGGGGCGCGGCTGCGGGCGGCGCTGTTCAATCCGCCGCCCGGCCGCCCGCGCGGGACGGTGGTGCTGTCGGGCGGACGCACCGAGCCGATCGAGAAATACTACGAGACGATCGGCGATTTCCTGGAGCGTGGCTTCGTGGTCCTGGCGCACGACTGGCGGGGCCAGGGGCTCTCGCGGCGCGATCTCGCCGACCGGCTGAAAGGCCACGCCAGCGGCTACAAGGCCTTCCTCGACGATTTCCGCGCCCTGCTCGACGCCCATGCGGACCGTCTTCCGAGGCCGTGGGTGGCGGTGGGCCACTCCATGGGCGGGTGCCTGAACCTGCTGGCCATGGCCCATGGCGAGACCCGCATCGCGGGCGCCGTCCTTTCGGCCCCGATGCTGGGCGTGCAGACCGGCGGCGTCGCCGGCCCCGTCGCCCGCGCGCTGGCCCGCGCCAACGTGCTGGCCGGCCGCGGCAAGGCCTATGCGCCGGGCCGGGCGGGCAAGCCCCTCGACGACGACTTCGACGCCAATGTCCTGACCCACGACCCGGTCCGTTTCGCCCGCTCGGCCAGCCTGCTCGCCGCCGAGCCGAAGCTGGCGCTGGGCGGGCCGACCTGGAGCTGGCTCGATTTCGCCTTCCGCGCCACCGCCTACCTCGCCCGTCCCGAGCGTCTGAACGCCATCACCGTGCCGGTGGTGATCGTCTCGGCCGAGGACGACAAGCTTGTCGACAACACCGCCCAGCAGGCCGCCGCACGCTGCCTGCCGCAGGGAAAGTTCATCAACGTTCCCGGCGCCTTCCACGAAATCCTGATGGAGACCGACCCCATGCGAAATATCTTCCTGCGGGCCTTCGACGCGCTCACCGGCCGGGTGGCACCCAAGCCCGCCGAGGCGCCGAAGGCCGCGCCCGCGACGCCGCCGGCTCCCGCTCCGGCTCCCGTCGCGGCCGCCGCGCCGGCCGCCGCCTCGCCACCCGCCGGAGCCGCCCCGGCCGCCACGCCAGCGCCCGCCGCCGCGAAGCCCGCCGCCAAGGCCGCGCCCGCGAAGAAGCCCGCCGCGGCCAAGGTCGCGGCCAAGCCTGCCGCAAGGAAGCCGGCCGCAGCCAAGGCGGCCAAGCCCGTAAAGACCAAGCCGCCGGCCGGGAAGAAACCGCCCGCCAAGGCCGCCGCCAAGCCGGCTCCGGCGGCCAAGCCCGCCGCCGCGAAGCCGCCCATCGCGGCCAAGAAGCCGGCCGCCAGCAAGCCCCCGGCGGCGAAGGCGTCCGCCAAGCCTGCGACCGTCAAGCCCGCCGCCGCCCCGAAAGCGACTGTGAAGAAGGCTCCGGCCAAGGCCGGCAAGGCGGCGCCCGCCGCGAAGCCGGCCGTGGCCAAGAAAGCGCCTGCCAGGAAGCCCGCGGCGGCCAAGGCGGCTCCGGCCGCGAAGGCCCCCGCGCCCAAGAGGCCGGCGGCCAAGAAGCCCGTGTCGGCGAAGAAGCCCGCGCCCAAGACCTAGGTTGAAGGCCGTGATGGCCCGGACAAGCCGGGGGATGACGATCAAGAGATGGCTGGACTTCCAAGGGCCGCCAGCGCTTGCGTCAGGCAGGCGCGGTCGCCGGCTATGGCGACCTGTCCGCCGTGCGCGCCGACGGGCGCGCCCTGCCAGTCGGTGACCGCGCCGCCCGCGCCTTCGATCACCGGGATGGCCGCATCGATGTCCCAGGCCTTGAGGCCAGCTTCCAGCACGAGGTCCATTGTTCCCGCCGCGACCATGGCGTAGGCGTAGGCGTCGCAGCCCAGGCGCGCGAGCCGCGAGGCCGCCCGCACACGGCCCCACGCCGCCCGCTCGCCGTCCAGGAAGCAGGCCTCGGGATCGGTGGTGGCGATGACGGCGTCGGCGAGGCTGGGGCAGGGCCTGACCTTCAGCGGCCGCCCGCCGCCGCGCGTGAGCAGGCGCGAGCCGCCCGCGTGGCCGATGTAGAGTTCGCCCAGGAACGACTGGCCGATCGAACCCAGCACGGGCCGGCCGTGGCGACGCAGGCCGATCAGGGTGCACCAGAGCGGCAGGCCGGCGATGAAGGCGCGGGTGCCGTCGACGGGATCCAGCACCCAGACGTACTCCGCGTCCGGCCGGTCCTCGCCGTATTCCTCGCCGATCACCCCATGGTCGGGATAGTGTTCCGCGATCAGGGCGCGGATGGCGCGCTCGGCGCCCTTGTCGGCCTCGGTGACCGGGTCGAAGCCCGCTGGCCCCAGCTTGTTCTCAAGGCCGTGGTCGCCGCGGAAGAGCGGCAGGATCGCCGCCGCCGCCGCGCGGTTGAGCTCGATCAGGAAGGTGTCGAATTCGTCCAGTCGGTCGGGGGGCAGTGCGGCCATGCCGACCGCTTTACCCCGCCGGCGCGACGAGGGGAACGCCGCTGGCGTCCCCTTCGCGGCGTTGGCCTAGGCTTCCGCCTCGTGCAGCGACTTGGCAAGGTCCAGCAGGCGCTGGCGCGGCCGTTCGCTCAGGCGGTAGAAGGCCTGGATGAGGTCGTTGGTCTCCAGCCGCCCGAAAGCCCCGTCACGGGCCTCGGTTTCCTTGCGGGCCTCGGACTGGGCCTCGACTATGCCCTCGTAGAAGTAGCTGACCGGGACTTCCAGCACGTCGGCCAGCTGCCACAGGCGGGCCGCCGAGGTCGTGTCCCATCGCGTGGTGTAACTGCGGCGTCGTGATCACCGCGATCTCCGGCGGGGCCGGGATCGTTCAGCTTGCCGGGATAGACAGGCTGACGAGGGGATCATCGCTCAAGGGGGCGAGGGTTTCCAGGGTCATGTAGCG
>CANJXI010000065.1 GCA_947478785.1 Caulobacteraceae bacterium
CCCGCGCCAGCCGACGCACCGCCGCCGCATCAAAGTCGTCCCGCAATACAATCGACCCCATCCGACCACTCCTCTCCAACAAGAAGCGTGAATCACTGTTCGGCCCTCAGGGGAATCCCCGAGTCTGCGTCAGCGGCGCTTGGTATGAGCCCCGTCAGAACGGGAAGTAGTTCCGCGTGCGGGAATAGGCCAGGTAGCCCACGTTGGCGCCCAGCCGCACGCCCACGCCGGCGCGGATCGGGGCCAGCACGATGCCCTCGGTCTGCTGGTAGTTTACCCCCAGCCCGCCGATGAAATAGGCCGAGCCCTCGACGCCCGGATAGCGCTGGAAGATGAACTGCGGGTCGTTGAGATTGTAGCAGAGGGTGAAGACGCGGCTGGCGTTGCCCCCGAAGTCCCAGCCGATCGAGGGTCCGCGCCAGAACACCTCGATGGGCTGGCGGCCCTTCATGTAGAGCAGGCCCCGGCCATATCGGGCGCCGGCCACGATGGCGCCCGAGCCTTCCTCGCCTGCGATATAGGCGGTGGGCTGGCCGTTGTTCTTGAAGACCCGCTCGATCGCCCCGCCGGCCGCCTCGGCGGTGACGCCCAGGAAGTCGGAGACGTTATTGACGATCTCGTCGCGCGAATAGGTCTGCGCCTTGCCAGCCGCCGGATAGTTGGCCTGCTGGTCGGCGCCTGGTGGCGGAGGCGGCGGCGGCGGCGGGTTCCCCGGCTGGGCCTTGGCCAGGCCCGCGGCGCCCAGGGTCACGAGGCCCGATACGATCAGTGTCCGACGGTCCATGGGCGCTATCGTCCTCCGCAGTGTGTTCGAATCAGCTCCGCCCAGCTTGGTGATGGAGGATGGCGGATTAACGCCCGATTAACCGTGTCGGTCGGCTGGCCAGCGAGCGGGCGCATCTCGCGCCCGCGACAGAATGTGCTAGACGCGGGCGCAACATGACGACGCCCCTTTCCCACATCCGCAACTTCGCCATCGTCGCCCACATCGACCACGGCAAGTCGACGCTCTCCGACCGCCTGATCCAGGAGACCGGCGCGCTCACCCAGCGCGAGATGACCGAGCAGGTGCTCGACAACATGGACATCGAGCGCGAGCGCGGGATCACCATCAAGGCCCAGACCGTGCGCCTCTCGTACCAGGCCGATGACGGCGAGACCTATGTCCTGAACCTGATGGACACCCCTGGCCACGTGGACTTCGCCTATGAGGTCTCGCGCAGCCTGGCCGCCTGCGAGGGCTCGCTGCTGATCGTCGACTCCTCGCAAGGGGTGGAGGCCCAGACGCTGGCCAATGTCTACCAGGCGCTGGACAACAACCACGAGATCGTCCCGGTCCTCAACAAGATCGACCTGCCGGCCGCCGAGCCCGAGCGCATCCGCCAGCAGATCGAGGACGTCATCGGCCTGGACGCCTCCGACGCCATCCTCACCTCCGCCAAGACCGGGGCCGGCATCCACGAGCTGCTGGAAGCCATCGTCCACCGCCTGCCGGCGCCCAAGGGCGATGCGGCGGCCCCGCTGAAGGCGCTGCTGGTCGACGCCTGGTACGACGCCTACCTGGGCGTGGTGGTCCTGGTCCGCGTCATCGACGGGACGCTGAAGTCGGGCCAGCGCGTCAAGATGATGCAGCAGGGCTCCACCCACCTGATCGACCGCATCGGCGTCTTCAACCCCAAGCGCACCGAGGTGGACAGCCTTGGCCCGGGCGAGATCGGCTTCATCACCGCCCAGATCAAGGAAGTCGCCCAGGCCGCCGTCGGCGACACCATCACCGACGAGAAGCGCCCCGCCGCCGAGCCGCTGACCGGCTTCCGCGACGTCCAGCCGGTGGTGTTCTGCGGCCTCTTCCCGGTCGACGCCGCCGACTTCGAGGACCTGCGCGCCGCCATCGGCCGCCTTCGCCTCAACGACGCCTCGTTCAGCTACGAGATGGAGACCTCGGCGGCGCTCGGCTTCGGCTTCCGCTGCGGCTTCCTGGGCCTCCTCCACCTTGAGATCATCCAGGAGCGCCTCAGCCGCGAGTTCGACCTCGACCTGATCGCGACCGCCCCCAGCGTGATCTACAAGATCGGCCTCAACGACGGCTCGGTGATGGAGCTGCACAACCCCGCCGACATGCCCGATCCGGTGAAGATCGCCTCCATCGCCGAGCCCTGGATCAAGGCCACCATCCTCACCCCCGACGAATACCTGGGCAGCGTCATCAAGCTCTGCCAGGACCGCCGGGGCGCCCAGCGCGAGCTCAGCTACGTGGGCTCCCGCGCCCTGGTGGTCTACGACCTGCCGCTCAACGAGGTGGTGTTCGACTTCTACGACCGGCTGAAGAGCGTCTCCAAGGGCTACGCCTCCTTCGACTACGCCATCGAGGACTACCGCGTCGGCAACCTCGTGAAGATGTCGATCCTGGTGAACAGCGAGCCGGTCGACGCCCTCTCCATGCTGGTCCACGCCGACCGCGCCGAGGCGCGCGGCCGCGGCATGGTCGAGAAGATGAAGGACCTGATCAGCCCGCACATGTTCCAGATCCCCATCCAGGCGGCCATCGGCGGCCGGATCATCGCCCGCGAGACCGTCCGCGCGCTCCGCAAGGACGTCACCGCCAAGTGCTACGGCGGCGACATGAGCCGCAAGCGCAAGCTGCTCGACAAGCAGAAGGCCGGCAAGAAACGCATGCGCCAGTTCGGCAAGGTCGAGATCCCGCAGGAAGCGTTCATCGCCGCGCTGAAGATGGACGCGGATTAGGGGAGCGGTTCGATTTCGTTGGGGCGCTTGGGGGTAGCTCTAGGTGGGCCTGTGAGGAACACCAACCAGCTGCCAGTCCAATGTCAGTCCGACCACGACGTACATGGCAACCGCGAACCAAAATAGCGCGGGTTGTCGATCCAAATCTGCGTAGAGAAGTTTGAAAAAGCCCCGGCCATACGCAATGCGTCGCCGCCGGTAGGCTTGGATTAGGGTCCAAACCACCACCGCGATACCGACTAGGAAAATAGCTGTCAGCATGTGCGCTCCAGTAAGGTTGGTCAGGCCAATTGGCGGGGCAATGAATAAAGGCGCCACTAGCTTGTAGCCATCGCCCCGATGCCACCGGCCGGCCTCGGCAAGTCAAGGAGCGGCCTTCGCCCGCCCGCCTCGCGGCGCGCGTTCCGCGCGTCCTTGAGTTGCCGAGGCCGGCAGGCAGAATGGCCGCCATGAGATTTTGGTGAGAGCGGGTGGGCGTCGGTCGGCGCGCCCTGACCACCCACCCTCTGGTCGTCCTGGCCCCCTAGTAATGGATCGCGCCCAGGGCGCCGCCGCCCACGGGGATGGCGTCCCCGGTGATGGCGATGCTGCGGGGGGAGGCTAGGAAGGCCACGACGTCGGCGATCTCGCGCGCCGTCACCATGCGGCCGATGGCGATTCCCGCGCCCATCCGGGCCTTGGCCTCGTCGGGGGTGAGGCCGCTCGCCAGAAGCTGGGTCTCCCAGGCGGCGGTGCGCTCGGTGAGCGTGGCGCCTGGATGCACGACGGTCACATTGACGCCGTGGGGGCCGAGTTCGTCGGCCAGGTTCTTGGTCATGGCCGCGACGGCCACGTTGCGCACCGATCCGACGATCGAATGGGCCTGGCGGGCCGCGAGCCCGCTCACGTTTATGATCCGGCCCCAGCCCTGGGCGACCAGGTGCGGGGCGACGGCCTGGGCGACCCGCAGGTAGCCCATCACCTTGATGTTCACCTCGCCCATGAGCGCCTCGGTGGTGATGTCGGCCAGCCGCTGGGCGCCCAGCTTGCCGCCCGGCTCGGCCGCCGAGTTCACCAGGATGTCCAGGCCGCCCAGGGCCGTGACAGCGGCCTCCACCATCGCCCGCACCGAAGCGTCGTCGCCCGTGTCGACCGGCAGGCCGATCACCCGCCGGCCGGTCTCCGCGGCGAGTTCGCCCGCGGCGGCGGACAGCCGGGCGGGGTCGCGGGCGGCCAGCGCCACGTCGCAGCCCTCCATCGCCAGCTGGCGGGCTATGGCCCGTCCGATTCCTCGGCTGCCGCCCGTGACGAGGGCGCGCTTGCCCGACAGTTGCAGGTCCATCCGATCACTCCGCTAAAGATGGCCGGGTCCGAGGTGGAAATGATCCGGGCGGGCGGAGCGTAGCCGGCGAGCCCGGGGATGACGATCCTCGGAGCATTGTTCTCTATTTGTTCACTTGCCGCGCCATCCTGTGCTAACCTCCATCGATGCCCGTCGAGCCGCCCCATGACCGCCCTCGGTGGGCGTTCGATCCCGCTGTGGCGGCGGCGTTTGTCGAGCGGGTGGCGCGGGGGGAGCGGGTCAATGACCTGCTGGGCAAGCCCGGGATGCCCAGCCAGCGGGCCTACGCGCACTGGCGGCGGACGGACTCCGGGTTCGCCGCCGAGGTGCGGCGGCTGCGCCTGCTGCGCTATGGACGCCATTGCGGCCGGGGACATTCGCGATGGCGGGCGTTCGACGAGGCCGTGGCCGACCGGATCACGCTGGCGGTGATGCGGGGCGCGGTGATGCGCCGGCTGCTGGCGTCGGACAAGGCGCTGCCCTGCCTGACGGTCGTGGAACGGTGGCGGCGCGAGAACCCGGAATGGGACGGGGCGCTGCGGATGGCGATGAAGCAGGGGCGGCTGGTGCGCGAGCGCGGCTGGTCGCTGGCGAGGCTGACGCCGGAACTGATCGAGGCGATCGGCGACCGGATCGCGCAGGGCGCGTCGCTGCGGAGCCTGGCGAGCGAGGATTGGACGCCGTGCGCGACGACGCTCTATCGCTGGGTGGCGATCAGCCCGGCGTTCGCCCGCGAGGTGGCGACCTCCTGCCACTGGCGCGAGGTGATGCTGAACGAGCTGATGTACGACATCAGCGTGCGCAACGGGCCGTTCGGACTGGCGCGCACCCGGCGAGAGGCGCAGCCGCTGCAACTGCTGGCCAACCAGCTCGCCAAGCGGCCGGGATGGCGGCGGCGGCGGAACGCAGAGTAGGGCTTGAGGGGCGACTGCCCCCTCACCCCGCGCAGATAAAGTTCGCCGCGTCGTTCGTATCGCCCTTGCCGGTCCAGCGGGCGGCCTTGGGGTCGGGCGATTTCAGTGGGGAAAGGGGATTGGGCGGGCCGGCCGCCGGTTCTCAGTCCTCGCCGACGAGGCGATCGACGGGACAGCCCAGCGCGTCGGCGAGTTTCCACAGCAAGGCGGCCGGCAGGGAGACGGTTCCGGACTCATAGGCGTCGATCTCGTCCGCCGGGACACCCACCCGTTTCGCAAGATCGCCCTGCGTGAAATCCTTGGAAAGCCGCCTTTTCCTCAGCAGCGCGCCGACGCGGATGTCAGCGTCCGGCCGGGCGGGACGGGCCCCGTCGGCGTGCGGGGCGCTCACGTCCGGCCGCTCCGGAAAACCCTGAAGCAGCGTCCGTCTTTCCAGATTTCTATTCTGTCGATGTCAATGTAGTCGTCGATACATTCTTCGAGCCTCGCGGTCTCGTTCTCTATTCCATCGCCAGATAGGAGCGTTGCTCTGGGCCGATCACATCCCACATAGTATTCTTTAAGCACATAGTCGCTACTGCTCATCTTCCCTCGGACTGCTCGTGACGGCCTTTACGGTTGCCTGATCGTGGGACGACATGGGGAGAAATGTTTCGCGATATGTGGATTCGTCAGGGCGGAATAAAGCGCCCGCCCGTCGGGGAGAATGACGTTCTTCTGGGTGGAGCTATAGGAAACGGTTATAGGTCGCCATGGATGTGAAGAGCCTGCGCCAGCTCCTGGCGATCCGCGCCAACGGGAGCTTCGCCAAGGCGGCCCGCGCCTTGGGGATGTCGCAGCCGGCGCTCTCCTCCGCCGTGTCGCGGCTGGAAGACACCTTCGGCGTCAAGCTCGTCGACCGGACGCCCAACGGTTCCGAGCTCACCCAGATCGGGGCTCTGTTCGCCGAGCGCGCCAGCCTGATCATCGCCGCGACCGAGCAGATGATCCGTGACTCCGAGCTGCTCGCCGGCGGCGAAACCGGGATCGTCAGGCTGGGCATCGGCAGCGCGATGCGCGTGGACTTCATGCCGAGGTTCGTCAGCGCGCTGGCCCAGCGATACGACCGCCTGGGCCTGCACGTGCAGGTGTCGGATCGTGACAAGCTGCTGCCGATGCTGATGAACCGGGAGCTCGATCTGATCGTCTGCGCGCCTGACGCTGAGCTGGCCCATTCAGGCCTCGTGGTGACTGAGGTTCTCACCACCCGCGTCGTGGCGGTGGCGCACCCGGATCATCCGCTGGCGTCGGAACGCGGTATCTCCCGCGAGCGCTTCGCCGAGTTCCCGAGCGGCGGAACCTCCGCCCAGAAATACACCAACGTCACGATCCTGGGGGAGGCCGCCGGCAACCTGGAGAAATACGTGGCCAACGACTACGACGCGCTATGGCCCGTCGTGCTCATGGGGCGCGCGACCCTGCTCGTCCCCGCATTCGTGGCGCAGCCCTACATCGCCAGCGGGCAGGTGGTTGAGGTCGACCTCCAGTGGGCCTTCGAAGTCTCCTTCGCGGCGATCACCACCCGGGCCACCCATGCCTCGCCGCTGATCAGCAAGCTGATCGCCTGCGCGAGGGACGTGGGCGCAACGCTCAGCGGGCCCCGGTGATGGCGTCCAGATCGCCGACCTCTCTCCTTTCCCGTCATCCCCCGGCTTGTCCGGGGGACCCATGAACACGGGAGAGGGTGGTTGTCGGAGCCGCCGCCGCGCGCAATCCGGCGCCCCGGAGATCATGGGTCGCCCGGACAAGCCGGGCGATGACGGATTTTGGTGGGTTCCCGGCCGCGTTGGGGACTGCAGGATGGCGGCATTCAAGCCGAATTAGAAATGTCGGCTCCCCGAGGCTCCTTCCGTCCTTGGGGTTCCGGCGCGGCTCGCGCGCCCTTTCAGGAGAGATCCAATGCGGTTCATGTTCATTGTCCGGAGCGCCAGCTCGGTCGAGCCGACGCCGGCCATGGGGGAGGCCATGCACGCCATGGCCCAGCGGGAGATCGCGGCCGGGCGGATGATCTCCGACGGCGGCCTGCTGCCGGCCACGGTGGCCGGCGCGGCGGTGCGTCTGAGGAAGCGCAAGCTTATGGTCACCGACGGGCCGTTCGCCGAGACCAAGGAGGTGATCGGCGGCTACGCGGTCTTCGAGCTGCCGGACATGGCCGCCGCCATCGACAGCGCCCGCGACTTCATGGCCCTGCACCAGGCCCACATGCCGGACTGGGAAGGCGTCTGCGAGGTCCGGCAGGTCGCGGGCTCCCAGGTCGAGATGATCCGCGCGGGCGGGGCGTAGCGGCAAGGCGGGGATGAGCGGTATAGGGTTCGGCCCCCCGGAGACTCAACCATGGCGACCCTGATCCTGAGCATTGTCGGCAGCGACCGGCCGGGCCTCACCGAGGCGCTGGCGGGCGCGGTGCTGTCGGCGGGGGGCAACTGGCTGGAGAGCCATCTGAGCCGGCTGGGCGGGCTCTACGTGGGCTCGGTGCTGGTCGAGCTGGAGGCGGTCGAGGTCGAGCGGCTGCGCGAGGCGGTCCGCGCGGTGGACGCCCACGGGCTGGAGGTGCGGATCGCGCCGGCCCTCGACGACGCCGGCGTGGCGGGCGACGCGGTCGACTTCAGCTTGGTGGGCCAGGACCGGCTGGGCATCGTCCACCAGGTCTCCGCGGTGCTGAGCGGTCTTGCCGTCAACATCGAGGCGCTGGACACCCGGGTGGAGGCCGAGCCGCATTCCGGCGCGCCGCTGTTCCGCATGCAGGCGCGCCTGCGCCTGCCGCCGGGCGTGGCCGCCGGCCAGGTCCAGGCGGCGCTGGAGGCGATCTCCGGCGAGATCATGGTCGACATCTCGCTCACCCGCCTCGCCTAGCGCCGACGCCGAACGGCGTTTTGCCGGCTTGCAACCCAGGCGGGCGTGTTGTTCTCTGCTCACCTCAAACATGAGGAGGGGGCGATGGCAGTCGCGTTCGATCGGCATGGCGACGAGGATCCGCAAGCCCTGGGAGCGGTCGCCGCCGAGGCGTTCGGCCACGAGACCACCCGTTACCTCTGCGGCGCGGCCTACACCGACGCCGGCTTCCGCGACGCGGTGCTGACCCGCGGCCGGGAGGGCTTCCGCGCCCGTGCGCCGGAGGTAGGCGTCGATGTGGCGATGGTCACGGATCATTGCCGGCGCGCCCTGCGTTCCAAGGCCGTCCGCGACCTCGTCCTTTGCCCGCTGTCCGTCGTGGTGCTCCTGGCGGCCGCGGCGACATACGGATCCTTCGGCATGGGCCTGCTGCCCCAGCGGCTGGCGCTGATCTGCGGGCTGGGTGCGATCGTGATCACGGCCTGGGAGGCCTTCAGCCTGGACGGGCTGATCCGCCGAAGGCTGACCCGCGAGGGCTTCCGCCGCCAGCACGCCGCCCCCGAGCCGCACGCCGACAGCGGCAACTTGGTGGTCTATTCCGGCTTCTCGCCTTTCGTGGGCTCGGGCTCCGACCTGGGGGGCTGGTCGTTCGCGGTGGATCTGGAGCGCGCGCGAGACGGGGTCCAGGCGCGGCCCTTGCGGTCCTTCGAGCTGGCCGACCTCTACCGGCACATCGACGGGGGGTTCAAGGCGCTCAGGCTGCCCAACCTTCAGCTCAGCCGGAAACTTTTCGTCAGCGGCCGCGCGATCCGTGGGGATCGGCGCTTTCTTCCCGACGTCCACAAACGCCCGGTCAGCCGGGTCGACGAGGCGCTGGTCGAGAGCTACGCCTCCGGCGTGTCCAACGAGGTCCGCTACTATCTCTGCGTCGAGGTCGTCGACTGGAGCGGCGAGCTGGCGGTCACCCAGTTCATCCGCTTCCGCAAGCTGTCGTCGAAGCTGTTCGTGGAGTTCAGCGCCTTCCTGCTGCCGCCGCTCCGGCCGGCCTACTACGACCTCGACAAGGTGCATCCCCGCCTGCGGTTCAAGGACGGGGTGCGGATCCTCGCGGTCTCGGTGGTCAAGAGCTGGTTCCTGCAGATCCTAGCCCCCCTGCTGACCTTCGGGCGGCTGCTGAACGCGATCGGCCTGTGGGGGCTGGAGGGCAAGCAGCGCAAGGCGATCAACGAGGACCTCTTGTTCGACTACGGCTGCGCCCAGAGCCTGCGGGAGATGGCGGCGGGCAAGGAATGGCGGGTCTATTTCCAGAAGCTCGACAAGGAGATGCACCACAAGATCCTGCAGCAGCAGATGCTGGACAGCCTGGTCGACTTCCTGGACGACCACGGGGTGGACACCTCGGAGATCAAGGAGCGGACGGTGCATATCCTGAACAACGGGGTGATCGTCTCCGGCGGCTCGATCAACGCCCAGGGCATGGCGGTGGGCGAGGGCGCCCAGGCCAAGGTCGCCAACGCGGTGCGCCGCACGCGCGAGAAGGTGTCGGCATGAGCCGGGACAAGTCCGGCGGGCCCCTGGTCCAGGTCTCGGGCGGGACCCTCAACGTCCAGGCCATGGCGGTCGGCGCCCAGGCGCGGGCAACGGTCAACAACGCCGCCGCCGCCCTGGCCGCGGAGGGGCGCGACGAGTTGCTGGCCCGGCTGACCGCCGTGCTGGAGGCGCTGGAGGCGCTGGAGGCGCATGGCGCGGCCCTGCCCGATGCGCCGACCGCCCAGGCGCTGGTCGAACGGATCGCCACGGAGGCGGCCAGCAAGAAGCCCGACAAGCTGACGCTCGGCAGCTTCCTGGCGAGCCTGGCCGATCAGGTGAAGTCAGTGGCTGGCATCGCCACCGCCGTGACGGCGCTGGCGGGAACCGTGGGCGCGCTGTTCGTCTAGAGCGCGTCAGGGTGAAGTGGATACCGGTTCCCCCGTCCGACGCGCTCTAAACATTTGAAGATCGACCCTTTTCATCCGGTTCAAGTGATTCCACTTGAACCGGAAAGGGTCTAGCCGGCGAACGCCGGTCCCGCCCGGCGGCGGCGCAGGGCCGCCCCGGTCAGGCCGAAGCCCGCGATCATCAGGACCCAGGCGGCGGGCTCCGGCACGGCCGCGCCGACGGCGGCAACGGTGTTGAACTCGAAGTTGTCGAAGCCCACCGAGCCGGACGTGCCGCTGAAGGCCACCGAGTGGATGCCCGCGATGTTGAGCTGCAGCACCGGGCCCTGGCCCAGCGGGTAGTTGTCGTTGTCGGAGATGGTCCCGAGCACGCCGCCGAACTGGTCGTAGGCGGTGAGCGTCACGGTTCCGGACCCCAGGCCATAGAGGTCGCCCAGCACCCGGACGTGGTCGGTGGTGGCGAAGATCGAGGTGTTGTTCGGGTCGAAGAAGGCCGCGGTGATCACCGCCGAATAGTCCAGGCCGCCGCCGGCGCTGGTGCCGCCCAGGATGTTCGGCGGGGTCGGCGTCAGGTCGGGATAGCCGTGGTCGACCACCGCGGCGAACCCGCCGTTCGAGCTGAAGCTGACGCCCAGGGTCGAGAGGAATTGCGTGGAGACCTGCGCGCCCACCGGGACCGCCGAGCCCGGCGAATTGCCCATCGCCGTCAGCACGGGCTCCTCGAAGGTGATCAGGTTGGTCGAGGCCTGGGCGGCGCCCGAGATCATCAGGGCGGCGGCCACCGAACCGGCGGCGATAAGCTTGGCGAACATCCCGAACTCCTGGGCGAGGGTTACAATTTACGCGGGGCCAGAAGCCGTCACGGATTCACTCAAGTCAATCGCCGATGGAATTCAGTCCGGGACGTGGGTCCAGGTGATCCGCCAGCCGTCGGGGAACCGGCGCAGGGCGTATTCGATCCTGCGCCTGGCGGGCGGCATGGCGCTCCCGTCGGTCTTCAGCCGCGTGTAGGTGACCTTGGCCACCGCCTCGCCGGGGCCGAGCAGGACGGGCTCGAGGGCGTCGATCACGGTGCGCTGGTAGCCCTCGGCGTCGAGGCCCGCCAGGATCGCCCGCACGTCGCCCGCGCCCTGCATGCGGTGGGCGGGATCCAGGCGATAGAACCGCGACCAGACGGCCTCGGCGTCGCGGGCGTTCCAGTGTTCGATATAGCCGCGGATGTGCCGTTCGATGTCGGCCCTGTCGCCCGTCGTGATCATGTTTGGCCTCCCCGTCGCCCGTCGCCCAGTTCCCCACAGAGGCGAACGGTCTTTCCTTTCCGTCCCGCCGAGCCTCTAGTCATGTCTAACAATGTCTTTAAGGGCGCCGATAATGCGTATCCACAATCTGCTGATGGGCGCCGCCGCCGCGGCGCTGCTGGTGTCCGCCTCGGGCGCGAGGGCGGCGACCATCGATCTCAGCACCCTGCAGCTCAACGGCATGGCCTCGGCCACCGCCAACGACCTCAACCTGAACCAGGGCACGGTGCGCGGCGCCAGCAGTGGCTTCCTGACCAGCACGTTCAGCTCCGGCGACGCCTTCTCCGGCTCCTTCGACATCAGCCTGGTCGACATCGGCTCGATCGGGGCCGCCACGGATCCGGATGGCGTCCCGGTGCTCGACGGTAACGGCGACCCGGCCGGCTACGGCCATCAGGCCGACGGCGTGGCCTTCCTGATCCAGAACGACCCCAACGGCGCCAGCGCGCTGGGCGGCGGCGGCGGCGGCATCGGCGCCGACGGCATCGGCAATTCGGTCGGCATCGGGTTCCAGAGCTGGGACAACAACCACGCGACCATCTTCCTGGGCGGCGAGACCTGCGATATCCCGGCCGGCACCTTCTCGAACGCCTATTGCGGATCGGGCGCGCTGGGGAATTTCAGCCTCGGCGACAACCTCGCCAACCACATCCATGTGACGTTCGGCTATTCGGGCGGCGTGCTCAGCTTCACCGCGCTGAACAGCGACACCGCGCAATCGACGACCCAGAGCCGCGCCGTCGACCTGACGACGTTCGGCCCACAGCTCTACTTCGGCTTCACCGGCGCCACCGGCCTGGGCTACGCGGCGCAGGACGTGTCGAACTTCGAGCTGACCGTGCGCCCGGCCGGCCCCGGGGTTCCCGAGCCCGCCACCTGGGCCCTGATGCTGATGGGCTTCGGCGGCCTGGGCGCGCTGGTGCGCCGCCGCCGCGCGCACGAAGGCCTCGCCGCCCGCGCCTAGAGCGCGTCAGGGTGAAGTGGATACCGGTTCACCCGTCCGACGCGCTCTAAACATTTGAAGATAGACCCTTTTCATCCGGTTCAAGTGATTCCACCTGAACCGGAAAGGGTCTAGCCACCGGCCGCCATGCCGCTTTGCCTTCGCGATCCCCGTGCATTAGGCATGGGCGAAACTGATCGCAGGACGGAGAGACAGGCCAGATGGGTATCGTGACGACGAGTTCGGAGACCGCCTTCAACCAGCCGGCGGAGGCGGTCTACGACTTCGTGAGCAATCCGGAGAACTGGACGAAGACCTATCCGGGCAGCGCCCATGTCGGCAGCCGGAAACTGCCGCTGCCGCTGAAGGTGGGCGACGTCTGGACCGAGAGCGGGTCCAACCCGGACATCGTCTACACTTGGCACCTGGCCATCGCCATGCGGCCGAAGCTGTGGGTGTTCAATTCGGTGGGGCTGCTGGGTCACGACCGCGAGGGCAAGGGCGGCACGCCCGGCCGGATGACGATCGAGTACCACTTCACCCGGCCCGGCCAGGACATCACGCTGTTCAAGCGCACCATGACCATCGAGGCTTACAAGGACGCGCCCCTGCCCGACGACCTGTTCCGGATCGTCAACCCCGCCAACATCGACAAGTACCACGCCGCCATCGCCAGGCAGCTGGAGGGCTGAGAGGCGTTCTAGGCCCGGCCCGCCGCCGCGCTCAGCCGCTCCGGATCGACGCCCAGCTTGGCCAACGCCCGGCCCCACTTGCGGTCATGCTCGTGGCCGAAGATCAGCGCTTCGTCGGCGTCGCAGGTCAGCCAGGTGTTGCGCTTGATCTCGTCCTCCAGCTGGCCCGCACCCCAGCCGGCGTAGCCCAGCGCCATCAGCGCGCGGCGCGGATGGCCGCCCGGGCTGGCCATGGCCTCCAGCACCTCCCGGGTGGCGGTCAACGCCACGCCGGGGCTGATCGCCAGGCTGTGCTCGGCCCGGTAGTCGTCGGTGTGGACCACGAAGCCGCGCTCGCGCTCCACCGGCCCGCCCACCACCACCAGGTCCGGCGGCACGGTGATGGTCGCGGTGATCCGCAGCCGCTCCAGCAGGTCGGGCACCGTCAGGCCTTCCACCGGCCGGTTCACCGCCACGCCCATGGCGTGCTCGGCGTCGTGGGCGCAGACCAGGATCACCGCGCGTTCGAAGCGCGGGTCGGTGATCCCCGGCATGGCGATCAGCATCTGGCCGCTGAAGAATCCGCCTTCCATCATCCCGACATCGGTCCTGAGCGTGGCGCTTTCAAGGGCTCGCCTGCGATCGCGGGTTGCGGTCGCCGCGCCGAACGCTATGTGCCTAGCTCACAAACAGGAAGGGACCGCCATGACCATCAAAGTCGGCGACAAGCTGCCGGACGCCAAGCTCACCCAGGCCACTGCCGAGGGGCCCAAGCCGGTCACCACGGACGACATCTTCAAGGGCAAGAAAGTCGCCCTGTTCGCGCTGCCGGGCGCATTCACCCCGACCTGCTCGGCCAAGCACCTGCCGGGCTTCAAGCAGCTGGCCGGCGACATCAAGGGCAGGGGCGTGGACACGATCGCCTGCCTCTCGGTGAACGACGCCTTCGTCATGCGCGCCTGGGCCGAGGACCAGGCGGTGGGCGACGACATCGTCATGCTGGCCGACGGCGGCGGCGATTTCACCAAGGCGCTGGGCCTGGAGTTCGACGCCTCGAAGTTCGGCATGGGCACGCGCTCGCAGCGTTATTCCATGATCGTCGAGAACGGCGTGGTGAAGGAGCTCAACGTCGAGGCGGCCGGCGAATTCCGCGTCTCCGCCGCCGACTACCTGCTGGCCCAGCTCTAGAATTCTCCTCGCCCCCCGCGGAGCTCGCTTCGCGGGGGAGAGGGGCCCTGAACCGCGGGAAACGGCCGGCTCAGGAAGCGTGAGCCGGCCTCTCCGAATCGCCAGGGGACGTCCGCGGCCTTGGTGATGCCGATGCGCGGGCCGACGATGCTTCCCGCCCCCTCGCCGGGCGCCAGCGAGAACGGCGGCTTATCGGCAGCCATCCCGTTGTGTTCATGCGTCACCGCCAGGGCCTGACAGAGCTTGCCGGGGCCGGAACAGAGCGCGCGGATGTCATTGGTCCCGCGCCGCTCCGACATCACCTCCAGCCCCATGGTGGGCTCCAGGGCGCGGATCAGCACGGCGCTGCCGGGCCCCTCGCCGCAGACCAGGTTCATGCACCAGTGGATGCCGTAGGAACGGTAGACATAGATGCGCCCCACCGGCCCGAACATCACCGCCGTGCGCGGCGTTAGTCCCGCGTAGCTGTGCGAGGCCGGATCCTCGTGGTGGTAGGCCTCGGTCTCCACGATCCGCCCGCCGACGCCGTCGACCGCCAGCGTCCAGCCGATCAGCGCGCTCGCGGCGGCTGGCGAGGGCAGGGCGAACAGCGCGGCTCGGCGGGCGTCGGCCCCGGGGTCTGGCGGCGGGACGGTCATCGCGGGCTCAGGGCGCGAGTTGCGCCGCCGTGGTGGCCACGAGGTCGGCCTCGCCGTCCATCACGCCCTCGGCCAGCCCCGGAGCCTGGGCCAGCACCTGGGCGGCGTAGACGCGGGCGAGCGCCCGCTTGGAGGCCAGCCAGGGATCGTCGGACCCCGCCGTCGCCAGCGCCTGGCGGCCCAGCATCCAGCCGCCGACCACGTCGCCGGCGAGCTTCAGGTAGGGCGTGGCGCCGGCCAGGCTGGCCGCCCCGCCGTTGGCCAGCAGCCAGGCGGTGGCTCGCTCCAGGGCCGCGACGCCGGCCGCGAGCCGGACGCCGACGCCCGCCAGATCGGGGCTTTCGCCGAGCCGGCCGGCGGTCAGCGCCATCTCGGCGCAGAGCCCGGCCATCGCCGCCCCGTCAGCGGCCCTGAGCTTGCGGCCCACCAGGTCGATGGCCTGGATGCCGTTGGTCCCCTCGTAGATCGGCGCGATGCGGGCGTCGCGGTAGTGCTGCGCCGCCCCGGTCTCCTCGATGAAGCCCATGCCACCGTGCACCTGCACGCCCAGCGACGCCACCTCGACGCCCACCTCCGTCGACCAGCCCTTGGCGATGGGGGTGAGCAGTTCCTGGCGGGCCTTGGCCTGGGCGCGTTCGTCCTCGGTGGGCGCCAGGCGCGCCAGGTCGGCCAGCACGCCGGTGGCCAGGCAGATGGCCCGGGCGGCCTCGGTCTTCGCCTTCATCAGCATCAGGGTGCGGCGGACGTCCGGGTGGTCGTAGATCGCCGCGGGGTATTCGCTCGACCAGGCCGCGCGGCCCTGGCGGCGCTCCTGGCTGAACGCCAGAGCCTGCTGGAAGGCCCGCTCGGCGATGGCGGCGCCCTGGACCCCCACCTGCAGGCGGGCGGCGTTCATCATGACGAACATGTGCGCCAGGCCCTGGCCCAGTTCGCCGACCAGTTCGGCCTGCGCGCCTTCGAACAGCATCACGCAGGTGGGCGAGCCGTGGATGCCCAGCTTGTGCTCGATGGAGCCGGCGCGCAGGCGGTTCGCCGCGCCCAGGGCGCCGTCGTCGCCGACGAGCCGCTTGGTCGCCAGGAACAGGCTGATCCCCTTGACGCCGGGCGGCGCGTCGGGCGTGCGGGCCAGCACCAGGTGGCAGATGTTGTCGGCGACGTCGTGGTCGCCCCAGGTGATGAAGATCTTCTCGCCGGTCAGGCGGTAGCCGCCGGTCCCGTCGGGGTCGGCCCGCGTGGTCAGGGCGGCCAGGTCCGAGCCCGCCTGCGATTCCGTCAGGTTCATGGCGCCGGTCCACTCGCCAGAGACCAGCTTCGGCAGCACCAGGCGCTTCTGGCGCTCGGTCCCATGCTGGGCCAGCGCCTCGATGGCCGCCTGGGTCAGCATCGGGCACAGGCCGAAGGCCATGTTGGCGGCCTGCACCATCTCGGAGACGGCGAGCTCGAGCGCCTTGGACAGCCCCTGGCCGCCGTGCGCCGGATCGGCCGACAGCGAGTTCCAGCCCTGCTCGACGAAGTGGCCGTAGGCCTCGGCGAAACCGGGCGCCGCGATAACCCCGCCGTTCTCGTAGCGCGCGCCTTGCGCGTCGCCCCGCCGGTTGAGCGGGGCCAGCTCGTTCTCCGCGAAGGCGCCGGCCGCCTCCAGCACCGCCTGGACGGTGTCCTCGTCGAGGTCCGGAAAGGCCCGCGCCAGCAGGTCGGAATGGCCGACCGTCCTCAGCGCGAAGACGAGGTCGCGGACCGGGGCGCGGTAGGTCATGGGGCGGCTCCAGCAAGCGTCGGCGCCCGATCAATAGGCCAAGCGGCGTGATCCTCAAACGCCGGCGCGTGGGCTCTCCTGGCCGATCGTTGAACCCCCTCTTTGCGGCGGGGCACAAATGGACGATCTTCCCGCCCGGCTTTGCAAGGATCGTCCCATGCGCGCGCTCGTCTTCGCCCTTGTCCTGGCCGCCGCCGCCGCGCCGGCCCTGGCCGACCCGAATACCCGGGACCCGGCGAAGGTCCCGGCCGGCGCCTACGAGCTCGATCCGCGCCACGCGGGACTGGTGGTCCGGATCCCGCACATGGGCGGCTTCTCCCGCTACACCATGCGCTTCAACACGCTGAGCGGCGGCTTCGCCTACGACCCGGCCAACTGGCAGGCGACCAAGGTCACCCTCAGCATCGACCCCAAGTCCATCGACACCGGGACACCCAGCTTCAGCAAGACGGTCGCGGGCTTCTTCGAGCCCGAGAAGTACCCGGCCATCCAGTTCGTCTCGACCTCGGCCCAGGGCGGCGCGGACGGCCATGGAACGGTGACCGGCGACCTCACCTTCCACGGGGTCACCAGGCCGGTGACGCTGGATGTCCAGTACAATGGCTCGGGCCCCGGCCTGCTCGGCGCCGGCACGCGGCTCGGCTTCTCCGGGACCGGCCGGATCAAGCGCTCCGACTTCGGGGTGGACAATGTCAGGCAGTTCGCCGGCGACGACATCGACCTGTCGTTCGAGATCGAGTTCGTGAGGAAGTGACCCTGTGAGCGGACCTCGATCCATCGCGCGCGGCGGCTGGCGCTACGCCCCCGTCGCCATCGCCCTGCACTGGCTGATCGCCGCGGCCATCGTGTTGCAGGTGATCCTGGCCGGGCGCATGGGGCCGCCGCGCACGCCCGAAACCTTCGCCATCACCCAGCTCCACAAGTCCGTGGGCATCACCATCCTGCTGCTCAGCCTGGTCCGGCTGGCCTGGCGGCTCAGCCATCCGCCGGCCCCGCTGCCGGCGACCATGGCGCGGTGGGAGGTCGTCCTGGCGAAGCTCACCCACGTGGGCTTCTACGTGATCATGATCGCCATGCCGCTGACCGGCTGGCTGATCGTCTCGACCAGCCGGATCGTCCTGCCGACCCTGCTCTACGGCGTGGTCCCCTGGCCGGACATCCCCGGCCTGGCCGGCCTCGCCCCCGCCGCGAAACACACCTGGCATCAGGTGGGCGAGGTCGGTCACGGCCTGATCGCCAAGCTGATCTACGTCCTCCTGGCCCTGCACATCGCCGGCGCCCTGAAGCACCAGTTCCTCAGCCGCGAGGAGCCGGTCCTGGCCCGCATGGCGCCCGGCGCGGTTCCCGGCCGCTGGTGGGAGCCGCGCCTGCTGGCCATCGCGCTCGGCGCCGTGGCGGTGATCGCCTTCGGCAAGCTGGTCACCCCGCCGCATCCCGCGATGGCCCCCGCGCCCGCGCCACAGGCCGCGCCCGCGCCCGCCGTCGCGCCGGTGGCCGCGCCTGCGCCCGTCACCGAGCCCGGCCCGCCCGGTCCCGCCGCGCCGTCGGACGCGCCGTCCCGTTGGACCGTCGCCAAGGGATCGACCCTGGCCTTCGCCACCGCCTGGAGCGGTGAGCCGGTGTCGGGCCGCTTCGAGCGCTGGAAGGCCGACATCCTGTTCTCGCCCGAAGCGCTGGACCGCTCCAAGGTCAGTGTCAGCATCGACATGGCCTCGGCCCGCACCGGCGACGCCCAGCGCGACGCGACCCTGCCGTCCGCCGACTGGTTCGACGCCCTGGCCCATCCAACCGCCACCTTCACCGCCGGCCGCTTCACCCAGGCTGCCGACGGCCGCTACGTCGCGCACGGGACGCTGGCCCTGCGTGGGGTGAAGAAGCCGCTCGACCTGCCGTTCCGCCTGACCATCACCGGAGACGCGGCGAAGATGGCCGGAACCGCCAGCCTGGACCGCACCCTGTTCGGCGTCGGCCAGGGCGAGTTCGCCGCCACCGACCAGATTCCGGCCAAGGTCACCGTGCGCGTCGACCTCCAGGCAAAACGCGCCGCGCCCCCGAAGAATTAGGACAGTGTTCGCCGCCCCGGTGTAACCAGCCCGCGTGGACACGCCCCCAGCCCAGGTCGCCCTGGCCGCCGCCGCGCTGAAACGCGGCGGGTTGGTCATCATGCCCACCGAGACGGTCTATGGCCTGGCCGCCGACGCCGGGAATCCCGGCGCCGTGGCCGCCCTCTACGAGGCCAAGGGCCGCCCGGCCTTCAACCCGCTGATCTCGCACGTGGCGGACCAGGCCGCCGCCCGCCGGATCGCCCGCTTCGATGAGCGCGCCGAGCGCCTGGCGGCGGCGTTCTGGCCCGGCCCGCTGACCCTGGTCCTGCCCATCGCCGATAGAGCCGCGGTCTGCGACCTGGCCCGCGCCGGCCTCGACACCGTGGCGGTCCGCGCGCCGGGCCATCCGCTGGCCCAGGCCCTGCTGCGCGCCTTCGGCGGCCCGCTGGTCGCGCCCAGCGCCAACCGCTCCGGCCGGCCCAGCCCGACCACCCTGGCCGACGCCCTGGAGGAGACCGGCGCCTCGGCCGCCGCCGCCCTCGACGGCGGGCCCTGCGCCGTCGGCCTGGAGTCCACGGTCATCGCCCTGCTGGACGCGCCCCGGCTGCTGCGCCCGGGCGCCGTCACCCGCGCGGCGATCGAGGCGATCCTGGGCCCGCTGGCGGAGGCTGACGACGACGCCCGCCGCTCGCCGGGCCGGCTGGCCCGCCACTACGCCCCGCACTCGCCGCTGCGCCTGGAGATCACCGCCCCCGCCCCCGGCGAGGCCTGGCTCGCGTTCGGTCCCGCCCGCGCCGGCGAGCGCATCTGGAACCTCAGCCCGACCGGGGACCTCGCCGAAGCCGCCGCCAACCTGTTCGCCCACCTGCGCGCCGCCGACCGCTGCGGCGCCTCGGCCATCGCCGTCGCCCCGATCCCGCGCGAGGGCCTGGGCGAAGCCATCAACGACCGCCTGCGCCGCGCGGCGGGCTACGTGGGCTGAAGCGCCGAGCGGATGTCGGTCCTGGCGAAGTCGTCGCCCTTGTAGAGCAGCGGCGCGTCGAGTTGCTTGGCGAGCGCGTAGGCGAAGCAGTCGGCGAGGTTCAGGCGCGCGGGGTGCAAGCCCTTGCCGTAGACCAGATAGGCTTCCAGAGCCGGCTGGGCGAGTTGGCTTATATGATCGACGACAACGCCATAGGTCGCGAGCCACTCATCAAGTTCGATCCGGGTTCTCAGGAGGCGATTTTGCCTGAGAATTAGCCCCGTCTCGACGTAGTTGATCGGCGAAATCCAGGCGCTATCGGTATTGCTGAGCATCGTCGTGAAGTCTGGCTTCTCGGGCTCGTTCAATGCGATGGCGACAAGGGCTGACGCATCGACGGCGATCAATCCCAGTCCTCGCCGAGGCCCGGAATCTCATTGATCTCGTCCCACTCTTCCTTGGTGACGGGGGGAAACGGCGGTCGGACGCCCGACCGTTCCCACATCCGCTCGGTCGCAGCGTTCATCTCCTCGATCGTCGCCCGCCGCTTGGGCTTCGCCTCCGCCAGCGCCTTGTCCAGCGCCCCGTCGATCACCGAGGTGATGCTCTGGCCGCGCAGGCTGGCCAGTTCGCGGGCCTTGCGCTCGGTCTCCGGGTTCTTGATCAGGATGGCCATGATCGCGCTCCTTTATATACCGGAGTATATACTGGAAACCGCCGGGCGTGAAGCGTAGGCTCCGCCCATGACCGCGCCCGTCCCCGCCGATGTGATGAGCCGCCTGAAGGCCGTGCTGGGCGAGGGCGGCTGGAGCCAGGACCCCGAACGCCTGGCGCCCAAGCTGCTCGAATGGCGCGACCGCTGGACCGGCGAGACCCCGTTCCTGGCCCTGCCGAAGACCACCGCCGATGTCGCCGCGGTCGTGGGCATCTGCTTCGAAAGCGGCACGCCGATCACCACCCAGGGCGGCAACACCGGCCTGGTCGGCGGCCAGATTCCGCGGGGCGAGGTGCTGCTCTCCACCGAGCGGCTGCGGGCGATCCGCGACAGCGATGCGTTCGACGACGTGCTGGTGGCCGAGGCCGGGGTGACGCTGTCGGCCGTCCACGAGGCCGCCGCCGCCATCCGCCGCCGCTTCCCCGTGGGCCTGGCGTCCGAGGGCACGGCCACGGTGGGCGGCGCGGTCTCCACCAACGCCGGCGGCACCCAGGTGCTGCGCTACGGCATGGTCAGGAACCTGGTGCTGGGCCTGGAGGCCGTCCTGCCCAATGGCGAGGTCTGGAACGGGCTCAAGCGCCTGCGCAAGGACAACACCGGCTACGACCTCAAGCAGCTGCTGATCGGCGCCGAGGGCACGCTGGGCGTGGTCACCGCCGCGGCGCTCAAGCTCTATCCGGTGATGGTCTCCCGCGCCGTCGCCATGGTCGGCGTTTCGAGCCCGCGAGACGCCATCCGCCTCCTGGGCCGCGCCAAGGACGAGACCGGCGGGGCGGTCGAGGCCTTCGAGCTGATGGGCCGCCTGGGCGTCGACTTCGCGCTCCGGAACATCGCCGGGACCCGCGATCCGCTGGCGCAGGTCCATCCCTGGTACGTCCTGGCCGAATTCTCCTCCGGCGAGCCCGGCTCGGCCGAGGCCGCCATGGAGCGCTTCCTGGCGTCGGGCCTGGACGACGGCCTGGTCGCCGACGCGGTGGTCGCCCAGACCGAGGCCCAGGCCAAGGCGCTCTGGGCCATCCGCGAGAACCAGTCGCCGGCCCAGAAGCCGGAAGGCGCCACCTGGAAGCACGACATTTCGGTGCCGGTCAGCCGGGTCGCCGACTTCCTCGACGAAGCCACCGCCGCCATGCGGGCCTTCGCGCCGGGAGCCCGCGTCGCCGCCTTCGGCCACATGGGGGACGGCAACATCCACTACGACGTGTTGCGGCCCGACGGCGGTTCCGACGCCGAGCACGCCGCGCGCCGCGACGCCGGCTCGCGCATCGTCCACGACATCGTGGCGTCCATGGGCGGCTCGATCAGCGCCGAGCACGGCCTTGGCGCGATGAAGACCGAGGAGGCCCGCCGCTACAAGTCGCCGGTCGAACTCGAGGCCCTGCAGGCGATCCGCAAGGCCCTCGACCCCAAGCGCATCATGAACCCCCGGGTGCTGTTCTAGGATCACGCCCCTCCCCTCGCGCGGTCCGCGCCGGGGACGAGGGGTGGAGCGGCAGGGGATGGCTTAAATCTCAAGCCTCGCATCGTACCGGTCAGGGCTCCGTCCACGTACAGCAGATCGAAGCGATGCTTCAGCATCGCCGCGTCGTAGTCGGCCAGCATCGGTTTCGGCTCACGTCCGACGACCGGGACCCACTTGGCGTATGCCCGCCGCGTCAGTTCGCGAATGGCCGCCGCGTCCGCCGCCACTGCCTGGCGCAGTTCGAACGCCTCGCTCATCCTGGCCCCATTGCACACACGCCATAGGTCAAACCAAGCCCGTCATCCCCGGGCCTGTCCCGGGGACCCAGACACGCCGCCCGATCAGGACACTCCCAGCGTCAACGCCTCTGGATGGCCGGGACAAGCCCGGCCATGACGATCAGGAGAAGGGTAATGAGGAGCGCCCGCCCAAACCCCTCACCAAAATCTCATGGCGGCCATTCTGCCTGCCGGTCTCGGCAACTCAAGGACCGGCCTCCGGCCGGCCGCGCCGCGGCGCGCACGCCGTGCGCGTCCTTGACTTGCCGAGGCCGGCAGGCTCGCATCAACCGTGAGATTTAAGGGCGGGAAGCATCTGACGATGCCTTCATCAGACCAGACGATTCATTGAAGTTGGCGGAGAATATCCCGCTCCTCCGGCTACCGGCCTCGCCAACCTCACAACAGGTCTCTCGCTTAAGCAAGCTGAAGCCTTCCTTGACCGCCGCTACGCACCTCTATTTGGAAGACCGCTTGGCATGCGGGAGCCTTGGCCTAGCTTAAGCGGGTAATACCAACCGCCCTTAAACGTCACCGCAGCAGGCCCATGTCCGTGCGCCGAGGGATTGGATGCGGTCTGGCTCGGCGATGAGGCGGTTCCAGGCGTCGCAGACGGCGTCGAGGATGGCGTCGTAGTCCTTGAAGACGTGGTTGGAG